>JAZKBC010000139.1:0-17598 GCA_040388825.1 Acidobacteriota bacterium | reverse complement strand
GGTGGTGGTGGCGAGGATTGCGGCGAGTTGGAAGGCGAGGAGGAGGAGGGGGGAGAGGTGGCGGGAGGTCAAGAACGCCTCCCGCTGGAAGGTGAAAATGGGGCTAAGTTGTTGCGAAGAAAGATTGCGTCGCGTCGCGATTTCAGGAGATGGACCGGTGGCGCAGAGGGAGGGGATACCGAATTTTTGCCCGCCGTGCGCTGGATCCTGAGGGAGAAACGGGACCGGGAGTGCGGCCACGGCAAGGTATCGAGTGGGCAGGCCACGACAATCCTTCCGGAGGCAAAACGTGTGTACAGGTTAGGGTACGCGATTGTGGGAGGGAAGGACGCAGCGGGGGTGGGGATTTTTGGAGAGAGTTGTGACGAAAATTCCCGACGGGATGCCTGTTAGTCGCCGGGGATATGGTCGCGGGTGGTGGACCAGTTGTTGAGGATGTTGTGGAGGACGGTGCTGCCGACGAGGTAGGCGGACTCGAGGGATAGTTTGCCGCCGATGTAGGGTGCGGTGAGGGATTCTACGGGCATGTGGCCGGGGCGCTGCATGTCGAAGTTGGAGCCGGTGCGGAGGACCAGGACGCGGTTGGGGTCGACGCGATGCATGGGTGCAAGGCGCTCGATGGCGCCGAGGAAGCCGGAGTCTTCCATGGCGGTCATGGCGAAGGTGCCGTGGCCTTTGGTCCAGAGGCGGACCCAGTCTTCGGCGAACTTGTTCATGATGGCGCCGTGCCAGTAGTAGTCGGAGGAGAAGGTGTCTCCGATGAGGACGAAGGGCGGGCGCTGGGCGTTGGGGAAGCCGGTGTATTCGGAGCGGAAGGCTTTGACCTTGTCGTCGTCGCCGAGGTTGAGGTCTTTGGTTTGGGAGTAGGCCCAGGCTACGAGTTTGGAGTTGAGGGCGAAGAGGTTGGAGCGGTGCCAGGTGGGGGCGTCGGTGTCGGGTGGGTTGGGCTGTTTGGAGCCGGTGGGGAACCAGCCGTAGGGCCAGTCTTTGGGCATCTCGCGGGCGTCGATTTCGCGGACTACGTCGCCGACGACTTCAGTGGACCAGGCGGCGGAGCCGACGGAGGCGACGTTGGGATCGACGCCGGCGATGCCGTTGATGAGGATGTAGGCGTGGGAGAGGTCGAAGCGGGGATCGAGGCCGAGGGCCATCATGGAGGCGGTGGCGTTGACGAGGGTGGTGCCGGAGATGATGCCGAGGGTGGTGTGGTCGGCGTTAGTGCGGAGGGCGTGCTGGCCGGGAGGGAGCGTGGGGCCGCCGGGGAAGTCGAGGGGCTCGGTGAGGTGCTCGCGCTCGATCCAGAACTGGGCTTCGCCGGGGATGTCGCCGGTGTCGTTGCCGACCTCGAAGGTGGTGATGATGACGGCGCGGATGGGCCAGGGCTTTTGCGCGGCGGCGGTGAGGGTGAGGAGGGAGACGAGTAGCGAGACACGAAGGGTGTGGATGCGCATGCGGGGCTCCTGTTGTTGGGAAGGGTGACGGTGGAGATTTAAGGGTAGCAGAGACACAGAGTGTAGAGCGTAGAGTGTAGAGCGTAGAAAAAGATGGTCAACGGTAGTTTGGTGCGAGGAGATGGTGATGCGTTTGCAACGGTTGATGCTGGGGTTGGTGATGGCGATGTTGATGGCTGCGGGTGGGGCCAAAGCGCAGGGTGCGGTGAATGGGGCAGCGCCTTCGAGTGATCCGACGTGGTGGAAGCATGCTGTGGTCTATGAGATTTACCCGCGGTCGTTTATGGATTCGAACGGGGATGGGATGGGGGACCTGAAAGGGATCGCGTCACGGATGGACTACCTGGAGAAGCTGGGGGTGGATGCGATCTGGATTGCACCGATGTATCCGTCGCCGCAGGTGGACTTTGGGTATGACATTTCGAACTACGAGGCGGTGGATCCGCAGTATGGGACGATGGCGGACTTCGACAAGCTGCTGGCTGCGGGGAAGGCGCACCATGTGCGGGTGATTCTGGATATGGTGCTGAACCATACTTCGGACAAGCACAAGTGGTTTGAAGAGGCGGCGAGCTCAAGGACGAGTCCGAAACACGATTGGTACGTGTGGAGCGACGGCAAGCCGGGGACGGGGCCGGGGTCGCATGAGGGACGGGTTCCGCCGAATAACTGGGTATCGATGTTTGGCGGATCGGCGTGGGAGTGGGTTCCCGGGGTGAAGCAGTTTTACTATCACCAGTTTTATAAGCAGCAGCCGGATTTGAACTGGCGGAATCCCAAGGTTGAGAAGGAGATGTTTGGGGAGATGCAGTTCTGGCTGAATAAGGGTGTGGCGGGATTCAGGCTGGATGCGATCGATCAACTGTATGAAGATACGCAGTTGCGCGATGAGCCGGAGCGGGGTGGCGTGGACGCGCAGGGCGACAAGATTTTGAACACGGAGTATACGACCGCGCTGCCGGAGGTGCATGATGTGTTGCGGCGGATGCGGGCAATGGTGGCGAAGTATCCGGGGGATCGTGTGTTGATTGGCGAGACGTACACGATGGACACGGCGGAGCTGGACAAGTGGTATGGCGGAGCGGCGAAAGATGAGCTGCAGCTTCCGATGGATATGGTCGTAGCGTTCACGGGCGGGAATATGGAAACGAGTGCGCTGCGGCGGAGCCTGGAGGCGGTGGAGACGGGTGTGCAGGGATCGCAGCCGCTGCTGGTGTTCGACAACCATGACAATGTGCGGAGCTGGGACCGGTTTGGCGATGGTGTGCACAATCTGGAAATCGCGAAAGCGGTGGCGGCGCTGCTGCTGACCAATCGCGCGACGGCGTTGACGTACTACGGAGCGGAGATTGGGATGGTGACTTCGACTCCGACGCGGAAAGAAGATGTGAAGGACCCGATTGGGATTACGGGGTGGCCGAAGGAGAAGGGACGCGATGGGGAGCGGACTCCGATGCAGTGGACCGCGGGTAAGGACGCGGGGTTCTCGACCGCGGCGAAGACGTGGCTGCCGATTCCTGAGAGCTACAAGACGGTGAATGTGCAGGCGGAGACTGGCGATAAGGAGTCGATGCTGGAGTGGCACAGGAAGCTGATTGCGTTGCGGCGCACAGTACCGGCGTTGCATGATGGCGGCGAGGTGATGATCGATCGCGGTAACAAGGCGGTGCTGGAGTTTGTGCGGACGGGGCCGGAGGGGAAGGGATCGGTGGTGGTGGCGATCAATATTTCCGCTGAGGTGCAGGAGATATCGCCCGATGTGAGTGAGGCCGGTGTGAAGGCGGAGAGCGTGAAGACGCTGGTAACGGATGTGAAGGAGCTGGAAGGAGTGACTTCGTTGAAGAAGATTACGCTGCCGGCGTTTGCGGTGTGGGTGGGGACGCTGGAGTAAGCAGCTCGCAGCGCGACAGGGTTGAGTGTGCGAGTGGAGGGCGTGGTATTCTCTCCTCCATTCGACAAAGCTTTGTGGCGCGCGGAGATCACCGGATGAACCGAGTGGGCGGCATCGCCATCGTCTTAGGATGGCTGAGCTGCGCGGCCGTTGCGCAACGAACGATCCGCGTTCCGGCCGATGCAGCGACGATCCAGGGAGCGATCAAACAGGCGCAGGCGGGCGATACCGTGCTGGTGTCTCCGGGGACGTACAAGGAAGCCCTGGACTTTGGAGGGACGTCGGTGCTGGTGCGGTCCGTGGACCTGACGCGGCCGGACCTGACGGTGCTGAATGTGACAGGCAACCAGGTGGGTGTGACGATTGCGCACGGCGAGCAAGGAAGCGCAGGCGCGGGGCTGGAAGGATTCACCGTGACGGGCGCGCACTATGTGGCGGGGCAGGCGGTGATCGACCAGGGTGGATGCGGCGTGTACGTGCAGGGTGCGACGCCGTTGATAGCGCGCAACGTGATGCAGTCGAATACGTTCGGGATCTGCTTGTTTGGCGGTGCGGTAAACGTGATCAGCAACGTGGTGCAGGACAACACGCTGGGCGGGGTCCTCTCCAGCAACGCAGACGATGTGGTGATCCGCGACAACGTTGTGTATGAGAACGGCAACAGCCAGATTCCGCGGTCGGCGGGCGGGATGAAGCTGGCGGCGTCGCATGGGCTGCGCGTGGAGCAGAACGTAATTTCGAACAATGCGGGACACTTTGGCGCGATCGATCTGACGGTGACGGATTCGGGAGTGGATGAGCCGCGATCGATATGGATACGCTCGAACACGATCGTGGACAACGCGCTGCCGGACAGCAATGCGAAGGGCTGGCAGGTGCACGTGACGGGCTTTCAGAATGGTGTGACGATTGCAAACAATATTGTGGAGGGTGACGGCCGGGATCCTACGTTTCCGCAATTGGGGCCATCGCAGCAGTTGATGCTGGAGCTGGCGCAGGGGTCGTTTCCGGCGAACCTTGACCACAACAGCGTGCTGAATGTTCCGATTACGGTGGGGCCGGCGCTGTGCCTTCCGTTGCCGGCGGCGTTCAGCCCGGATGGGGTGACGTTCGGCAATCAGCAGGCGGTGTCGCAGGTTTATGGAGTGAGTCCGGCGCGGTACTGTCCGCCGGCGGGGACGCCGGTGGCGGATCGCGGCAATAACAGCGCGGTCGCGGAGAGCGTGGACATCGATGGCCGCGCGCGGATTGTGGACAATACCGGCGCGGGCTATGCGGTTATGGATATGGGCGCGTGCGAACTTCTGGGAGGAGCTGCGAGCGTACTGACGCCGGTGGTGGTGATTGCGAAGGCGAGTCCGCGGACGGTGGACTATGGCAACACGATGACGCTGAGCGCCACGGTGAGCGCAGCGGGAGGCGTGCCTACAGGGACGGTGACGTTCTCACTGAACAACACGGTGGTGGCGGTGGCGCTGCTGGACGCAACAGGCCATGCAACGGCGGCGGTGAACCGGAAGCTGCCTACGGGCTATGCGGGGATGACTGCGACGTATGGCGGGAGTTCGACGCTGGCGACCGGCGTGTCTACGGTGGAGTACGTGCTGGTGAACAAAGGGCCGACAACGACGACGCTGACGAGCTCACTGAATCCTTCGCACGTGGGACAAGCGGTGACGTTCAGCGTGCGGGTGGTGGCTGGACTGATTGCAGCGGATGGGCAGGTGCTGCTGAGCGCGGATGGAGTGACTCTGGCGACGTTGACGCTGGCTTCCGACGGGACGGCGACGTATACGACGTCGGCGCTGGCTGCCGGACGACACACGATGGTGGCGACGTATCAAGGGACGGCGGTGCTGGCTCCGAGCAAGGCGCAGATGGTGCAGGCGGTGTCCGCGGTGACGGGGAGCTATCACCTGGAGGTGGAACCCAATCCCGTGACAATTGTGACGCTGCACCATGCGACGGTAACGGTGCGGGTTGTTCCGACGGCGGACTTTGCGGACACATTGGAGCTGAGTTGCGGGCCGCTTCCGGAGTGGGCGACATGCACGTTTGCGCAGAGCACGGTGAACGTGCAGGGCAAGCCCGCTGAGGTGTCGCTGATTGTGGACACGTCAGGAGTTCCGGGGTTCTACGCGAAGGAGTGGAGCGGCGGAAGCACGTGGTGGGCAGGGCTGGCGATGATGCCGCTGTTGCTGCTGCGACGCAGGCGGCGGGGCTGGCTGGCTGCCGTGGTCGTTGTGGCGCTGGCAGGGGTGAGCGGATGCTCGTCGCATTATCCAGACTCGACGCCGCCGGGCACGTATACGTTGCAGGTACAGTCGGTGGGCACGCTGTCGTATCAGGATGCGAGCGTGGGGCTTTCGCTGGTGGTGACTCGGTAATCGAGTTGGCGCTTAGGGGCGACTCGTCCGGGAATCGACAACGAGCGGTGATGTTCAGACGCGGGTTTGCAGTGATGCAGCTGCATTGCGCCCGAGCCAACCTGCGGCGATGGTGATTGCGAGCATGAGGCCGACGACGATGAGATTCGGATAGACGATCACGCCGTGAATGCGGGGCTCGTGACCGGGGATTCCGGCCCACCAGGATGACCCCGGCAAGAGGAATGGAACGTAGAAGAAGGGCGCCCAGTAGGAGGCAGAGAGCAGGGCAGCCGCGGTGATAGCTACGGCGGGCTCGGTGGACCGCCTCCACAGCAGCCATGTGCCTATGGCCGCGACGCCGGCGAAGAGGAAGAGCAGGATGGCGGCGTGGAAGCGCGCGTGGGGGTGCCAGGCGGGGTTAAGCAGGTGGTTGGGCTGCCAGTCCAACACAAACGACATGGCGCTGCCGGCGAGCAGCACAAACGACAGGAGGATCCTGCTGGCTTTCAAGCGGTTCATCGATTGCCTCTTTTATGAGTGAGCGCTCACTACATATACAATAGCGGATAAGCATGAGGACGGGAAGGGCGAGGCTACAATCAAGCAAGATGCGCCTGAAAGCACTGACGACGAAGCGAAGCGCCAAGGCCGAGCCCAAGACCAACCGCAAGACGCAGATCATCGCAGCGGCTGAAGCGTTGCTGCGCGAAAACGGTTTGAGCGGAGTGACGACCAAGGCGATTGCGCAGGCTGTGGGGTGTTCGGAGGGGGCCATCTATGTGCACTTCGAGGGACGCGCGCATCTTCTGCTTACGGTGCTGGAGCAGAGCCTTCCTGCGATGGTGATGCCGTTGAAGGCGCTGGAGCAGCGCGTGGGGCGCGGATCGCCGCGGAGCAACCTTGCCACGGCGGTGAAAGGTTTGCTGGAGTTCCATGAGCGGGTGGCGCCCATGCTGTGCTCTTTGTTTGCGGAGCCGGCGCTGCTGGAGAGCGTGCGCGCCTCGCTGACCGAGCGGGGCAAGGGGCCCCATGGTGGAATTGCGCGGCTTGCGGACTACATCCGGCAGGAGCAAAAGCTCGGCCGCATTGCGGCGCAGGTGGACGCTGAAGCCTCCGCACGTTCGTTGATGGCGGGGTCGTTCTTCCATGTTTTCACGCAGCAGTTGCTGGGCCAGAAGCAGACGCGGGTGGCGCGGCAATTGATCGACCTTGCGCTTGGATCTTCGACGAAGTAGGCGGATACGGGGGCGCCGACAAGGTTGAGGGGAGCAGGTTAGACTGGCAGCGATATGGATGAGGCGAGTTCGGATGAATTGCTGCGAAAGCTGATCGACGCGATTGTTGCGGGCGACATGGAACGGTTTTCTGAACTGCTGCGTACATCGCCTGGCCTTGCCGGTGCTAGTTTTATGCAAGGAGCTACACGCCAGAGCAACAACGTCGTATTCATTGAGGCGGTTGGGCACTATATCTACTCCGGGGATACAGCGTTGCATTTTGCTGCTGCTGCTTATCGTCCAGAGATGGTGGACGCGTTGGTCGAGGCGGGCGCCAACGTGCGCGCGAGGAATCGGCGGGGAGGTGAGCCGCTGCATGCGGCGGCGGTGGGAGCTCCGGGATCGGCGAGGTGGAATCCGGAGGCGCAGGCGGCGACGATTGTGCGGCTGATTGAGGCGGGAGCCGATCCGAATGCGCAGAACCTGGATGGAGCGACGCCGCTGCATCGCGCTGTGCGAACGCGCTGCTCGGCTGCGGTGCGGGCTTTGCTGGAGCATGGGGCGGGTGCGAGGATTCGGAACAAGAGTGGATCGACGGCAATACAACTGGCTTCACAGACGACGGGGCGTGGTGGGTCCGGGTCGCCTGAGGCGAAGGCTGAGCAGCGAGAGATTTTGCAGTTACTCAACGCAAGAACTAATAGCTGAATTGGCATGTTTCTGCGTGCATTTAGCGGTGGTGCGCAGCGTGTTCGTTGAGCTTGTTACGAAAGGATGCTCCAATGCCGAGTTTCCAACACGATTCGCAGCTAAGTATGAGGGCGAGGAGGTGATGGTGGGGTAGGGAGGTTGTCCTGGGCGATGTATCCGATAATGGACGGTGTTGGATCGGGAGCGAGGACATGGCCAGAAGAGCGTTGGGTTGGGCTGCGGCGGCGATTGTTGGGATGATGCTGGTGGTGCTTCCGGTGCGGGCGCAGCTGCCGACGATGTCGGATGTGGACCGGGGCGGCGAACCGGCGGCTACGGGACCTTTGCCGGAGTGGGATGTTGCGGTGGTGAAGCCGCATGCCGGCGACGACTCGAACATGTCGTGGCGGATGACGCGTGATGGTTTGAGCCTGGTGAACCTGCCGCTGCAGCAGATGATCTGCAGCGCGTGGGACATGAAGCCGTACCAGGTGTCGGGGCTGAGTGGATGGATGACGAGCGCGGCGTTCGACCTGACCGCCAAGATCAGCGCCGCTGATGTGGATGCCTACAAGAAGCTGAGTGTGACGCAGCGGCGGGAGATGCTGCAGAAGCTGCTGATCGAGCGCTTTCAGTTGAAGGTCCACATGGAGACGAAGACGCTGCCGGTGTATGACCTGATGGTGGATAAGAGCGGGCCGAAGTTGAAGACGACGACGGCGGTGGATGCGCCGTCGGATGAAGAGCGGAAGGCGCATCCTGAGAAGTACAACAAGGGATCGATGAGGATGGGGCCGGGGTCGTATGACGGTGTTGGGGTGCAGGTGCGGTCGCTGGCTAGCCAGTTGGGGAACTCGCTGGGGAAGCCGGTGCGGGATGCTACGGGGCTGACGGGTTTGTACGATATTTCGCTGCACTTTCGGCCGGAAGAGGCGCCGGCCGGGGATAGCGGCGATGCGCCGTCGATCTTCTCGGCGGTGCAGGAGCAGTTGGGGTTGAAGCTGGTTGCGAGTAAGGGGCCGGTGGAGACGCTGGTGGTGGATGCGGCGTCGAGGCCGGAGGCGGATTGAGGGGATACCCCCCTCCCCCCTATCATCTGTTGCCCGGGGCTAAGTGGTTTGCTTTCAGCTATCTGCAAGCAGAGATCTGCCGCAAGTGTCTCATTCGAAATGGCTTACCTGTCAAGTATTTCATTCTGCTGGGGTTACGGGATTTAGCAGAAAGCAGTGAGCAGGGAAACCAGAGCTTGGGTGGGCGGGGGCTGGTCTTTCGTTTCGATCCCTACTTCTATTGTAGATAGTTGGCTGGAGCAAGTGGGCCAAGTTATTTGGGGAGAAATCGCCGGTGTTGGTAGGGGTTTTGGTGGTTTTGGGGTGGATGGGGCTCTTGACAAGGATTTTGGGGAGCAGTGGGTGGCGATGAACGAGTGGGTGGGTGGGGATTGGGGCGCGGGAGTTTTGGGGCGGGCGTTGAGGAAGGCGATTCAGTCGTTTCGCCCTTCGGCTTCACTCCGGCCTGCGGCAGCGTGGAACCCACTCATGCCGCTAAGTGCCACCCCAGCAGTATCGGCTGGTCATGATCGGGCCACCTGCCCGCCCGTGTCCAGATTGTTGGATAGAACATTCCGATTCGACCGTAGTTCGCTTACTTGTATCCGCGGCGCCGGAGTATCTTTACGCTTTCAGGTTCAGGTGTACGCCGGCGGATTTGGTTGATCTTCCTTATCGGGATGGAGCACGCCAGGCGCAGGCACCGATGATTCTTACGACCGTGAAGGAGATTGGGCAAGCCATGAAAATATCCCGCCGTGAGCTCATGAACGCCGCTATTCCCGCACTCGCAGCAGATGTCATGCTGCCCCATGGTGTGGGACGGGCGGCGATCATGCAGCCGCACGATGGCAAGCCAGAGCCTGGCGAGCCGTGGCCACAGCAGCGAAAGAAAATCGAGGGGGCGTGGCTCGACCTGCTCGGTAATTTTCCAGCAGAAGTTCCACCTCTTCGCCCGATCGTGAAGAAAGTCGCAGACGAAGGTGGCATCACACGGTACCACGTGAGTTACCAATCGGAATCGGACGACAGGGTCACCGCGTGGCTCATGGTGCCGAACAGCGCAAAAGGAAAACGGACTGCTGCGATGATCTGCATCTACAGCACAACGTATGGTTCAGGAAAGGACTATACCGTCGGACTTGCCGGCCGGAGGCCTGGCGATTCCCCCTGTAGTGGGGCGGAAGGTCATCAGTCCGGCTTGTTTTGGGCGCAGTATGGCTACATCACGTTGAGCATGGACTTCCTTACGGATGGGGAACGCGTCGAGCCCGGCGCGCGAGTACTCGACACGCGCGGCTTTTATGCCAAGCATCCGGAGTGGTCGATGGTCGGCAAGAATATCTGGGACATTATGCGCGGCGTGGATTTTCTCCAGTCGCTCGATTTCGTTGATCCGGTGCATATCGGGGTGCAGGGATTGTCCTTTGGCGGTCACATGGCACTCTTTGCAGGGGCATTTGAGCCTCGCATTTCCGCTACTCTGGCCGACGGCGGCGTCCTCGACTGGCACCGCAACGGCGATTCATGGGCTCGGCCGGATCAGCCCAATGAGCGAGAACTCACTGAGCTGGCGCGCCGGTTTGGCTATAAAGAGCTGAATGTGGGTCCGTACTGCTATATAAAAAGGTTTCGCCCCTATATAGAAGATCCGAACAAGCCGATTCCGGTCGACTTCGATAGCCTGATGATGATGGTGGCACCCCGGCCATTGCTCATTCTATCCACAGAGCAAGAGTTCTACGGGAATAAACTCCTTCCCAAGATCGCCAGGGCGCTTCCGATCTACATGAATTGGCGCGATACCGCGGGTATGCCGAGCATCGTGGAGCTTCGACGAGCCAGCCTGGGTTATCCGACGGAACTGAAATATTACAAGGACAACTACAATATCCAGGCGGATGCGCTGGGGAGGGATATTGCAGCGCTGGGCGCGGGCGATTGTTTCAGTTGGTTTTCGTTTGCCGGGGGCCATAGTTTTCCCCCTGAAGTGCGCCGGTATAGCTTTGCCTGGGCTGACCGTTGGCTGGGTCACGAGCCAGATGCTTCATTGGCGGGCGTCTCACGGGCGGCCTGCGGCCCCGAGGATTAGGGAAAGTATCCGGGGATTCTCCCGTCGTTGTTGAGGAAGGCGGGGACGACGGTAGCAGGTGAAGGTGACGAAGTGGAGGTCGCCGATGGCTTGATAGCGGTGGAGGCCGGAAGGCATGGACCATGGTAGCGCGGGCTGTGGTGGCTATCCCACTCATGCGCCAAGGCTGCGCATGAACGGGCCACCCGGCCGGTAGGTGGATGGGAAACCCGGCAGGTGTGGATACGGTTGCCGGCGGCAGTTGTTGCTAAGGCTTGTTCGAAAGCGGAGGGGTTAGAGGACCTTCTTCTCCTTCACCGATTTGCAGGGTGGAGGCTGCGAGGGTTTGCGCGAGAGGATGGGCCTTAGGACCGATGATCGTCCAGACCACGAGATGATAGTGGATCGAAGTGACGACGATGACAAGATGAATTGGTTGCGGCACGGTTCCGCGGGTCGTTCCAGAGGCGGTGACGATAGCAAAGGTCTTTCCGTTTGCGGTGTAGTGTACCGGCCTGGAGGCAGAACCCTGCGCCCATTGGTCGATGTAACGGCGCGCGGCGTTGGCAGCCGAGTTTTCGAGACCCTTCTGATCGATTGCGCCGAAGATGCAGGTGGGAGCGAGATCGTTGATGGAGAGAACTTCGGGAATGATGGTGTCGGGGATGTGCCGTTGCACGCGGAGCAGGATGGTTCGACATTCGACGCCGGGTTCCAATCCGTAGCGGTGGCCGGAAGCGCGAAGTTCTTCCTCCGTCTGCCCCTTGGGAATTTCTTCAAAGCCGGCTGGGTAACGAAATACGTAGGAGGGTTCCTGGCTGCGATAGATGCCGGCGACTGAGGAGCTGGAGGACGGGGGCTGAGGCGCGGCGGTGGTGGTGGCGGGATGATTGTCTGCCGTGTCGGGTGGGGCGGAGCCATTGTCGGCGCCTGATCTGAACCAGACGGGGTAGTACAGGCGGGCTCCGATGGGCTTGCCGTCAACAGTGGCGGGGATGAACGTGAACTTCGTAGCGGCTTGCAGGGCAGCTTCAGCCATGGCCTGGGTGGGTGCTTCTTCGAGGCAGGCATCGAGCACGGTGTGATTCGCATCGACCTGGAACTGGAGTTGCACGGACTTGTTCTTGACGGCGTCCGGAGTGCCGGGAGGAAGTGGAGGGCTGAAGCGGTACTCCATGCTGCCTTTTCCGATTTCTTCGGGATTGGGAGCGGAGGCGGCGGTCGCGGACCGCTGCATGGCGGGGCCGGGCACAGATGCGTCGAGCGCATGAGGTTCGAGAGGAGCGTACTGGATTTGGATGTCGAGCACGGGAAGGCCACTCGCCGTAACGTGAACGTGGGTGTACACGTTCTTTCCCTGAAACGCGATGTAGTTGCTGTAGACGATGTGCGTGTTGAGAGGCGCATCTTCAGTGACGAGCAGCCCGGTGGCTTTTTCGAAGCAAAAACGTAAGAGACGCGGGAAGCCATCTTCAGGCGTGGGCCGGGCGGCTGAGTAACAGGTCAACGCTTCGTCGTGGTCGCCGATCGCGGATGTTTCGGTGACGGGAACGGTCGCGGCGGCCGCCGAGTTGGGGACGTGGATCATGACGACGCTGAGCAGTTCCATGACGCGGAGCGGAACGGTTTCGGACGAGCGCTGGAACCAGGAGTGGCCAGAGTCGTTCCTCATCTCCGATTCTTCAAAGCCGGGGAACTGGATGTCGCGACGCCAGTGCTGGTTGTCGACCCAACTGTTCTGGTACATGCCGTTGCCAGTGGCGCGTAATGCCAAGCTGGATACGACCTTCGCGGAGATGAAAAACGGCTTTGATCCAGCGGTGACCAGGCTGGTGCGTGCATGGGCCGTGGCGACGGCAAGAGCGAAATCTTCCTGGGCTATGGCGGGGTTGGCAGGTGATTGCGCGCGGAGGCTGATGGTCGCGGAGAGGAAGCAAGC
Source organism: Acidobacteriota bacterium (assembly GCA_040388825.1). Lineage (GTDB taxonomy): Bacteria > Acidobacteriota > Terriglobia > Terriglobales > Acidobacteriaceae > Granulicella. The sequence goes on along the minus strand of JAZKBC010000139.1, from coordinate 4,921 downwards.
CGCAGCGAAGACTGAGTGCAGAACTCGTTGCATCTGGCATCGACTCCGAAACGTGCAGGATCAACTCAAGCCGCAGCTTTGTGACTGGACCGATGCAAAGGCAGGTTTGAGAACTGGGGATGATTGTAGATGAGTCGTGTGCAGGATAGTGGCTTAGCCCCAGTCGTCGCGGATGGCGGCCTGGTCGGCGAAGATTTGTTCGAAGTTTTCGGTTTTCTTGATGAGGATGTCGCCTTCGAGGACGGGCTGGCGGAGGATGATGGCCTGCAGGCGGACGAGTTCGAGCATGGCGAGGAAGGTGCAGATGAGGGCGCGCTCGGATTTGGTGTTGTGGAGCATGCGGCGGAGGCTGATGGGGCGGTCTTCCATGAGGAGACGGCGTTTGACGAAGTCGATCATCTGAGCGACGGTGACGGAGTCTTCGTCGATGGAGTGGACGGGGCGCTCGCGGAGGCGGTGGAGGATGTCGCGGAAGACGAGGAGGAGATCGTTGGTGGTGGCGGCGATGTCGCGCTCTGCATCCACCGTCTCCACTCCTTCGTCGTGGAGAAACTGCTTCATGCCGGGCTGGGACCAGGTGGCTTCTTCGACCATTTGTTTTTGCTGGAGCATCTGGGCGGCGGCTTTGAAGCGCTCGTGCTCGAGGAGGCGCTCGACTAGTTCGCGGCGGGGATCTTCGGAGTCGGCGCCGGTGACGTCGGAGGGGTCGCGAGGGAGGAGGGTTTTGCTCTTGATGTGGATGAGCAGCGAGGCGACGTAGATGAACTCGCCGGCGGCGTCGATGTCGGTCTGCTTGAGGTGGTGGGTGTACTCGAGGAACTGGGCGGTGATGCGGCCGATGGGGATGTCGTAGATGTCGATGTTCTGCTTGCGGATGAGGTCGAGCAGAAGATCGAAGGGGCCTTCGTAGACCTGGCCGATGGTGATGGAGAAGGGCGACTGGCTGGCTTCGTCAGTCGGAGAGGACTTCTTTTTGGGCTCGGGAGGAGGGGCGGGAGTGGGGGGATGTTCCAAGGCGAAGGGCTCGGGTTTCTGTGTGGGGGTGTTGGGGTCGGGTTCGGAGCTAGTGGCTTCGGTCGGGGCCGCCACGTCAGAAGCCTTGGGGAGGTTGGTGTCGTTGAGGTCGTGGGCGGCTTGTGGGTCTTCAGGCATAGGTTGGCTTAGAGGATTCCGTACGCTCTCGCCGTGTCGGTAATGTCGATCGGTTCGGTAGCGTGAGCGATGTGCAGCAGGAAGCGGTTGTCTACTTTTTCGACGGAGAATGCAATGTCGCCCTTGCCCGCGGCCTTCTTGGCGATGACCCATTGGGCGAGGTAAAGCTTTTGCGGTACGACAAAGTCCTGCACGATGAAATCGCTGCTCCAGCACAGGAGGACAAGCACTTCGTATGTCTTGGCTTTGGCAGAAAACGTCCACGCTGTGTGGTCGCCATTCTGGGCGGCTGCGGTTACGAGGACGCGACGCTTGTTGAGCGTGAGGAAGACTCCTTCCGACTCCTGCTTGAGCATGGTCTCTGCCGGGAGGATGTCCGTGCGCCAGATTTCGCGCAGATTGCGGGCCAGGATATTGGGCTCGAGCCCGATCCATGCACGATGTTCGGAGAGGTTTCGAAAATCAACAGCGTCGGGGCCGGTGCTATCCGCGGAGTCGTGGATACGAATGCCTGACATGTCACGCGAGAGGCCTGTGGCGTTGCGAATATCCTTCATGGCGATGAGAGCCGTCGCCTCGGCGCGTTTGGCACCGTTTTCGAGGACTTGCCAGACGACGTCGGGTTTGCTCAGCAATTCTTCGCGGCGCTTTTGAATGGGATGAATCACTTCGAAAACAGACGAGCCGAGTAACATCTTGCATTCGTCGCAGCGGATGGTAGCGGTGGTACAGCCGGTGCGGATTCTCTCATCGACGAAGGGCTGGGAGAAGATGCGATGGAGGTCGCCTACTGGACAGATTTCCGGGTTGCCGGGATCTGCTTGCGTTGGGCGCTGTCCCCCATTGGTCATGCTCTGAGTTTTCTGCATGACGATCGGAAGCGGATCGGTGAGATAGATGGCGTTGCCGTAGCTCTTGGACATCTTGCGGCCGTCGAGGCCGGGGAGCTTGGGAGAGGGTGTCAGGAGGACTTGCGGTTCGGGAAGGATGAGCTTTTCCGGGTCCAGTTCGGTTTTTATAGAAACGTCACCACCGGCTTGACCTCCGGGGACGATGCGTTTGGGGGAGTAGAGGTGATTGAACTTTCGGGCGACTTCGCGGGTGAGTTCGACGTGAGCGACCTGATCGGCTCCTACGGGAACGAAGTCCGGGCGATAGAGCAGGATGTCCGCCGATTGAAGCAGGGGATAGCCGAGGAAGCCGTAGGTATTGAGATCTTTTTCGGAGAGCTGGGCCTGCTGGTCTTTGTAGGTGGGAACGCGTTCGAGCCAGCCGAGCGGGGTGAACATGCTGAAGAGCAGGTGGAGTTCCGCGTGCTGGGGCACGTGGGACTGGATGAACATGGTGCATTTGCCCGGGCTGAGGCCGGCGGCGATGAAGTCGACGGCTACATCGAAGATGCTTTGCTTGAGGCGGCTGGGGTCTGCGTAGTCGGTGGTGAGGGCGTGGAGATCGGCGATGAAGAAGTAGCAGTCGTAATCCTGCTGGAGGCGGACCCAGTTGTGGAGGGCTCCCATGTAGTTGCCGAGATGCAGGCGGCCGGTGGGACGCATGCCGGAGAGGACGCGGGGACGAGGAGCGGATTTTGTGGGGGTGGGGCTCATGTGTTGAAGGTTAAGGATACATGGCGGGGACTCGGATTCCTGCACCGCGATACACATCCGTGCGATTCGTCTTCGTAGCACCAGGTGCTACACTATGGGAAGCGAGGATCGGCCGGTGCGAGCTGAGCGAGTGTTCAAGACGGACTGGTTTGCGAAGGTGGCTCGGAAAGGCCGGATATCGGACAGCGAACTCTGCGCGGCGATCCAGCAGGTCATGCTGGGGCAGGCGGACGATCTGGGCGGAGGAGTGTTCAAGAAACGGCTTGGGAGAAACCTGTATCGCAGCATTTTGCTGACGAGGTCCGGGCAGTTCTGGGTATATGAGTATCTCTTCGCGAAGAAGGACCAGGCCAACATCAGCGAGGGACAGTTGATGCAATATCGGCGGCTGGCCAAGCTCTATGCGGAGATAACCGAAGGCGAGCTCGAGACACTTTTGGAGAAAGGCAAATGGGAGGAAATATGCCGATGAAGAAGAATAAATTCAAAGACGATATGTACGAGGCGATTCATTCGTCCGCTTCAGCATTGTACGAAGTTGGGGCGATCGACAAGACGACGATGCAGAGCTTCGATGAGGCGTGTTTGACTGAACCGAAGGCGCTGGAGCCGAAGCAGATCAAGAAGATTCGGGAGCGGTGCAGGGTGAGTCAGCCGGTGTTTGCGCGGTATTTGAATACGAGCGAATCGATCGTGCAGAAGCATGGGTTGAAGATGCTGATGTAGCTAGTCGAGGACGAGGGCCATGGCGAAGCCGTCGTAGCCTTTGCTGCCTACGGTTTGGAGACCGGTGGAGGATAGGCGGGGGTTGGCCGCTAGCTTTTCGAGGGTGAGGCGCTGGCCCTGGACGTCGGGGTCGGTGGAGGTGGCGTCGAGGATGGCGCCGTCGCGGATGATGTTGTCGACGAGGATGAGGGTGCCGGGGCGGGTGAAGGGGAGGACGCGGTCGAGGTAGTTGGCGTTGTTGCGCTTGTCGGCGTCGAGGAAGATGAGGTCGAAGGGGGCGGGGTTTTCGGCGGCGAGCTGGGTGAGGGAGTCGAGCGCAGGGCCGGTGCGGATTTCTACGAGGTGGGCGAGGCCGGCGTGGGCGATGTTGGCGCGGGCGACTTCGGCGTGGCGGGGGTTGAACTCGAGGGTGAGGAGGTAGCCGTCTGCGGGAAGGCCGCGGGCCATGGAGATGGTGCTGTAGCCGCCGAGAGTGCCGATTTCGAGGATGCGGCGGGCGTTGCGGAGGCGGACGAGGAGCTCGAGGAACTTGCCTTGCAGTGGGGAAACGTCGATGGAGGGGAGGTTCGCGGCGGTATTGGAGGCGAGCGTGGCGTCGAGGATGGGGTCGGAGGGGAGGAGGGTTTGGGTGAGGTAAGCGTCGACTTTGGTCCAGAGGTCCATAAGACAGAGTGTAGAGCGTAGAGGGTAGAGCGTAGAGAAAACGGGGGAAGTGACCGGTGGAAAGGGGTGGCTAGAGTTTGACGAGGAGCCAGTCGAAGAGGCGGAGGACGGGGGTGTAGACGGCGTTGAGGACGTGAAGGCGGGCGACGATGAAGTAGAGAAAGATCATGCCGTAGGCGCTGAAGGAGTCGTACATCTGCGAGGCCTTGTAGGGGAGGTAGTGGCGGAGGATGTGGCTGCCGTCGAGCGGAGGGATGGGGATGAGATTGAAGAGGAAGAGGGCGACGTTGGTGAGGATGCCAAAGTAGAGCAGCAGAGCGAGGGGGAAGAGCGTGGGAAGGGTGGCGAGGTTGACGTCGGGGTCTTGATAGGCGACGGCGGCGGTGGTGTCAATCAGGTCGGGGCCGCCGGGGAAGGCGTGCTTGGTGATGATAAGCAGGAGCAGGCAGATGATGGCGAGCGAAAGATTGACGGCGGGGCCGGCGAGAGTGACGAGGATGTCGTCGCGCTTGTAGTTCTTGAAGTTGCGCGGGGTGACGGGCGTGGGCTTGGCCCAGCCGATCAGCGGGAGTCCGAAGAACATGCCGATGAGCGGAAGAGCCACGGAGCCGATGGGCGTGAGCTGCTTGAAGGGGTTGAGGGTGACGCGGCCGAGCATGTAGGCGGTGGGATCGCCGAGACGCCAGGCGGTCCAGGCGTGGGCGCACTCGTGGAGGCTGAGGGCAAAGCAGAGCACGGCAAATTGAAAGAAGATCAGAACGACGTTCAACGGCATG
>JAZKBC010000138.1:0-3737 GCA_040388825.1 Acidobacteriota bacterium | reverse complement strand
GCGTGCGCTCTAGTCCGAGCTGTGCGTCTATGCGGACGGCTCCGCACTTGCCGCACTCGTTGCGATACTGGTACTTCTGCGTTCCCGCCGACGTAACCTGTTTCGCGCTCGAGGAACCATTGCCGCCTAGAAACTGGGAATGGTCGCACTCCGCATCACCGCCTTCCCCACCACCACCAAACCCCCAACCCCGCAATCACCCCCAAAGGTCTGAACGACCGAAGCGCCCACCCACCTTCCCCATCTACCGCTACCCTCTAACTCCCCTCATTCTGAGCGCAGCGAAGAACCTCGGTATTCTGCCCGGACCAGCACATCTGCCCGCGCAGGCACACGCCCACTTTCCATCCGAACGCGTGGGCGCCCCTCCCGCCCACGCTCTCCACCCGATTACGGCTTCAACTCCCCCTCATACTGCGCCGCCGTGATATTCGCCTGCACAGCCTTCATCGCCTCCTCCGTCGGCGCCCCCTTCGTCATCACGCCTTCAAAGAAGTACCCTTCGTCCCAGTTGCTGTTATCGCCGCCGATCCCCAGGATGATCGCTCCTTCCATCTTCATCGGCTGGTACACCTCCGGCAGGGGAATCGTCCCGGTCGAGGTCAGCGTTCCCGTCTGCGCGTTCCCCTGGTAAATCGCGAACGTCTTCTTCCCATCATTGGCTCCCATCACCGTCGCGAACTTCGTGCCCGGCACCACCGGAAAGTGTCCCGGGATGCCGTCTTCCATGTCCAGCCCCGCGTCAGGCAGACACTCCGCCAGGTTCACGTTCGGGTCCTTGGCCTTGCCGCGGCACTTGATGTTGATGGCGTCCATGTGCCCATGCTTGTTGTCCAGGTCGTTCGTCTCGGCATTGCCAAAGTCGAAGCAGCAGCGGTGATTCAAATGCAGCGCCGACGTCAGCATGTAAACCCCCTCCGGATCGTTGCCCGTTGCGGTGTTGGTGGCCTTGTCGTCGCGATAACCCATACCCGGCGCAAAGTTCATGCCATAAACCTTATGTCCCCCGGCCGTCACCGGCAGCGCATCCGCCTGCACGGGAAGATCGTAGTTATTTGGGCCCTTGCCCTTCGCCGCTCCGCCCGGAGGCGCCGGCGTCATGTCGTTGTGGTTCGGAGACTGGTCATAAAGCTTAGTGATCGTGCACGTCGTCTTCGCGCAGAAAGTATCCTGCTGCGCAGCGTTGGCATACCCATCGCGTAGCAGTCCCACGTCAGCCGTGGCCTTATCCGACTCCCGCGTCACCTGGTACAGCGGCCCTTTGTATCCGCGATACAGCGCACGCGTCGTGCTGATCGCCGCCACACATGGCGTCGCCGGTGTCAGGATGTCGCAAGGCCGTCCCTTTTCTTTTTGCGCTGAAGCCGTTTGCGAACACGCGAAGAAACCAGCCAAAACCACGACCAGCGGTACGCTTCCCGCCGGGATAAATGATCTGAGTCGCATAAGTGAATCCTCTCCAGAGTTTTTGTTATCGTTTACATTTCAAGCCGCTGAATGCAGGCAAAGAGAATTCTCGCACCGATTCGATATTCCTGCATCCCACCCCTTCCTCTCGCCTCCAAAAATCCTGTCAAGCCCCCCAACCCCACCAGGACTCACCAAAGCCCTGTCAACACTGGCGATTTCTCTTCACGAATCCTGGCCCACTTGCCCTTCGCAACTCCCTACAATAGATACAGGCATAGAAACGATCCTTCCACTTTTCTACTCCCCTATTCCCTACTCCGTACTCCCTGTCGTCGTAACCCAAGCAGAATGAGATACTTGACAGGTAAACCCTTTAGAATCAGAGGCGTAGCCCAGATCTCCGTCTGCAACCAACACATTCGACACCACTTAGCCCCGGGCAACAGATGAAGGGGAGGGGGGAGGGGTCTCGCCCACTGGAGCCACTTCACCCGCCCAGACCTGGTGGCTGATCATCGGAGGCCCATCCCCCCGGTGCAGTGCCCAAACCCGTTCCCGGATCAACTGGTCAGCCGCAGTCGTTCTCTCCCGCGACCGCAGATAGTCCAGCCAGCTCTCCATCAGGAACGTCTCGTTCAGGTGCTCCGGATCGCCCGCATCGCGATACACGCCCCACCGCACCGCGCCGTCTCGCAACCGCGCCCCCTGCAGCTCATGGATCGCCCGCGTAAACGCCGCATAGTTCTCTTCCGGAACGCGATAGTCGATCGAAATCCGCACCGGCCCATCATCCGGCCCCGGCATTGCCGCCAGCGCCGGAATCGGCCGCTTCCACTGGTACGGACTCATATCCGGCAGCGCTCCCTTAAGGATATGAATCCGCTGCGCAAAAGGAGTCACCAAAGCCATGCCGATCGCCGCACAAATCAGCGCCACCTTCGTCGAGCTATGCTCCGCAATCACTCCCCACACAACGCTGCCCAACGCCAGCCCGCCCTGGAACACCATCAGGTACGTCCCCAGCGCCCGCGCATACACCCAGCCCGGAACCGAGAGCTGCACCGAAACATTCAGCGTCGACATCGTCGAAGTCCACGCAAACCCCGCACCCAGCAACACGATCACCGCAACCCACGGAGTCTTCACCAGCGCCAGCAACACCAACGCTCCAACATAGTACGTAGAGGTCACCGCCAGCAGCGTGTCCGCATCCACGATCTTCCGAATCCGCGAAAGCGTCGTCGCCGCCACCACCGCGCCCACACCCAAGCACCCGTTTAAAATGCCGTAACCCATCGCTCCGCGCTTCGGCATATCGCGCTGCGCCACCAGCGCCAGCAACGCCCAAACCGCGCTCACGAAGAACGCAAACACAAACGCCCGAATCAACGGACCCTGCAGCGTCGGTGCATAACGCAAGTACCTCAGCCCCGACCGAACCGAACCTGCGATCCGTTCCGCCGGCAGCGCGCTCTTGAAGATCGGCTTCCGCTTCCACCGCCACAGAATCCAGATCACCCCGGCGAACGAAGCCGAGTTCAGCGCGAACACCCACGCCGCCCCTGTATTCGCCTTCGTAAACGCCGCCACCATCAGGCCGCCAATCGCTGGTCCAACCGCGCGCGCAATGTTGTTGCTCGCCGCATTCAAAGTCACCGCATTCGGCAGCTCCTCATGCGGCACCAGCTCAGGAACAATCGCCTGCCATGCTGGATTGTTCATCGACGACCCGACGTTCAGCAGGAACGTAAACAGCAGCAGCATCACTGGAGTAATCGCACCCAGGAACGTCAACAACGCCAGCACCGCCACCGCGCCCAGCATCCAGCACTGCCACAGAATCAGCAGCCGCCTTCGGTCGAAGATGTCAGCCGTTGCTCCAGCCAGCAGCCCCAGAAACAGCACCGGCAAACTCGCCGCGGTCTGCATCAGCGCAATCAGCAGCGGCGAAGTCGTCAGCGCCGTCATCAGCCACGTACCGGCCGTGTCCTGCATCCACGTACCAACACTCGAAACCGTCGACGCAATCCAGCGATCGCGAAACAGCGGCTCGCGCAGCGGACCGAACGGTCCTCCACCAACAGGCAGCTCGGTTCCGCCTTGCGCTTGCACGCTTGGCGCTCCCAGATCGGTCGTATCGACGTGCGCTGTTTCACCCACAGTACTTCGATGCTACCGGCTCGAGCGCCGCAAGTCTCCACAGGCAAGTAGAATCGACCCCATGCGCTGCCTTCTTTTCCCGCTTGCACTCTACCTCATTACCGCGAGCGCCTCTGCGCAGCAGACCGTGACCGAGAAGCCGCTCCCTGACGCGCGGCAGCTCATCC
>JAZKBC010000137.1:0-2501 GCA_040388825.1 Acidobacteriota bacterium | reverse complement strand
ACCGGCGTCTTCGACGTGCTGGATGTCGGCGAGGGTTGGACCAAATGTGGCCTGATCGAGGAGGCGGGCTGCCGCGGTAACAGAAGCCACGGGGTAAAGGATGGACTCCGTAAAGGAACCGACAGAGGAGGCAGAGGCCTGACTTACTGCGGTGATGGTGACGGTGTTCGGGCTGGGAACCGTGGCAGGAGGGGTATAGAGGCCTGTCGACGAGATAGCTCCCGTGGTGCTGGTTCCTCCTGTCACACCGTTGACCTGCCAGGTCACGGCAGGACTGTTTCCGGTGACCGTTACGCTGACGGGCTGTGACGGGCTCGACCCACCGGCGCCTCCGCAACCGGTAAGGACCAGGAGGGGAAGAAGGAAGACAGCGGCAGCTTTCGAGGCATGCCCTGGAAAAGAACTTCGCAAAAAAGCGCACAAATCCATATCGCCAGACTCCAGCCTGTACGTTGAGGGCTATCGTTGCCCGACGGCGTGTGAAAATGGCCGCCTTCATTGCTCAGCAGACACCCTGTATAACATCGCTGCGAGCAACAAGTCGCGAATTTTCTTAAGTTATTTTGGAGGGGTTGAAACTTTTTGAGAGATGAGAGCGTCGCGGGCAGACTGAGTGTTGGCTGACAGGCTGTCCAAGACGCTCTGGTTAGCTAGCTTATGGAGAGCAATTTAGCCGACGTCGCTCCAGTCGAGAATGACCTTGCCTGAGTTCCCGGAGCGCATGGCGTCGAAGCCGGTCTCATAGTCGCGCCAGTTGAGGCGATGGGTGATGACGCCGGAGATGTCGAGACCGCTCTGGAGCATGACCGTCATCTTGTACCAGGTCTCATACATCTCGCGTCCGTATATGCCGCGGATGGTGAGCTGGTTGAAGACGACCTGGTTCCAGTCGATGGAGATCTCTTCGGAGGGGATGCCGAGCATGGCGATCCTGGCTCCGTGGCTCATGTTCGCCAGCATCTCGCGGAAGGCAGCGGGATTGCCGGACATCTCGAGGCCGACGTCAAAACCTTCGTGCATATCGAGTTGCTGCTGAATCTGTTTAAGCGGTGTTGCACGGGGATCGACGGCGAGCGTAACGCCTACTTTCGATGCTAGGTCGCGACGGTACTGGTTGGGGTCGGAGACGACGACGTAGCGCGCGCCGGCGTGACGGGCGACGGCTGCGGCCATGATGCCGATGGGGCCAGCTCCGGTGACGAGGACATCTTCGCCGAGAACCGGAAAGGCCAGTGCTGTGTGGACGGCGTTGCCGAGAGGATCGAAGATTGCGGCGATCTCATGCTTGATTCCGGGAGCGTGCTGCCAGATGTTCGACATGGGCAGGACGATGTACTCGGCAAAGGCGCCATTGCGATTGACGCCGACGCCCAGGGTGTGGGCGCAGAGATGGCGGCGTCCGGCGAGGCAGTTGCGGCAGCGTCCGCAGACGACATGACCTTCGCCGGAGACCAGCTGGCCGATGGAGATATCGGTGACGTTGGCCCCGAAGGCGACGACCTCGCCGACAAACTCATGACCGATGACGAGGCCCTGGCGTATGGTGGAACGCGCCCAGGCGTCCCAGTCGTAGATATGAAGATCAGTACCGCAGATTCCTGTGGCGAGGACACGGATTTTGACGTCGTTGATGCCGATTTCAGGCTCGGGAACATCTTCGAGCCACAGGCCGCGTTCGCTGCGGCTCTTTACAAGTGCCTTCACTCAGAGTGCCTTTCCATGCCGCGTAAGTAGAGAGCCGATCCACCTTTACCTGGTCTATCTCGGCAATCGGCAGCCACAGGCATTCTACCGTGAGAGCTTGAAGTAGGGCCAATGCTTGACCCATTGGTAGGTCATTTGCAGTAGCAAAATCCTTATCCGCCAAGCGCATAAAGTATGTGCGATGATCGTTGTCAAAAGCCCGTTGCCGGCGTAGGTTTGACACAATCTAATTGCCGGTAGTGTTTGGCACGTGACGATGTTAGAGGAACAAAGGGAGAGATCCAATGCGTAAGCAGAAGAGCCTAAGCCGTAGAGGATTTGTTCAAACGATGGGAGCTGTCGCAATCGGCTCTCATGGGCTGTGCTCCTCCCTGTTTGCCTCCAGCTTTTCACCCGCAGAGAAGATCAATGGCTTTGCTTATGTCGGCTGTTCGGGAGGAAGCCGGGACGCGATTGAAGTGTTTGCCGTTCGTCGTGGCCGATGGACTGCCGTTCAAAGCGTAACGAGCGAACGTCCGGTCAGCATGGCGCTTTCGACGGATCGACGCTTTCTCTATGTGGTGAACGAGATTGCGGAGTACAAAGGCCTGCCGATGGGTACCGTAGAGGCCTATGCGATTGCGGCCGATGGAAGAATCAATCTCCTGAACCGGCAGGCACTTTCCCTGTCGGCTACGATGCCACGCCATCTTGCAATCTCGCCCGACGGAAAGAACATTGTCGTGACAGCAAAAGGCGGCAGCGCTTACAACCTGATGCAGGTGAAAGAGGACGGCTCGGTTGGGCGGGCATGGGGG
>JAZKBC010000136.1:0-9490 GCA_040388825.1 Acidobacteriota bacterium | reverse complement strand
GTCGACGTTCTGGCGCGCGCAGCCGACGATTGAGGCGATGGTGGTGGCGCCGACAGCTTCTGTGGTGGTGAGGACGTCGAGGGTGACATTGCGTCCGCCACGGACGCGGATGTACTCCATGTTGTGGGTGACGGGGGACCAGGTGCCGTCGGGGAGTTGGAACTCGGTGTTGGAGCCGGAGCCACGGAGGTGTTCGATGCGGACGTCCTGAACGTCGGCGCCGAGGTTGGTGAAGCCCCATGCGACGTGGGCGTTACGGCCGGCGAGGATGAAAGGGATGCCGGGGATGGAGAAGCCGGTGATGTCGAGAGCGTTGGCGGGAGTGGAAGGGTTGTCGACGTGGAGCGCAGCTTCGTACCAGATGACGGGAATCGCGAGGCCGAGGTGGGGGTCGTTGGAGACGAGTGGTGAGCCGGAGGCGGAGTGGTCGGCGGAGATGGCCCAGTTGTTGGAGCCGGAGCGGCAGGCGTCGCAGTTTTGCGGCTCGAGAGCAGCGTAGGTGCGGAGAAGGTCTTCGGGCTTCGCGGACGGAGGTGCGGGTGCGTGAACGGAACTTTGGGAGTTGTCGAGCGGGATTTGGAGGATTTCGCCGTGGTCGGCGGTGAGGTCGGTGGGTGGCTGGGTGGGAGGGCGGTCCCGCCAGGAGCCGACGGGGTAGAGGTCGGGGAGGAGCGCGGGGGAGAGGTGCGCGGAGAGGCTCTCGCGATTGAGCTTGGTGGGGAAACTGGTGGAAAGGTCCTGCCACATGGCGAGGTCGACGAGGAGGGTGTCGCGGGGCTGCCAGTGGGCGGGAGTGTAGTGGAGCGCGGCGAACTCTACGGGGAGAGAGTCGAGGTGGGAGTCGATGAAGGCGTTGACTCCGGCGGCGTAGGTCTGAAGTTCGTGGAGCTGGTCGGGCGGGAGCTGGGCGGCGGCGCGGTCAGCGGCGGCACGGAGCTGGAGGGTGCGCTGCTGGCGGTCGTGGTCGACGAGGGAGGGGCCGAGGAGTTCGGCGAGCTCGCCGGCGGCGTGGCGGCGGAGGACGTCCATGTGCCAGAGGCGGTCCTGCGCGGTGATGTAGCCCTGGGCGAAGAGGACGTCGTCGATGTTGGCGGCGTGGATGGAGGGGACGCCGTGGGGGTCGCGGGTGATGGTGACTGGAGCGGAGAGACCAGAGACGTGGAGGGTGCCGTCGAGCTGCGGAAGCGAGGCTCGCATGGCGTGGCGGAGATAGAGTGTGGCGGAGATGGCCGCGGCGAGTACAAGGACGAGAAGGACTTGCGAGGTGATGAGCATGCGGCGGAAGAACTTGCCCATGCGGCGGCGGGGCCGGGGTTCGGCGGGGATGGGATTGAAGATGATTGGCTCGCGCGGGGTTAGCGGATGCGGGGTGATACGGATGTGAGCTGCTGCGGCGCTCCGGCGGGGGAGTATCTGGGGAAGGAATTGGCGGCGGCGAAGACGGCCGAGAGCGGCGAAGAGGCTGGCGCGGCTGGGAGAGGGCGTGGTGGTGGCCGGACGGTCGACGGTGTCGGTCTCGTTGGCGTTGCGGCGAGTGAGCAACCGTGGCTCGCTCGGAGTGGTGTCGGCGCCTTCGAGCGGGCCGTGAGAGTCGGGAGGGTTTGGTGTCATGCGCCTGTGTTGATTCTAGGCGATGGCGGGTGTGGGCTCCTGTGGAGGACTGAGCGGAGCGAGGGCTCGCTCGGGCGATGGGTGCTCGCCCGGCGTGGTGGTGAAGCGGATGACAGCGAAGAAGAGGAGCAGGACAAAGAAGGCGACGATGCTGCCTTCGGGGCCGTCGGCACCGCCGGAGAGCCAGGGCTTGCCGGCGGGGTGGGTGACGAAGAGGCGCCCGACGGAGACGTTGCCGCTGTCTGCAACGCCGAAGAGGAAGCTCTGGGCCCAGTCCCAGAGCGCGTGGAAGCCGATCGACCACCAGAGCGAGCCGGTGCGCCAGAGGGCGTAGCAGGACATCATGGCGAAGAGCACGACCATGATGATTCCGAGGACGTTTTCGCCCTTATTGGTGGTGTGCATCAGGCCGAAAAAGAGCGAAGTAATGGTGGCGGCGATCCAGAAGGCGGCGCGGAAGGGATCGCTGGGCATGAGGCGCTCGGCCCAGCCCCAGACGCCGCGCATGAGGGTGTATTGGATATAACCGCGGACGGAGTACTCCTCGCAGAAGCCGACGGCGAGGAAGGCGAACAGCCAGGCGATGCCGTAGCCGAAGGCAGGAAGGCCGTAGAGGGCGCGGCCATCGAAGATGAGATGGTGGGTGGCGGCGAGGATGGCGACGACTATGCTGAGTGCAGTGAAGCCCCAGAGGGAGCCGGGAATGAGGTCGGCTGCGCGGCGGGCAGCGAGGCCGAAGTTCGCGAGGGGGCGGCGTTCGGCGCGGTGCAGGATCCAGCAAAGAAGGAAGAGGCCGGCAAAGACGATGGTGTCGAGCGTGAAGACGAGCGTGGGCGTGAAGCGAAGTGTGAGGTGCGGCGCTGGAGATCCCGGATGCGCGGCAGCCTGCATACGCAGGGCGATGGCTTCCTTGAGCTGTCCGTTGGCCGCGACGGCGATGAGTCCACCGATGATCTGCAGCACGACGAAGACGGCAGCATAGATGGCGATGCCGTATCCGGCGCGAAAGCCGAAGCGGCCGAAGAGGAAGCGGTTGGGCTTATGAGGTGCGGGTTCGGGTGGAGGGAAGCCCGTGGTGGTGGGTTGAGGGTCGGGCTGGGGATCGGTCATGATGCGGGCTCCGGGGAGAGGATGGACGGAGGGGCTTCCGGTGGTGTGGATGCGTTCAGAGCGTCGAGCTGAGGTTGGGTTTCGAGTGGTGGCTGTGGAGAGGGCTTGGTGAAGAAGATGAGGACCAGTATGACGAGCAGCATGATGGGAAGGCAGAGGAGGCTGCCCTCTGGGCCAGCAGTGCCACCGGAGAGGAGCGGCTTGCCGATGGCGTGGGTGGCAAAGAGTCGACCCTGCATCAGTCCGCCGGAGTCGGGGACGCCGTAGAGGAAGCTCTGTGACCAGTCCCACGCCATGTGGAAACCGATGGCCCACCAGAGCGAGCCTGTGCGCCAGAGGGCGACGATGAGCAACAGGCCGGCGAAGAAGACGGAGAGGAGGCCGACGGCGTTTTCGCCACCGTTGCCGGTATGGGCGAAGTAGAAGAGGGCGGAAGTGATGACGGCGGCGATCCAGAAGGCGATGCTGCGCGCTTTGGCAGGTGAGAAGAGATTGCCGATGGAGACCATGCCGCGGGTGAGGGTGTATTGGATGTAGCCGCGGAAGCAGTACTCCTCAAAGAGACCGACGAGGAGGAAGCCGAGGAGCTGTGCCGCGCCCCAGCCGAGGATAGCGGGGCCGTGGTCGAGGCGGGAGTCGAAGACGAGGAGATGCCCAAAGTGGAGCATGGCGATGAGCAGCGCCATCGCGATGAGACCCCAAAGGGCTCCGGTGAAGAAGCGGCTGACGGAGTGTGAGCCGCCGAGGCCGTAGACGCCCAGGCGGCGGTGTTCGATGCGGGCCATGGGCCAGGTGATAAGCAGGAAGGCTCCGAAGAGAACGAATTCGCCGATGATCATCGGTTTCATTTCTTCGGGCTTGGATTCGTCGGGCTTGACGGCGGCCGGAGAGGCAGCAGGGGCGGTTTTGGTGGTCGCGGCTGTGTCGTGGTCGTGGCGGTGCTTGATTTTGTGCTGTACGGCGCGGACGCTCATGACGACGGCGAACAGGAGAGCGAAGTAGATGAGCAGGCTCCAGACGGCGCGGAGGCCGAAGGGGCCGTAGAAGAAGTTGTGGCGATATGTGGCGGCGGTGGGTTGCGGGAGTGCGGGAATCTCTGGCGTCGCGAGGGGCTCATTCGTGGTGGGAGAGCTGGGTGTGGGCGCGGGGCTGAAGTCCATGCGTGGTTCCTCGTTCTATGAGCGGGTGATTTTCTCAGAATGATACTCGTTTGGGGGAGAGAACGTTCATCTCGGCTCAGATATTCTGGATGAGTTGCTATGACGACAGGACGAGGTGTGCAAGCTTGAACTGCAAGGTGTTTTATCACGATCGGTGCTTCGATGGAGCTTGCTCCGCTTCGCTGTTTACACGGTTTCACCGCGAGTGCGTGAAGACGGCTTCGAGCTTTAGTTACCAGGGGTTGGTGCACCGGGCGGGATCGCTCTTTGAGGAAGAGTGGTTTGGCGAGGGTGAGAATGCGATTGTGGACTTCAAGTATTCGGCATCACCGAAGCTGACGTGGTGGTTCGACCATCATCTTTCGGCGTTCCTGGATGCGGCGGATGAAGCGCACTTTCGCGCGGGGCAGATGAATGCTGACGGAACTCCCGGGCCGCTGGCGATGCGGCAGTTTTTCGATGCGAGCTATGTGAGCTGCACGGGATGGATTGCGCACATCGCGAGCACGAAGTTTGGCATGAATGTCGAGCCGCTGAAAGAACTCATCCACTGGGCGAACATTGTGGACGGAGCGAAGTATGAGAGCGCGACGGCGGCGGTGGAGATGCGCGAGCCGGCGATGAAGTTGACGATGGTGATTGAGAATGCGCCGGACAGCTCGCTGGGGCAGAGGTTGATTCCATTGCTGACGGAGATGAGTCTGCAGGAGGTGCTTGACCAGGATTTTGTGCAGGAACGGCTGGGGCCGTTGATGGAACAGCACTGGAAGGGGTTGGAACTGATTCGGGAACGCGCGCACTGTGAGCGCGGCGTGATTACGTTCGACATTACGGATCAGCCGACGGAGGGGTACAACAAGTTCATTCCGTACTACATTTTTCCGGAAGGGACTTACAACGTGGGGCTGTCGAAGTCGAGCTTTCGGAATAAGGTGAGCGTGGGAACGAATCCTTGGACGAAGAAGCCGGCGAGCGAGCTGGCTAATTTGGCGGCGATCTGCGAGCGGTATGGAGGCGGAGGCCACGCGCGCGTGGGAGCGATCAGCTTTCCGGTGGAGAAGGAAGATGAGGCGCGGATGGCGGCGGCGCAGATTGTGATGGAGCTGCGGGATCGGGACGCCGGCTAAAGCGGCATCATGCGCTACCGCCGGGTTAGTGGCGGAGGCGCATGATGTCGTTGAACATAACGAAGGCTGCGAAGAGGATGAGGCCGACGAAGGCTACCTGGTAGACCATCTCTTTGAAGCGCTCGTTGACGTCGCGGCGGATGACGCTTTCGACGAGCAGGAAGAGGATCATTCCGCCGTCGAGGATGGGGATGGGCAGCAGGTTGAAGATGCCGAGCTGCAGCGAGATGGTGCTGATGAAGCCGAGCAGCGTCCAGAAGCCCATTTGCGTGGCGATGTCGATCTGCTGCGCGATGCCGACCGGTCCGGAGAGTGAAGAGACCGAGACGTGGCGCGTGAACATGCCCTTGACGAGGCGAAGGACGAGGGTGGAGTCGTTGAGGTTCTTGGCGACTGACTCTTTGATGGCTGCGCCGATGGGGAGACGGACGACGTCGACCGGAACGGGCTTGGGCCGGAAGCCGATGAGCCACTTCGTCGCACCGGAGCCATCGTTGCCCTTTTCGGGCGTGAGATGCAGAGTGATGGGCTGGCCGTTGCGGATGGCGAGCACGGTGACCGGAGCGCCGTTGTGGTCCTGCAGATAGTTGACGAGCGCGCTGAGCGAGTGGATCTCGAGCGAATCGATGCGGGCGACGGCATCGCCGGGCTTGAGGCCGGCGCGATCGCCGGGGCTGCCAGAGCTGACGTCGCGAACGCCGAGCGGTTCAGCTTGTTCGCGGGGAATGAGGCCGGTCGTGAGCAACGGATCGGTCGTGGGTGCAGCGGCCGCTGCGGAGGTGCTGACCTCGCTGGTGACAGGGTGGCCGTCGTGCAGGAAGGTGATGGGGAGGGTGCGGTTCAGATTGAGCTCGCACTCATCGAAGATCTGCTCCCATGTTGGGTTGGCGTGACCGTTGAAGTTGACGATGGTATCGCCCGGGGCGAGGCCGGCGGTGGCGGCTGAGGTGTGGACGGGGACGTAATCGACCACAGCGGCGCTGTTGAGGTAGTGGGAGACTTCGTGGTGATAGTGAGCGACGAAGGCGAGCAGGAAGAACGAGAGGATGAAGTTCGCGAGCGGGCCGGCGAAGCCGATGAGCATGCGCTGCCAGCGGGGCTGCGCGGTGAACTCGTCGGGGGCGCCGGAGGACTTGTCGCCGCCGTACTCGCCGGCCATTTTGACGTAGCCGCCGAGGGGAAGGATGGAGATTCGGTAGTCGGTGTCGCCGTGTTTGAAGCCTACGATGCGGGTGCCAAAGCCGATGGAGAAGACCTCGACGCGCACGCCGCAGAGCTTGGCGACGGCGAAGTGGCCGAACTCATGGACGAGGACCAGGAAGCCGAGGACGATGGCGAATTCGACGATGACGGTGAGGATGTGCATAAACCTGCGGGTGAAACCTCGGACGAAGATGCAGAGCAGATGTTCGGAAGAGCGGTCGCTGTGATCAGGAAACAGTGGCCGGCTGGATCAACTCGCGGGCGAGCTGGCGTGCCTGGAGGTCAGCGGAAAGCACCTCTGGGATGGACGCGGGTGAGCCGGTAGGGGTTAGCGAGAGCACTCGCTCGATTGTACGCGGAATGCCGAGGAAGGGCAGATGTCCGGCGAGGAACGCTTCGACGGCGATCTCGTCGGCAGCGTTGAGGGCGATGCAGTGGTTCTGCGAAGCTGCAGCGGCTTCGTAGGCGAGGCGCAGGCAGGGAAAGCGTTCGAAGTCGGGTTGCTGGAAGTCGAGCTGCTTGAGCGCGGCCATGTCGAAGGTGAGGTCGCTGGCGACGCGCTCGGGCCAGGCCATTGCGTTGAGGATGGGGAGGCGCATGTCGGTTACAGAGATCTGTGCGAGGATGCTGCCGTCGATGTACTCGACCAGCGAGTGAATGGTGGACTGCGGGTGCACCGTGACTTTGACCTGCGAGGGTGGGAGGTTGAAGAGGCGGCAGGCTTCGATGAGCTCGAGCCCCTTGTTGAGCAGGGTGGCCGAATCGATGGTGATGCGGCGGCCCATGACCCACGTTGGGTGCTTGAGGGCCTGCGCGGGCGTGATGTGGTCGAAGTCGGCGAGGGGCGTGTTGCGGAACGGGCCGCCCGATGCCGTGAGCCAGATCTGTTTGACTTCATTCGCGGTGCCGGCGCGCAGGCATTGGTGGATGGCATTGTGCTCGGAGTCGATGGGGAGAAGATCGACGTTGTGCTCGCGGGCGGCAGCGAGGATGAGGTCGCCGGCAGCGACGAGGCACTCCTTGTTGGCGAGGCCGATGGTCTTGCCGCTGAGGACGGCGGCATAGGTGGCTTCGAGGCCGGCGACGCCGACGATGGCGCTGACGACGAACTCGGCGGAGGGGATGGTGGCGACGCGGATGGTTCCGGCGGTGCCGTAGACGACTTCGATGCCGTTGATGCCTGCAGCTTTGAGGCGCGCGGAGAGTTGGCCGGCGAGTTCCTCGGTGGCGATGGAGACTAGCTCGGGCTTCCAGCGGACGCATTGCTGGAACGCGATGTCGACGTTGGTGCCGGCTGCGAGGGAGACGGGACGGAAGCGGTCGGGGTGGGACTCGCAGATCGAAAGTGTGCTCTGACCGATGGAGCCGGTCGAGCCGAGGAGAGCGATGTTCTTCACAGGTCTATTTTCGCAGAATCAGCTGTGTTGGAGATACGCAGGGAGGTGACCGTGTCTCGATTGTCGGTGATGTCGAACGGATTGAGGCAATAGTTGATGTAGACGGTAGAAAAGAGAAGCGTGAACCATAAACCAATTTCGATGTTCCAGCCTTCGCGCTCGCGATAGTGGGAGATGATTTGCCGCCGCAAGGAGAGGTTCGCAGCGATCCAACAGGCCCAGGCGACGAAGTTCAGGATGCAACCCAGCACGACGGTCCGCTCGGCGGTCCAACCCGGAGGAAAGAAGCTCATCGCCAACAAGAGGGACAGCCAAACGCTATATCCGATCAGCGGAAAGAGTGACCTGCCTTTGCTCCGGATCCAGGCCGCAAGGTAGAGCGAGAGCGCGATCCATGCAAGTCCACATGTGCAAACGAGGATCACGACGATCCAGCCCAAGCCGGTCGAAGCTGTCCAGGGGCGGCCGTCTTTGTCTTCGAGATTCATGCGGCTTGCCTAAAAGCTGCCGAGAGAGAAGTAGTCCTTGGCGGCAAGGAAGAACCAGAGGACGGGAGCGGCGACGAGGAGGGCGTCGATGCGGTCTAGGACGCCGCCGTGACCGGGGAGCAGGGTGCCGGAGTCCTTGATGTTGGCGGCGCGCTTGAGGGCGGACTCGACGAGGTCGCCGAGCTGGGCGGCGATGTTGAGCACGACGGCGAGGATGGCGGTTTGCCACCAGGGTTCAGAGGTGTGGAGGCGGGTGAAGGTGGTGTGGGTGGAGAGGTACTCGCCAAGACCGATGAGTGCGAGGCCGAAGAGGACGCTGGCGACGACGGAGGCGACGGCTCCGGCCCAGGTCTTGTTGGGGGAGAGCCGCGGCGCGAGCTTGCGCTTGCCGTAGCGCTTGCCGATGTAGAGCGCGGCGATGTCTCCGCTCCAGACGCAGATGAGCAGGAAGAGGAGAAGCGCGGTGCCGTTTTCCTGAATCAAGAACTGCGGGATGAGCGTGAGCGGATAGGCGATGTAGAGCAGAAGGAAGAGCCCGGTGGCGGTTTCAGCGAGGACGCATTCAAGCGGAGAGCGGAAGGCGCTCCAGACGAAGAGCAGCAGCGTGCTGAAAGAGAGCGCTGCGATGGTGACCTGTGGAGCGCGAAAGGCGACCGCGAAGAAGAGCAGGACGGCGCCGACGGTCCACCAGATAGGGATGGGGTTTCCGCATTCGACGCACATCTGGCGGAACTCCCAAACGGCGAGCAGAGCGATCACGGCAGCAAAGGCGGTGATCATCCAGTGCTTGTCGAAGTAGATGAGCGCGGCTACAAGCGCGATGAGGATAACGGCTGTAAGGATTCGCTTCATGGGTCTCGATGAGGATACACGGAGCGAAGGAGGAAAGCCGCCGAGCGAGGCATGCCCGGCGGCCTGCGGCGCTAGCCTCCGGCGCACTGGCTGAGGGGGATGTGGTTCTCCTGGCAGAACTTGTCCTGCTGGGCTTTCTGGTCGGCGAGGGAGTTTTCGAAGGCGTGATGGAGGAGGAGGCCTCCTCCAACACCGAGAGCAACGGTTCCACCGACGAGCCACCAGGCGAGTTTGGTGCGCTGCCGGTACCCCCTTCCGCTCCAGCGTATTTCAACGTCCAAAATTCCTGCAGCGCTTCCACAACATTTACTGCGCACCGAAATTAAATCAAAATATTCATATTTTCTCCAAAAAATACCACAAATCAAAAAAAATTATACAACTTACCCCTATTTCCACCACCCCCATGATGATGACCACTCCCATGAGCATGTCCTCCATGAAGCTGATGGTGATGATGATGAGCAGGACTACTGAAATTAGTACCAGACGACCTGGAGCTAGCAAAGCTTCTCACAACCGCCTTAACCGCCTCCCTTAAC
>JAZKBC010000135.1:5518-9146 GCA_040388825.1 Acidobacteriota bacterium | reverse complement strand
TCCGCATGCACATCGAGCGCTACGCCTGGATCTGCGCCAAAGCCTCCGTCGCTCCCGGCGTCCACGTCGGCGAAGGCGCCGTTCTCGGCCTCGCCTCCGTAGCCACCAAAGACCTCGCCCCCTGGACCGTCTACAGCGGCCACCCCGCCGTCCCCATCCGCGAACGCACCCACACCGCCCCGCCCGCCCCGCAACCCACAGAACCTCCCACTCCTTCCCCACTCGCAGCCACCGAATGACCGCAAAGCCGTTGGGCCTTTGCTTCTAGGTACGCCAAGGCTTTAGCCTTGGCATTCAAGACGGCCAGAGAAACGGGGCTTTAGCCCTTGGGGTATGCCTTTCAGTTCCGCCTCAGTTCCACGTACAACATAGAACGTACAACCTACAACGTGACCACCCGCAACCCGATCTCCGTCCTCATCCTCACCTGCAACGAGCAGCAGGACCTCCCTGCCTGCCTCGACTCGGTCGCCTGGTGCGACGACATCCACATCCTCGACTCAGGTTCCACCGACCGCACCGCCGAGATCGCCACCGCCCGCGGCGCCATCGTCACCACCCGCCCCTTCGACACCTTCGCCGCCCAGCGCAACGCCTCGCTCCAGCTCCCCTTCAAGCACACCTGGGTCCTCATCCTCGACGCCGACGAGCGCCCCACCCCCGAGCTCTCCGCCGAGATGCAGCGCTCCGTCGCCTCCGCCCCCGCCAACGTCGCCGCCTTCCGCATGCGCCGCCGCGACTTCCTCTGGGGCACCTGGCTCAAGCACGCCCAGATGACCCCCTTCTACGTCCGCCTCCTCAAGCTGGGCCACGCCCACTACGAGCGCGACGTCAACGAAGTCGTCCGCATCGACGGCGACATCGCCAACCTCGACTCCCCGCTCGATCACCTCGCCTTCTCCAAAGGCCTCTCCCACTGGGTCACCAAGCACAACGCCTACTCCACCACCGAGGCCACCCTCCTCGCCAACGGCGACGCCACCAAAGGCGCCTCCCTCTGGCAAGCCCTCTTCGCCCGCAACTTCCACGAACGCCGCTTCGCCCAGAAGGCCATCTTCTACAGCCTCCCCCTGCGCCCCTTCATCAAGTGGGGCTACATGATGTTCATCCGCGGAGCCATCCTCGACGGCCACGCCGGAGCCATGTACGCCACCCTCCACGCCTTCTACGAGTACCTCATCGAAGTCAAACGCCGCGAAATCCTCCGCCAACGCGCCAACCTCCCCTCGTAGATCACTGCTCTGCACCCTCCACCAATCTGTCATCCTGAGCGGAGGCTCGCGCCCTTTGCGAGCCGCAGTCGAAGAACCTGCAGCACTGATCGCACCTGCACACCGCTCGAACCTTTCTCACCACAACGCCCACGCCCCCGCCACCTACCCCATCAGCTTCGCAAAAAAGCTCGCATCATCCCCCGCATGCATATCGATCGACTCCTCATCGGTCATCAGCTTCCGCTTCTCCAGCAAACGCCCCACGCCCACCGGATGCCGGAATACCCACGTCCCGCTCTCGACAATCTCCAGGATCTTTTCTGAAACCGCCGTAGCCGGTGTCGGCGTCTCCAGCGCTTTGCTAAACAGCATCTCGAATCGCGCTGTATGCCCATACGCCGAATCGCCCGCCGACGCGATCTCCCGCGCCATATCCGTATCGATCACCCCCGGCTCCACCACCGAAACCCTTACGTTGAAAGGCTTCATCTCCGCCGCCAGGCTTTCACTCAAAGCCTCCAGAGCCCACTTCGATGCTGCGTACGCCGTCAGTGGAGGATTCGCCATCCTCCCCGCCACCGAGCTCACGCTGATGATGCACCCGCTCCTGCGCTCCCGCATCGACGGAATCACCGCCTTCATGCACCGCAGCACTCCAAAATAGTTGGTCTCCATCATCGACCGGAATTGCTCGACCGAAGCCTCCTCCACAGCTCCCGGAATCGCAATCCCCGCGTTGTTCACCAGCACGTCGATCGGCCCATGCTCGGCCACAATTGCCGCAATTCCCTGCGCTACCGACTCATCCGAGTCCACATCCATCGCCGACACAAACACCGGCAGCAGCTCGTTGGCGGCAATCGCCGCCAGCTTCGAACTCTTCGCCGGGTTCCGCATCGTCGCAAACACGGTATACCCCGCCCGCGCAAACCCCAGCGCCGTCTCCAACCCAATCCCCCGGCTCGCACCCGTCACCAAAACTGAAGCCATCACAAACTCTCCCTCCGGCCGCAAATCGAATCCTGCCCGCAACATCACCGCCACAATCCGCTCCAGCCTACACGACCCCACCTCCACCCTCGTCTTTCTCTTTGCCATCTCCATTACCGCCCCAAACCCTGTCAAGCCCCCCATGCCCCCCAAAATCACCAAAACGCCTATCAACAAAGGCGATTTCTCTCAAAGAATCCTGGCCCACTTGCCCCCTGCAGCTCCTTACAATAGATACAGGGATCAAAGAACTCGGCGGATTCCTCTCTCCTCCTCTCCTCCCGAACGGGAAATAACGCTAACCCTTTTCGAATGAAATACTTGACAGGTAACCCCTTTAGAATGAAAGGCGTAGCGCAGATCCCCGCCTGCAAACGCAACAAACCAAGCCACTTAGCCCCGGGCAACAGATTGAGGGGGGTGGGGGGGGTACCCCCCAAGCCAGACGCCGCTTCCCCAAAGGGAAGCGGCGTTCGTCGCTCCACCATGCAGGGCAGAGCGTTACTTCATAGGTTGTGGGAACTATCCGCGCAGCTTCGCCAGCAGATCCGTCGGATGCACTGGCTTCGCCAGGATCTCGAACTCATGCCCCTGCGTCCGTGCCCGCTCCAGCAGGTCGGCCGTCGCGGCCTGTCCGCTGAACAGCAGAATCTTGCAGTTTGGCAGCTTCGCCCGTGTCTGGATCGCTGCTTCAATGCCGGTCATCCCGGTCATGATCACGTCGGAGATCAGCATGTCCGGATGAAATGTATCCAGAGCATCGATCGCCTTCTCGCCGCTATAAACGGCACGCGCCTCAAAACCAGCCTGGTTGAGAATAATCGCCAGCGTGTTGGCAATCACCTGTTCATCGTCCGCAACGAGAACGCGCGGCTTCGGACTATTATTCGTAGTTTCTGACATGAAAAAGGTTTCCTGAATTGATCCTTCTGGCCCGTTGGCGCACCTGCCGTTTGGAGCGCTCTTGTGAACTCATCTCCATCATACGATGCGCTTGGGTCAGTGCGTTACGAGTAACTTCCCCCATTGGATGCGCACTCCGCTCCCCGCGTCGTATGGCTTTCCACAAGGAAGCAAAGACTTTATTCAAACCGGACGCGACAATCCCCCAAACGGCGGTCCGGCACTGACACGTGTTTCTGCCGCCGCGGGGTGATAACCTAATCGGCGATGGTCGACGTGCACCACCACCTTCTGTTTGGGCTCGACGATGGCTCTCCTGACCTCGAAACCTCGGTAGCGATGGCGCAGATGGCTGTCGCGGACGGCATCACCCACGTCGTCGCCACGCCCCACGCCTCCAGCCGCTACGAGTTCCTGCCCGAGCTCGTAGCCGAGCGCCTCGCTATCCTCCGCGAAGCCCTCGCCGAAGCCTCGGTCAATCTCACCCTCGGCAGCGGATGCGACTTCCATCTCTCCTACGA
>JAZKBC010000135.1:0-5508 GCA_040388825.1 Acidobacteriota bacterium | reverse complement strand
TCCAGGACGCCTTCCAGCACCCGCGTAAGTACACCATCAACGCGCACGAGTACCTGCTCATCGAGCTCCACGACTACGCCGTCAGCCCCAACCTCGGCGAGACCCTCTACGAGCTCCGCGTCGCCGGCATGACGCCCATCCTCACCCACCCCGAGCGCAATCCCATGCTCCAGCGCGACCCGGAACGCCTGATCGACTGGATGCGCAACGGCCTGCTGACGCAAGTCACCGCCGGTTCCGTGCTCGGCGACATGGGAAAGGCCGCCGAGAAGATGGCCCACAAGCTCCTCGAAGACCGCTGGGTCCACTTCCTCGCCACCGACGCCCACAACATCAAACACCGTCCGCCCCACATGGCCGCCGCCCGCGACTGGGTCGCCAAGCGCCACGGCACAACCTACGCCGAACGCATCTCGCTCCACAATCCAATGGCCGTCTTCGAAGGCCGCCACCTTGGCGAGCAGGACGATCCGAAGCACCTTTTCGAAGACGACGAAAACGCCGCCAAACCCTGGTGGAAACGCCTTCTTCGCCGCTAGCCGGTCGAACTAAAGTCCCAACCCGCCGTCAACCGCCAGCAGTTGCCCTGTAATAAAGTGCGGAGCCGTAGCGAAGAACAACACCGCCGCAGCCACATCCTCCGCGCGTCCATTGCGCTTCATCGGAGTCTTCTGCGCGAACTGCTCATAAGCAGGATCAACCTCGCCGTTCACGATCATCCCCGGAGCCACACAGTTCACGCTGATCTCCGGTGCCCACGCCTTGGCCATCGTGTGGCTCAGCATATGCAGCGCCGCCTTCGACGTGCAGTAATGCGCATGCGTCGCCCACGGATGAATTCCACCCAGCGACCCAATGTTGACGATCCGTCCCCGCGCAGCCTTCAGCGCCGCATGCGCTGCCTTCGCCACCAGGAATGGCCCGCGCGTATTCGTGTTGAACATCGCGTCCCACTGCTCGACCGAGATCTTCTCCAGCTCCACCGTCTCAAACGCACCGGCGTTATTCACCAGCACATCGAGCCCACCCATTTGCTCGATCGTCTGCGCTACCGCCGCGACCACACTCGCTTCGTCCTGAACATCGCAGGCAATCGCCCACGCCTTCACGCCGCGCGTTTCCAGGTCAGCCACGGTCTGCTCAGCCTCGGACTTCGATCCCCGATAGGTGATAGTCACATCCGCGCCAGCCTCAGCCAGCGCCAGCGCCAGCGCGCGCCCAATCCGCTTGGCCGCTCCGGTCACCAGCACTCGCTTGCCCGCCAGAGGCTTCGCCTCCAGCCAGCCCGCTACCACCCGCTTCACTTAGGTGTTCCCGCCGGAGCCGGTGTCGTCGCCGGAGTATGTGTAACGTGCTGCTGCACGCCCGGCTTGATGTCCGAGTCCTTGCCCTCGTTATCCTCATACCGCGAGATCTGCGCCTTGGGCCGCTGCAGCTTCACCAGCAGCTCTTTCTTCGCCGAGTCCACATCGAACTCGGTGGAGTACGTCGCAAACCCACGCGCAATTACCTGCACGGTCAGGTGGCTTCCCAGCTCGATCACGTCGATCGCCGCATCGCCGTTCGGATCGGTCTTCACCTCAAGGTTTCCATCCGAATGTCCATCGCGCGTCGCGCGGAAGATCACCGCGGCATTCATCAGCGGCTTCTGGTTGAAGCCCTTCTGCACCGTCACCACAATGTGCGCCGTCGGCGGCGGAGCCTTGTACTTGCGACCATGCTCATCTGCCTGACCCTGCATCGCCGCAGCGCTCAACGCCACAGCCACCACGCCCACGAAACTCCGGGACCACTTCATTTGAAGGACATCCATGCCCAAAATTCTATCGCGGATACCCCAACCTTGGCTCCCCGCCCATGCGGCAGATGAACAATCCGAAAATATTAGCGAGATCCACTCATATTCAACCACACGCCCGTTGACTTCCCCACCCCGATAGGCATACATTAGCACTCGGCAGTAGAGAGTGCCAGAACCCCGCCGCCCTGATCCAGACCGGATGTTCTCTCGAAAACATCCCCGTGGAGAAGGCCTGCGGCCGGGCTCGCCCCCTCTCAAACACAGCACCAAGGAGAACTTAGCAAATGGCTTCCACTACATTCACGCCGTTGCACGACCGCATTCTGGTCCGCCGCCTCGAAGAGGGCGAAACCGTGCGCGGTGGCATCATCATCCCCGACTCCGCCAAGGAAAAGCCCCAGCAGGGTGAAGTTATCTCCGTCGGCAAGGGCAAGTCCAACGACGAAGGCAAAGTCTTCCCGCTCGACGTCAAGGCAGGCGACAAGATCCTCTTCGGCAAGTACTCCGGCACCGAAATCAAGCTCGACGGCGAAGAGTTCCTCATCATGCGCGAAGAAGAAGTCCTCGGCATCCTGAAATAACTTCCCTCTCCGGCATCTGGGTTGGATCAACAACACAATTCAGCTCCGGCACGAAACGGTAGGTCACGGCTTCAGCCGGGACATTGAGCGACAGACCTCAATTGGGCTTTAGCCCCTGAGGACAAATTTCAACGCAGCCTCCACTGGCTGCGAGGAGAAACATAATGGCAAAGCAAATTCTGCACGGCGAAGATTCGCGTCAGGCCATCCTGCGTGGAGTCAACACGCTGGCCAACGCGGTCAAAGTGACGCTCGGCCCCAAGGGCCGCAACGTCGTTATCGAAAAGAAGTTCGGCTCCCCCACCATCACCAAGGACGGCGTCACTGTCGCCAAGGAGATTGAACTCGCGGACGGCCTCGAGAACATGGGCGCACAGATGGTCAAGGAAGTCGCTTCCAAGACCTCGGACGTTGCCGGCGACGGCACCACCACTGCCACCGTTCTGGCCCAGGCGATCTACCGCGAGGGGGTGAAGACCGTTGCTGCCGGTGCGAACCCGATGGCGCTCAAGCGCGGCATCGACAAGGCTGTCGAGGCCATCATCGGCAAGCGCGATGAGCACGGCGCAGTTGTCGGCGGCGCTCTCGCTGAGTTCTCCAAACCCGTCTCCGGCGACATGATCGCGCAGGTCGGCACCATCTCCGCCAACTCGGATTCGCAGATCGGCGAGATCATCGCTGCTGCCATGAAGACCGTCGGCAAGGATGGCGTCATCACCGTGGAAGAGTCGCGCACCATGGAAACGCAGCTCGACACCGTGGAAGGCATGCAGTTCGATCGCGGTTACCTCTCGCCCTACTTCGTCACCGACGCAGAGCGCATGGAAGCTGCCCTCGAGAACCCCTACATCCTCATCTATGAGAAGAAGATCTCCTCGATGAAGGACCTGCTCCCGCTGCTCGAGCAGATCGCCCGCACCGCCAAGCCCCTCGTCATCATTGCTGAGGACGTGGACGGCGAAGCGCTCGCGACTCTGGTCGTGAACAAGCTGCGCGGCACGCTGAACGTCGCTGCCGTCAAGGCTCCCGGCTTCGGCGATCGCCGCAAGGCCATGCTCGAGGACATCGCTGTCCTCACCGGCGGCAAGGCCATCACTGAAGACCTCGGCATCAAGCTCGAAGGCGTCAAGATCGAAGATCTCGGCACCGCCAAGCGCGTCACCATCGACAAGGACAACACCACCATCATCGATGGCGGCGGAGACGGCTCCAAGCTCGAAGGCCGCGTGAAGGAAATTCGCGCTCAGATCGACAAGACCACCTCCGACTACGACAGAGAGAAGCTCCAGGAGCGGCTAGCGAAGTTAGTTGGCGGCGTCGCCGTCATCAAGGTCGGTGCAGCTACCGAGACCGAGATGAAGGAAAAGAAGGCTCGTGTCGAAGACGCGATGCATGCCACCCGCGCTGCCGTTGAAGAAGGCATTGTCCCGGGCGGCGGTGTTGCCCTGGTGCGCTGCGGCAAGGCTGTGGACGCGCTCATCAAGACGCTGGAAGGCGACGAGAAGATTGGTGCATCGATCATCCGCCGCGCCATCGAAGAGCCGCTTCGCATGATCGTCGCCAACGCCGGCGAAGAGGGTGCAGTGGTCATCGGCAAGATCAACGAATCGAAGGACTCCAACTTCGGCTACAACGCCGGAACGGGAGCCTACGAGGACCTGGTCAAGGCCGGCGTCATCGATCCCACCAAGGTCACGCGCACTGCCCTGCAGAACGCCGCTTCGATCTCCGGCCTCATGCTCACCACCGAAGCCATGATCGCTGACATCCCCGAGAAGAAGGAAGCAGCGGGCGGCGGTCACAATCACGGCGGCGGCATGGACGGCATGTACTAAGCCTCAACCATCAGCAGCCAAATCAACGAAGGCCCCGGAGCAATCCGGGGCCTTCGCCTTTCTACTCTCGATTCACTGCAAATTACTCGCTCAACCCAGCATGCACCCCATCCGGAGCATGCAACTTGATACCCGACTGCGACGTCTTCAGCCGAATCACCGTGAGCGAGCTGGCCTTTTCATGCCTTGCACTGACCATGAAGTTCACCTGGTAGCTCTCCACGATCGCCTTCTGAAACATCTTCAAATACGGCCTGATCGAAACCGGAGGAATGCTCCCTTGGTTGAACGTCTGCGCGCCAGTTGCCTCGGCCACCTGCTGCAGATAGCTCTGCCCGCTAAAGCTTCCATATCCGCCGCGAAACCCTGCATCCGGAAAATAGATCGAGTACACCGCGACACCCGCCCGCTGCGCATCTTCCTGCGCCGTCTCCACGTAAGGGCTGTCCTGGTTCATGATCGAAGGCCGCCCGTTGTACGGGTCCACGCCGTTGGTGATCATCAACACCATCCGGGCCGCAGGCTGGTTGGAAGGCCAGCGCTTCACAAAGTCCGACAGACAAAGGTAAGGGCTCGCACTCAATCCTGGAGTCGACATCGTAATACGCAGCGACGAAGCCACCTCCGCATGGTCACTTGAGAAGTGCCCGTCCGAACGCACCATCCCATTCTGCATATAGCCCACCAGCACCTTCGTTCCCGGCGGAAGCTCGGTCACGAAGTTCTGAACGTCCTTCAACTGCAGCGAGAACGATGAGCGCAAGCCATCATCAATCAGGATGGCGACTTCCGTTGACTGAGCACCAACCGGCGTCACGCCCAGGATCGGCGCATCGTGCCCATTCACCTGCAGCTTCAGCAGAGAAGGGTCCAGTCGCGCGTTGCCTTTCGCTTCGGCGTTAACAAGCGCCGTCGTTGGCACCGGCCCTTCATTGGGCAGTTCCTGCGCGAGCATCGGCAAGGCCGCAGCCGCCAGCAAACCAAGAGAAAAAATTGTCGTACGCATCTTCAGCATGTTCGTATTCCTTCCTCACCAATTAGACGCTTCAACCGGCAGCGGTGGTGCAATCGACAACAAAACAAAGCGGCCTGCCCAGATTCCTCCGGACAGGCCGCGCAATCCAACACAAATTCAGATCAATCGCCGCCCAGACGCAACTTTAACCCAGTGCGAAACGTCAGCGGCAAGCCCGGATACCCGATCGGACCAATATGCTGGTCGTTCAGCAGATTCTCCGCCTGCCCGAACCATGTGAACCCGCGCTTCAGCTTATACGTCGCATCCATGTCG
>JAZKBC010000134.1:0-4043 GCA_040388825.1 Acidobacteriota bacterium | reverse complement strand
CGCAGATCATCGTCTGGAACTCGAACATCGCCTGCAGCGTTCCCTGCGCGATCTCCGGCTGATACGGCGTATAGCTCGTCAAAAACTCACCGCGCTGCACCAGCGAGTCGATAATCACCGGCTTATAGTGCCGATAAGCCCCCGCCCCCAGAAAGCTCGCAAACATCTTCGCCGCCGGCGCCGCCGCCAGCTCCGCCGCATCGCCCGAAGCAATCCCCGCCGCAAACGCCCGAAAGCGATCCAGCACCTCACTCTCCGAGTGCTGCCGCGGAATCTTCAAATCCTCCGTCAACCGGTACTCGGCAGGAATGCTCTCAAACAAAGCATCAATCGACGCCACGCCAATCTCGGCAAGCATCTCTTCCCGGTCAGCGGGACTCTTCGGCAAATAGCGCATAGCAACCTTCCGAAAGCGCCTCGCAGCGCCTTCCTTCGCGAACCTTTGCGGACCTCAGCGTCCTTTGCGTCAGAGCTTTGCCCGCACGAGCTTTAGTGCCCGGTCTCTTCCGCCACAAACTTCTCATAATCCGCCGCACTCAGCAGGTCGTTCAGATCGTCGGTGTTCAACATATCCACCTTGATCATCCACGTCCCATTCGCATCGGTATTGATCGTCTCCGGAGCGGCGTTCAGCGCGTCATTCACCGCCGTCACCGTGCCCGTCACCGGCGAGTACAAATCGCTCACCGCCTTCACGCTCTCCACCGACCCAAACGTCGACCCAGCCTCAATCGACTGGCCTACCTTGGGCAGCTCCACAAACACGATGTCTCCCAGCGAGCTCTGCGCGTAATCCGTAATGCCGATCGTCGCGCCATCGCCTTCCGCCAGAATCCACTCATGCGACTTCGCATACTTGTACTGCTCGGGATAGCTCATATCCTCAATTGTAAGCTCCCCTTAGGCCCCCTTTTCGCTCTGGAAAACCCGGCCTCCAGCGCTTGCCAGCATACCGTTGAATCTTTTCCTTCGATATCGAATCTTATTGCATGGAAGTATCAAGCAGCCGCTCGAAAGGAGCACACCCCATGCCGCAACCCATCACCGGCCTCCATCACGTCACCGCCATCGCCTCTGACCCCCAGGCGAACCTCGACTTCTACACCGAAGTCCTCGGCCTCCGCTTCGTCAAGCGCACCGTCAACTTCGACGACCCCGGCACCTACCACTTCTACTTCGGCGACGACGCCGGCACCCCCGGCACCATCCTCACCTTCTTTCCCTGGCCGCACGCTCGCCGCGGAACCCCCGGCGCCGGCGAAGTCTCCCACACCGCCTTTAGCGTCCCCTCCGGCTCGCTGGACTTCTGGGAAGCCCGCCTCCGCAGCTTCAACATCCCCGCCGAGCGCACCGGTAAGCGCTTCAACGGCGCAGAAGAAGTCCTAACCCTCGCCGACCCCGACGGCATGAAGCTCGAACTCGTAGCCCACGCCAACGCCCCGGCCATCACGCCGCCGCGCTACGCCGACGTCCCCACCGACTACGCCATCCGCGGATTCTTCGGAGTCACCCTGCTCGAGCGCAACCTCGCTCCCACGCAGAAGTCCCTCGAAGTCCTCGGCTTCAAACTCACAGCCACGGAAGGGAATCGCCACCACTTCGTCTCTCCGGACGGCACCACTCTCGGCAACCAGATTGACATCGTCGTCAACCCGGCCGCCAGCTACGGCAACCCCGGCGCCGGCTCGGTCCACCACATCGCCTTCCGCGCGGCCAACGATCCCGCGCAATCCGAGTGGCGCACCGAAATCGCGAAGCACCTGCAGGTCACGCCCATCCTCGACCGCACCTACTTCCACTCCATCTACTTCCGCGAACCCGGCGGCGTCCTCTTCGAGCTCGCCACCGACAACCCCGGCTTCCTCATCGACGAGCCCATCGAAACCCTCGGCGAAGCGCTCCACATCCCCACCTGGCTCGAGCCGCAACGTCCGCAAATCGAAGCCCGTCTCCACCCCATCACCCTCAAGCAAAGCTCGCAGAAAGAGGTGACCGCATGAACTCGAACCTCAACCCCCATGCCAACCAGCCGGTGCTCCACGCAGGAGCGCCGCTGGCCACGGCCACCGGTGCCCTCATCCTCCTGCACGGCCGCGGAGCCTCCTCCGAAGACATTCTCGGCCTCACCGACTACCTCGACCTCCCCGCCAACATCGCCGTCCTCGCCCCGCAGGCCGCGCAGCACACCTGGTACCCCAACTCCTTCCTCGCACCTCGCGAGAGCAACGAGCCCTACCTCACCTCCGCCCTCACTCGCATCGCCACTCTCGTTGCGGAAATCAACGCCGCCGGCATCCCCACCAGCCGCATCGCCATCGCCGGCTTTTCGCAAGGCGCCTGCCTCACATCGGAGTTCGCAGCGACCCACCCCACCCGCTACGCCGCGCTGGTCGCCTTCACCGGAGGCCTCGTCGGCCCGCTCGACGCCGATCTCCACCACGAAGGCTCTCTCGCCGCAACCCCCACGCTCCTGCTCTCCGGCGACCCCGACCCCCACGTCCCCTGGCAGCGCGTCGAAGCCACGGCCGCAGAACTCACTCGCATGGGCGCCGTCGTCGAAACCCACCGCTACCCCAACCGCCCCCACACCATCAACGCCGACGAAATCGCGCGAGCCCGCACTCTCCTCGCCGCTGCATTCGCCTAAGACCACCGCTCAACTCAGGATGAGCCGCAGCATCCCACACCCCCTCATCCTGAGCGAAGCGAAGGACCTCTGTATTCTGCTTCGGTTGGCGCGCAACTCGAAGTTCTACCGCAACCGCTGGATAGCCTCAGCCCGTTCCAGCCTCCGCCACCAAGTCGTACCATGACCCCAATGCCCGAAAAGCCCACCCCACCCGACACCACCGCCGCCGCTCTCTGGGTTGTCCTCGCCCGCGCCTACCGCAGCCTGCAGACCTACGTCGAGCACTCCATCTCCACCCTCGGCATCGGCCTCTCCGATTTCATGATCCTCGAAGCCCTCCTCCACAAGGGCCCGCTTACCATGTCTGCGTTGTGCGAAGCCGTCCTCCTCGCCAACGCCTCCATGACCGCCGCCGTCGATCGCCTCGAAGAAAAGCACTTCGTCGAACGCACCAACGACAAGACCGACCGCCGCGTCCGCCTCGTCCACCTCACCCCTGAAGGCACAGCCCTAATCAAGCGCCTCTACGTCCTCCACCTCCGCGACCTCGAAGAGGTCATGAAAGACGTCCCCGCCGCCAGCCGCACCCACCTCCGCCAGGCCCTCAAAGCTGTCGGACTCTCCGCCCAGGCGGCTGCCGCAAAGCAGCAATAGTCTCCGCTCGCGCCCGCCCCAAATTTGTCATCCTGAGCGAAGGCTCGCGCACTTTGCGAGCCGCAGTCGAAGGATCTGCCAAGCTGCTCGCCCCGCTGCATCCTTCAGCCGATTTTCAACCACGACCGCTACGACACCGGCACGTACAACTCCGCCACATTCTGCGTCTTCTTCGCCCTCTTATAAAACGGCGTAGGCACCACCACCGCCTTCACCATCTGCCCACGAATCTCGACAGCCACTTCCGTCCCAACCTCGGTCATCGTCGAAGGCACATACGCCAGCGCAATATTCTTCTTCAAAAACGGCGCCGGCGACCCGCTGGTAATCTCACCAATCCTCTCGCCAGCAAGCGAAAACACGGGATACCCATCCCGCCCAATCCCACGCTCCACCATCTCCAGCCCGACGAGTTTGCGCGAAGGCCCACCAGCATCCACAACCTTCTGCAGCGCCTCCCGCCCCACAAAGTCCGATCCCTTATCCAGCTTGCAATACCGCCCCAGGTTGGCCTCGAACACATTAATCGTGTCTGAAATCTCATGCCCATACAGCGCCATGGCGGACTCCAGCCGCAACGTATTCCGCGCTCCCAGCCCGCAAGGCTGAATCCCAAACTCCTCACCCGCCGCCAGCACCTCCGCCCAAACGCGGCTGCTCGTCGGCTCATCCGCCGGCACATAAATCTCGAACCCATCCTCGCCCGTATACCCGGTTCGCGCGATCAGCGTGTTGTGGCAACCGCAAACGGTCCCCCACG
>JAZKBC010000133.1:0-2077 GCA_040388825.1 Acidobacteriota bacterium | reverse complement strand
CGCTTGCCGGGCGAGCGGGAATATCACGCTATGCCGCCGGCGGAGGCAACGCCGACGGCTACTTCCTCCTCGTCGTCGAAAACACCCCCACCGGTTGGAAGATCGTCCGCGACGACTCCACCTCGCTACCGCAGGCCATGCTCACGACCGCAATCATTCCTGCCCCCACAGCCTCCGCCACCACGCCGAAAGCCTGCCCTCCCCAGGCCCATCAGTTCGACTTCTGGCTCGGCGAATGGTCTGTCACCGGACCCAACGGCAAGCACGCCGGTGACAGCTCCATCCAGAGCATCCTTGGCAACTGCGTCATCCTCGAAAACTGGACCTCCGCCAGCCTTCCCTACACCGGCAAGAGCTTCAACTCCTTCGACGTCGCCACCAAATCCTGGACGCAATATTGGGTCGACTCCACCGGCGCCACCTCCCTTTTCACCCACGGCATCTTCACCGCGCCGTCGCTCATCTTCGAAGGCCACAACCCCAACGCCAAGGGCCAGCCCTCGCTCCAGCGCTTCACCTTCACACGCCTCGACGCCGGCAACGTTCGCCAGCTCCAGGAAGACAGCACCGACGGTGGCAAAACGTGGACCACCACCTACGACCTCCACTACACCCGCAAGCCTGCCACCCACTAGCGCCTCCGACATATCCTTGACAAACGCGTGACACCCGCCCCACACTCTCCTCTCGTATCATCGAAGCAGAGAGGGCGCCATGCTCCGTCGTTTACTTCTCATTTCGCTGCTCGCTGCCGGCGCGCTCCCAGTCGTCCCGATGCACGCGCAAAACCCCGACCCCCTCTTCACCGCCACCAGGGAGCAGCTCGCCGTCGCGAAGACCATCCTCGCGCAGGAGACCGCGTGGAACAAAGGCGATCTCGACGGCTTCCTCAAATTCTTCAAAGACGCCCCTGACACCGAGGTCATGCTCGGCAACCCCGTCTACGGCCTCACCGACATCCGCAACGCCTTCCACACCCTCTATCCCGCGGCCGATGCCATGGGCAAGCTCGAAGACTCCGAGATCCAGGTCCGCTCCCTCGGCGACAACTTCGCACTCGCCACCGGCAAGTACCACATCTCGCGATCGCACAAAGCCGGCGGCGATGCCCAGGGCACCTTCAGCGAAATCCTCGAAAAGACCCCCACCGGCTGGCAGGTCATCTTCAGCGAGTCGATATGACCGCTGACTCCTCGGCGACTCACGAGCCGCCACTGCTCGAAGCCCACGGCCTCGTCAAAAACTACGGCCCGCACTGCGTCGTCGACAACGTCTCGCTCACCCTCCACCGCGGCGAAACCCTCGGCCTCGTCGGCGAATCCGGCTCCGGCAAAAGCACCGTCGCCCGCATGCTCCTCCGGCTCATCGAGCCCACCAGCGGCACCATCCTCTACCGCCCCGCAGACGCCGAAAACCGCCAACGCGAGTTCAGCCTCCTCGACCTCCAGCCCCGCGACATGCGCCGCCTCCGCCGCCACCTCGCCATCGTCTTCCAGGACCCCTACGCCGCGCTCGATCCGCGCATGACCGTCCGCCAGATCCTCGCCGAGCCCTTCGCCATCCACCACGAACGCCCGCCCGAAGGCATCACCCAGCGCATTCACGATCTCCTCGACGAAGTCGGCCTCGACCGCAACGCGCTCTCCCGCTACCCCCACGAGTTCTCCGGCGGCCAGCGCCAGCGCATCAACATCGCCCGCGCCCTGGCCCTCCGCCCCGAACTCCTCGTCCTCGACGAACCCGTCTCCGCCCTCGACGTCTCCGTCGGCGCCCAGGTCATCAACCTCCTCCGCGACCTGCAGCAACGCTACGGCCTCACCTGCCTCTTCATCTCCCACTCCATGCCGCTGGTCCGCTACCTCTGCCACCGCGTAGCCGTCATGCAACGCGGCCGCTTAGTGGAAGCCGGCACCTGGCAGGAAGTCTGCGAGACCCCCCGCGAGCTCTACACCCAGCAACTCCTCGCCGCCACCCCCGAACTCCCCACAGCAGCCAGCTAACTCCCAAGGACCCCTCATTCTGAGCGCAGCGAAGAACCTCTGTATTTTGCTCGGAGCCGCAACCAGGCCCGCTCAGC
>JAZKBC010000132.1:6188-7593 GCA_040388825.1 Acidobacteriota bacterium | reverse complement strand
GATCTCATCGCGCGCTTCTCCGCATCCGTCTCCCGCCTCTTTCAGCGCTTCGGCCGCAAGCTCCCCGGCGCGGACGCCGCCGTCCCCAACCGAGGTCTCCAGCGCCTGCGCCGTTCCCTCCACATCCGCTTCCCGCTCATCCTCGACGAGTACGTCATGCGCACCTTCCTGCGCAACTTCTCACTCGTCCTCATCAGCTTCACCGTGCTCTTCCAGATCTTCACCTTCTTCGAGCTCATCGGCGACATCATCAAGTACCGCACCCCGCTGGTCACCGTCGGCGACTACCTCTTCAACCTCATCCCCTTCATCCTCTACAACACCACTCCCGTCTGCTCGCTCATCGCCGTCCTCATCACCTTCGGCGCCCTCAGCCGCTCCAACGAGCTCACCGCCATGAAGGCCACCGGCACCAGCCTCTACCGCATCATCACGCCCGTCCTGCTCGTCGCCGCTCTGCTCTCCGCCGCTCTCTTCGCATTCGACGAAGGCTACCTCCCCGCCGCCAACCGCCGTCAGGAAGCCCTCCTCTCCACCATCAAGGGCAAGCCCGCGCAGACCTTCCTCCGCCCCGACCGCAAGTGGATGTCCGGCCAGACCCTCTCCACCGGCGAACCCACCCGCATCTTCTACTACCAGTACTTCGAGCCCTACAAAAACGTCTTCGCCAACCTCACCGTCTTCGAGTTCGAACCCGGAACATTCACCCTCACCCGCCGCATCTTCGCCTCCAACGTCCACTGGGACGAGCACATCCAACGCTGGGTCTTTGAAAACGGCTGGCAGCGCGTCTTCCACGGCGACTCCGTCGGCAACTACGAGCCCTTCACCCTCACCTCCTACCCCGAGATCCACGAGCAGCCCGACTACTTCAAAAAAGAAGAGCGCCAGTCCCAGGAGATGTCCTACACGCAACTCTCCCACTACATCCAGGACCTCAAGCAGAGCGGCTTCGACACCGTCCGCCTCCGCGTCCAGCTCAACCGCAAAATCGCCTACCCCCTCGTCACTCTCGTCATGGCCATCATCGCCATTCCCTTCTCACTCTCCGCCGGCAAACGCGGCTCCATCGCCGGCATGGGCAACGCCATCGGTGTAGCCATCGCCTTCTGGGTCGTCCTCGCGGTCTTCGAAAACCTCGGCGACGTCAACACCCTCCCCGCCGTCCTCGCCGCCTGGTCCCCAGACGTCCTCTTCGCCATCGCAGGCTCCTACCTCCTCCTACGCACCCCCACCTAAAGTCACCACCCGGCTACCCGCCATCAATTCGTCATCCTGAGCGAAGGCTCGCGTTTTTTGCGAGCCGTAGTCGAAGGACCCGCCAAACCGTTAGCACCCGCCAAACCGTCCGACCCTTTCCAACCCGAATCTGCCCCACCGCCTCGCCTGCGCGCCGCTTACCCAC
>JAZKBC010000132.1:0-6178 GCA_040388825.1 Acidobacteriota bacterium | reverse complement strand
GACATGAAAACCCACCTCCGCCTCTCCCCCTCCTCCGCTTCCCTGCGTTCGATTCTCGTCCTGGCCGTCGCTGCGGGAGTAGCCCTCCCCTCCATCGCCCAGACTGCCGCGCATCATGCAGCAACCACTCCGGCGCACCACGCCGCCACCGCTGCCGGCGGCTGCGTCAAGCTGCCTGAGATGTCCTCCACCATCCCGGCCTTGGCCGCCTCCGCGCCCTGCGCCAAGGCTCTCTACACCATCACCCGCACCCCGGACATGAAGCTCGACTACGTCTCTCCGCTGGTCAGCCCGCAGGTCCGCGAATCCATCGAGCAGAAGACCTCGACCTTCTCGCTCCTCTACGTCGACACTACGGCCGGCACCGGCGAGCTCGTCCGCCCCTCCACCTTCCTCACCGTCAAGTACACCGGCTACCTCTCCGACGGCAAGAAATTCGACTCCTCCGAAGACCACCCCAACAAGGAGCCCATCACCTTCCAGCACGGCGAGCACCGCGTCATCGAAGGATGGGACACCGGCTTTGAAGGCATGCGCGTCGGCGGCAAGCGTCGCCTCGTCATCCCCTACCAGCTCGCTTACGGCGAAGCCGGCCGCCCTCCCGTCATCCCCGCCAAGTCCGCTCTGATCTTCGACGTCGAAGTCGTCGCCCAGAGCGACAAGGCTCCCGAGCCCAAGGCTCCCCCGGCCCAGGCCCGGCCCGCTCCGATGCCGCACCCGGCCACCCCGCCGCCTGCTGGCGCCACGGCTCCGGCGGCCAAACCCGAAACAAAGTAGCTTCCAACCCAAGGCCGCCAGCATCCAACACTGGCGGCCTCGTTTTTTCTACTCCCTACTCCCTACTCCCTACTCCCTACTCCCTACTCCCTACTCCCTACTCCCTACTTCCTACTTCCTACTTCCTACTTCCTACTCCCTATGTTTGACCGCCTCAGCCCACTCTTCCCCTACCTCCGCCGTTACTGGAAGAGCTACGTCTGGGGTGGCCTCTCGCTGCTGATCTACAACTGCTCCAAAGTCATCATCCCGCTGGTCATCGGCAAGGCCGCGCGCGACATCCAGCACAATCTCTCCACCACCACCGTCCGCAACGACGCCCTCCTCATCGTCGGTGTCGCCGCCGTCTCCGGAACCTTCCTCTATCTCATGCGCCAGATCATCATCGGCGCCTCCCGCGAGATCGAGTTCGACATCCGCAACGACCTCTTCGCCCACCTCTCGCTCCAGCCGCCCAGCTTCTTTCAGCGCCATCGCACCGGCGACATCATGGCGCGCAGCACCAACGACCTCAACGCCGTCCGCCAGCTTCTCGGTCCGGCCATCATGTACTCGGCCAACACCATCGTCTTCACCGCCGCCGCGCTGCCCTTCATGCTGAAGATCAGCCCACGCCTGACGATGTACGCCTTCGTCCCGCTGCCCATCGCCTCGGTCCTCGTGCAGTACTTCGGCGCCCTCATCCACAAACGCTTCGAGCGCATCCAGGCCAGCTTCTCCGACATCTCCGCCCAGGCCGAAGAAAACTTCTCCGGCGCCCGCCTCATCCGCGCCTTCGCTCAGGAAGACGCCCAGATCGCCGAGTTCGAAACCTCCAACCAGGAGTACATCCGCCGCAGCCTGCTCCTCGCCCGCCTCATGGCCATGCTCTGGCCCACGCTCGAACTCGTCCTCGGCGTCTCGCTCGTCATCACCCTCCTCGTCGGAGGCCACGAAGTCCTCCTCCACAACCGCGACCCCCGCCTCGGCATCACCGTCGCCCAGTTCTTCAGCTACAACGTCTTCATGGTCCAGCTCACCTGGCCCATGATCGCCGTAGGCTTCGTCGTCAACCTCGTCCAGCGCGGAGCCGCCTCCGTAGTCCGCATCCACGAGCTCATGACCGAAATGCCGGAGATCGACGACAGCAACGCGAATCCTTCGCTTTCCAATTTGAATTGTCATCCTGAGCGCAGCGAAGGACCCGCTTCTCTACCCCAGCCGCCGGCCAGCCCCATCGCCGGCGCGATCACCTTCAACCACCTCAGCTTCACCTACCCCACCGGCCCAGAAGTCCTTCACGACATCACCCTCGACATCCCCGCCGGCTCCTCGCTTGCCATCACCGGCCCCACCGGCTCCGGCAAATCCGCCCTCGTCGGCCTCATCCCCCGCCTCTACGACGCCGCCCCCGGTATGGTCCTCATCGACGGCCGCCCCATCCGCGAGTACCCCCTCGAAACCCTCCGCCGCTCCATCGGCGTCGTCCCCCAGGAAACCTTCCTCTTCTCCGAAACCATCCGCGAGAACGTAGCCTTCGGCGTCGACGCCACCACCGACGAAGCCATCCTCCAAGCCACCGAAGCCGCCCACATCGGCGCCGAAATCCTCGAGTTCCCCAAGGGCTTCCAGACCCTAGTCGGCGAACGCGGCATGACTCTCTCCGGCGGCCAGAAGCAGCGCACCGCCATCGCCCGCGCCATCCTCCGCGACCCCAAAATCCTCATCCTCGACGACGCCTTGGCCTCGGTCGACACCTACACCGAAGAACAAATCCTCACTGCCCTCCGCACCGCCATGCAGGGCCGCACCACCATCCTCATCGCCCACCGAGTCTCCACCGCCCGCAACGCCGACCGCATCGCCGTCCTCGTCGACGGCCGCATCGCCGAGCTAGGCACCCACGACCAGCTCCTCGCCCTCGGCGGCTACTACTCCGACCTCTTCGAAAAACAATCCCTCGAAGAAGAAATCCTCACCGCCTAATGAACGCGAAAGGTCACGCCGATATCGAGGCTGCGCAGCGGACAATTTGTCGTGAGCAAAACGTAATCTTCACGCCAGCCTATCCCCTCGTCAATTCAGGTTTTGCGTCAGCAACGATCGGAAAGACTCCTCTCAACGGGCTGCGTCATCCACCGTCCGCTGACACAACGGGATGGTATCTCTGGTTCGGCGAAGAGTTCTCCACGCGTGCTGACTTCTTCGAACCTCTCCACACTACCCATCTCTACGAGCAGTATCCCGAAATTGAAAATCTGCTCGGCCTTCCAGCTGGCTATCGCTTTCTTATATCGGGCGCACACCGGGATATCTGGTTCGACGCAAATCTGCTGAATCTCTGACGCACTACTTCCCCACTCCCATCACCTTCACAATCACCCTCTTCGCCCTCTGCCCATCGAACTCCGCATA
Organism: Acidobacteriota bacterium; assembly: GCA_040388825.1. Classification (GTDB taxonomy): domain Bacteria; phylum Acidobacteriota; class Terriglobia; order Terriglobales; family Acidobacteriaceae; genus Granulicella. The sequence goes on along the minus strand of JAZKBC010000132.1, from coordinate 3,007 downwards.
AAACACCCTCTGCCACATCCCTAAATCCAGCCGCCCCTTCGTCACCGGCAGCGTCGTCTCATGGTGCAGCAGCAGCGCCTTCAAATGCGCATCCGCATTATCCTCGCCTGTCCGATGATGCTCATACCCCGGCCACCGCGGCGCCAGCTTCTCCAGCCACACCCCGATGTCCTCAATCAACCCATCCTCATTGTCGTTCACATAAATCGCCGCCGTAATATGCATCGGCGAAACAAAACACAATCCATCATCCACACCACTCCGCCGCACAATCGCCTCAATCTCCGGCGTAATGTGCACCATCTCGTACCGCTCATCCGTTTTGAAACTCAAATACTCCGTATGCACCTTCATCCCACCATCTTAATCAACCGCTCCGCATAAAATAAGCAGCACCCCCACCATGCACCGCATCCGCCGCATCCTCCTGCTTCTCGCCGCCCTCGTCCTCTTCACCCCCGCAATCCTCTACCTCATCAACTGGCCCAACGAGCACACCTTCACCGCCGAAAACCGCGCCCTCGCCAACCACCCCATCGACGTCGTCTTCCTCGGCGACTCCATCACCCACCGCTGGCCTCTCCCGCACCCCACCTGGATCAACCGCGGCATCAACGGCGACCACGCCCTCGTCATGCTCCTCCGCTACCCCAACGACGTCGCCGCGCTCCACCCCCACACCGTCGTCTTCCTCGGCGGCATCAACGACCTCAAAGCCAGCAACATCCCCAACCACCTCCGCTTCCTCATGCCGTACGAAGTCGAAGCCTCCATCCGCCTCATCGCTCTCCAGGCCCGCCTCCATCACCAGCGCCTCATCCTCTGCTCCCTCACCCCCGTCGACCCCTCCCTCGCCCCATCCGCCATCCGAGTCCCACCCAACCAACTCCGGCCCGACGAGATCCTCGCCGTCAACCGCTGGCTCAAAGCCTTCGCCGCCTCCCACCACCTCACCTACGTCGACTACTACTCGGTCCTCACCGACGGCCACGACCACCTCCGCCCCACTCTCACCTCCGACGGCCTCCACCCCAACTCCAGCGGCTACGCCCTCATGCAGCCCCTCATCGAAAAAGCCATCAACACCAATCCATAGCCCCAACATTGCCCCCACCGCCCCAATCCCCTACACTGATCTCAGTGCCCGAAACGGGGGCTGTTAGCTCAGTTGGTTAGAGCGCCTGCCTTACAAGCAGGATGTCGGGGGTTCGAGTCCCTCACGGCCCACCACCCCCTCTTCATTTCCCCATCCAATTCCATGCTAAGTTAGAAAATCAGCGCGGCAACGCGTCCTCGGGCCCCTTCATCCCACAATCCAAAATCCATTCGAGGCTCCCCATGAGCTATGCCCTGAGGCTGTTTGCCTGCTGTTCCATCTTCCTCACCGCCTGCTCTTCAGCAAACTTCGTCGCTCCGTCCTCCGCCGCTTCATCCGCTCCCGCAGCCTCCGCCAACTCCCTCCAGGGAGCTGTCCACGGCGGCCAGCAGCCCATCGCCAATGCCCACGTCTATCTCTACGCCGTCTCGACCGGCGGATACGGTTCAGCCTCTACCTCCCTGCTGCAGGCCGGCCCCAACACCCAGCAGGACTCCAACGGCGTTTACTACGCCACCACCAACTACAACGGCAACTTCAACATCACCGCCGCCGACCGCAACTGCTCCAGCAGCCAGCCCGCCTACCTCTACTCCGTCGGAGGAAACCCCGGAGTCTTCAACGGAGCCAACAGCGGTGCATCTCTCATGGCGGTTCTCGGCCCCTGCGGCAACTTCGACAGCCTGCCCGCGGCCATCAACATGAACGAAGTCACCACCGTCGCTGCTGCCTACGCCCTCGCCGCCTTCGCCTCCGACGCCACCCACATCTCCGGCTCCAGCTCTGCCCTCGCGTCCACCGCCATCGCCAACGCCGCCTCCATCGCTGCCAACCTCGCCGACATCTCCAAGGGAACGCCCCCAGCAGAAACCCAGGGCGGCAACGCCAACGTGCCCGTCAACGAGATCAACACCCTCGCCGACATTCTCGCCACCTGCATCAACTCCACCGATCCCGACTCCGGATCGCCGTCCAATGCCTGCAGCGTGCTCTTCAGCACGGCCACCAACAACGGCTCGCAGCCCTCTGACACCGCCAGCGCCGCCATCAACATCGCCCATCATCCCGGCGCGAACGTGCAAACCCTCTTCGGCTTTCTTACTGCCACACCTCCCTTCCAGCCCGCCCTTTCCAGCGCTCCCAACGACTGGACCATCGCTCTCACCTACACCGGCGGCTCTCTCCACGGCCCACTCGGCCTTGCCGTCGATAGCAACGGATACGTCTGGGTCGCCAACTCCGCAGGAACCTGCATCAGCCAGTTCCAACCCAACGGCGTCCCCGGCTTGGACGACGGGTTCAGCGGCAACGGCGTTGAGCCCTCCACCTGCGGCGCCGGCACCTCGGGAACCTTCCCCGCACCCTACTACATCGCCTTCAGCCCCTCCGGCAACATCTGGCTCGCCAACTACTCCAGCGTCACCGAGCTCGACTTTTCCTCGGGCCTCGGCTCCGAAAGTTTCCTCAACTACACCGGCAACTACACCGGAGGCAGTGTCAACGGGTCCAGCGGCATCGCCTTCGACAAGACCGGCAACGCCTGGGTCGCCAACGGAGGTTACAACGCCAACAGCATCACAGGCTTCTCCGGCAGCTCGGGAACCAGTTACGGCGGCGGAGGCCTCAACAGCCCCGCAGGTCTCGCCATCGACACCAACAACAACATCTGGATCGGCAATAACAACGCCAATGACGTCAGCGAGTTCAACATCGCCAGCTCCAGCTTCGTCGGCTCCGGATTCCTGGGCGCCGGACAGGCGGCCGACGCCGTCGCCATCGACAGCGGCGGTAACGTCTGGATCGCCAACCGCGGCTACGCCAGCGTCAGCAGGCTCAGTTCGAACGGCTACGCCCAGATCTACTTCGCCAACGGCGGCGGCATCAACTATCCCACTGGCATCGCCATCGACG
>JAZKBC010000131.1:0-3334 GCA_040388825.1 Acidobacteriota bacterium | reverse complement strand
GAAGCAGGGAATCAAAACAACGCCAAGGCCGTTCGCAGCCGCCTTGAAAAACTCACAACTCAAAGCTGAGAACTGAAAACTGGACGCACACCCCCAACAGGCGCCGTTCGGCGCCTCAGGCGCACCGCAATTCCCCCAAACGCGAGCTAACCTATCTCGAATGAAATACTTGACGGGTAACCCCTTTAGAATGAAGGGCGTAGCGCAGATCTCCGCCTGCAACCGCAGAAAGCAAGCCACTTAGCCCCGGGCAACAGATGAGGGGGGAGGGGGGAGGGGTCCGGCGATGGCAACCGCTCCAACGCCCAAACCGCAGCCAACAGCACTTCCCGGTTGACCCTCATCCGGTTTCCCGATAAACTCATAGAGTTTGGCGATGTACCCGGTCTCCGGGTCACAGGGCTGGCAAGTGCAGGCGTCTCGATAACAGATGCCGCAGCCAGTCGGGGCTACCGCCTCCTGACAAGACATTATTGAAGAGAAGCAGCCCTTCGGTGGATAGCCGTCTGCGTGCTGCGATGAGGTTTCACATCATGTACGCAGTCATTCGCACCGGCGGCAAACAGTACCGCGTCACCCCCGGCGACACGCTCCGCATCGAAAAGGCCGCCCACGATAACGGCACCCTCGAGTTCAACGACATCGTTGCCTTCTCCGGCGGCGAAGGCAGCTTCGAGCAGAAGCTCGAAGGCGCCAAGGTCCTCGCCGAAGTCGTCTCCGAAGGCCGCGGCGACAAGATCCTCGTCTTCAAGCTCAAGCGCAAGAAGCAGTACAAGAAGATGCAGGGCCACCGCCAGAGCTTCGTTGAAGTCAAGATCAACGAGATCCTCGTCAACGGCAAGAGCTTCAAGGCTGAAGCGAAATAGCTTTCGCCTTTCCGGATTAGGTTCGGGCTTTAGCCCGAACATCTCAGCCGGGCAATAAAAGGGGCTTTAGCCCCGGCACCATCCGCGGCCAAGCCGCAAATTTTCGAAGCGCCGCATCCAGCGCGAAAGAGGCATATCGAATGGCACATAAAAAAGGTCTTGGCTCCTCCAAAAACGGCCGCGACTCCAACGCACAGCGGCTCGGCGTCAAGCGCTTCGCCGGCGAAGTCGTCTCCGGCGGCTCCATCCTCGTCCGCCAGCGCGGAACACCGCTCAAGCCCGGCAAGAACGTCGGCCGCGGCTCCGACGACACCCTCTACGCCAAGGTCACCGGCGTCGTAAAGTTCCAGGACCGTGGACAGCAAGGCCGCTTCGTCTCCATCCTCACCGAGACCGAAACCGCCACCGCCTAACCTCGCTCCTCCAGCAACTCGAAGCCCCGCCGGTCCCAGCGACCCGCGGGGCTTTCGCATGCCCGTACGCTACACTACTGCTGACGAGAGGAGGGTGCGCCATGCAGCCGTTTCTTATAGCCAACCGTGAACAGATTGCCGAACTCTGCCGCAAACACCACGTCCGCCGCCTCTCCGTCTTCGGCTCCGCAGCCCGTGACGACTTCGATGAGCGGTCCAGCGACGTCGATGTCCTCGTAGATTTTTCCCCTTCCGCCACGCTCGATTTCATCGAGAACTTTGCCTCTCTCCGGGCCGAGCTCGAGCGCCTGTTCCACCATCCCGTCGACTTGCTGCGCGAAGGCGTGGTCCGCAACCCCTATCGACTCCGCGCCATCGAGAGCAACAAGGTTGACCTTTATGCAGCGTGACCTATGCGCCTATCTGCATGACATGCTCGATGCCTCAGAATCCATCTTCGACTTCACGGGAGGCATACAGTTCACCACCTTTGAAAATCTTGATCTGAACAGGTCTGCGGTTGAACGCAAATTCGAAATCATTGGCGAGGCCTTGCGACAGGCTTCCCAATATTTTCCGGGGTCGCTCAGTTCCATTCCCGATCTCAAGGAAGCCATTGGTCAGCGCGATCGCCTGGCTCATGGTTACTTCGCGGTCGATCCCATGATCCTCTGGCACTCCATCAAGAATGACCTGCCTGCATTTCGGGACAGGGTCGCACGCTTGATCGAATTGAACTGCGATGCGATCTCGCCACAATCTCCATCCCAATAGGCCGGATTTGCGTCGCAGTCGAGAAGCTCTACTTCCCTTCCACGGGCCAGCTCTTCCGCTCGATCACAAACGTATCCCGCGTCCGCGTATACCCACCCGCGCCATGCATTCTCCCGATCAGCCGCATCTGTGCCGGGTCCACATGCAACCGCTCGAGATTCGTGAACGCCGTCGCCCGCACATGCGCGTAAACAACCCGTCCCAGCACAATGGTGCTCGTTCCACCCGGCTCGATCACTTCAAACAGCCGACACTCCATCGCTGCGGGTGATCCTGCAATCCGCGGCACGTTGACCATCTTTCCCGGCGTCAGTTCAAGCCCCGCAAGCGCAGTCTCATCGACTCCGTACGGAGCATTCGTGGCCGTCGTGTTCATCGCTTCGGCGAGCTCCTCCGGAACCATGTTCACAACGAACTCTTTCGTCGCGCGAATGTTCGCCAGCGTGTCTTTGCACCCGCGGTCAGGCGGAGCCGTAAAGCTGATCGCCACCAGCGGCGGATCGCTCGACACAATATTGAAGAACGAAAACGGCGCTGCATTCAGCCCGCCCTCCGCGTCCTTCGAAACCACCCACGCAATCGGCCGCGGAAGAATCACACTCGCCAGCACCTTGTACGTATCCGCCTTCGACATCTCCGCCAGATCAAAGTGCGCAAACTCGTCTTCACCAGCCTCGTACATCATCTCCCGCTTTCTCGACGCTCTTCACCACCGGCTTGCCCTTCTCATTCCACTCGAGAAAAGCCATTGGCACCTGGTGATCGTGCGTAAACATCACCAGCCACTGCTCCTGGATCGCAGGCTTCAAAAACCGCTTCCGCTCCTCAATACACCGCAGCGGATCCAGGTCATACCCCATCACCCACGTTGGATCCAGATGGTGATGCGTTGGAAACAAGTCACCGATATAACAAGCTCGTTGTCCCTCCGACGCCACGTGCACTCCCAGCATGCTCGCCGTATGCCCCGGAAACCTTTCCACCCAAATCCCCGGCACAATCTCAGCCGAGGTCTGAACCCTAACCGGCGGCAACTCCTTGCCTGCTGCATTCACCCCACGCAGCCGCGCATCGTCACTCGTGAACGCATCCGCACCGTCGAGATCCAGCAGCGTCATCTGCCCGTTCTCGATCAGCGGATCGTAGTTCGGCCCCAGGTAGCTCACGCGATCGCGATCCAGTTGCAGCCGCCCGTGCGCGAGTTCTCCTGCCGCCGCAAAGTGCCGCGCATTCCTGAACGTCGGCCGCGCCACGCCATCGGCGCCGACCGTCGTATTCCAT
>JAZKBC010000130.1:0-3449 GCA_040388825.1 Acidobacteriota bacterium | reverse complement strand
GAGCGGGAACACGGTGACGGCGGTTGGCGATCTGCAGGCTGGGTGTCCGGCGCCGAACAGTCCGGGTAGTTACGGCAGCTTCGGTGGAGTTGGAACGGTGGCCGCGGATGGCTCGTTTGAGGTGGCACCCAAAGGCACGATCCCTTCGGGTGCGAACGTGATTGTGTTGAGCGGCAAGGTTCCAGCCGCCGGCGCCACGAGCTGGAGCGGGACCTACTCGGTCAGCGTGCAGGGAAAATCGGGATGCCAGGGACCGTTCACGGCAACGGCCTTTCCTGTGGTGGATGCGACGTACACGGGTGAACTGATGACCACCGGGTATGCGAAGCCCACGGGTGTAGTTGTTGCACTCAGACTGACGCAAGGGTCTGCGCAGATTCTGCAAACGGACAGCGGGCCATCCGGATATTTGCCGTTGAGTGGGACGGTGACTGTGTCGGGAGCTTCATGCTTTACGCGGGGAACGATCCAGTTGCCCTATGAGAGCTACATCGGAGGATCGCTGGTGATGGCGGTATTCACGATGGATGACGGATCGCAGATGAAGGTTTGGGGGACGTTGGACTCGACCGATGAGCTGGCGATAAGCCTGGTTGGGGTAAGCGTTTCGGGTGGGAAGTGCAACGCTTCCTATGTGGGCACGCTTCAGCGGCAGTGACCGACTGGTTTCTAAGTGGAAGTCCGGGTTTGTTTTCGGTCGACAGTTTTCCCGCGCGGGATTCAGTTTGTGTTCTAGGTTAGGCTGGAGGATATTCCGGTTTTGACGAGTGCGAGGTGCGTGTGAAGCAGTTGGCTTGCGTTTTGCTGTTGGTGGTGAGTGGTGTGGCGATGGGGCAGGCTCCGGAGTTGCCGCAGGTGGATAAGGATCTGGCGAAGGCGATCTTCAAAGAGATTATTGAGATCAATTCGCAGGATTCGAATGGGAGTGTGACGGCGGTTTCGGAGGCGCTGAAGAAGCGGTTTGCCGACGGTGGGTTTGCGGAGGAGGATTTGATCCTTGCAGGTCCGACGGCGCTGAAGATGAACCTGGTGGTGCGGTACAAGGGCAAGGCGGGGTCGAAGCTGAAGCCGATTTTGATCATTGGGCATGAGGATGTGGTGGAAGCTCGGAAGGAGGATTGGGGGACCGATCCTTATGCGTTCGTGGAGAAGGATGGGTTCTATTACGGGCGTGGGACGCAGGATATGAAGGTGGATGATGCGGGGGTGGCGGAGTCGCTGATTCGGATGCGGCGCGAGGGTTGGGTTCCGAACAGGGATATTGTGGTGGCGTTTACGGCGGATGAAGAGGGTGGGAAGTCGAATGGAGTGGATTGGTTGCTGCGGCATCGGCCGGAGCTGATGCGGGCGGATTTTGTGCTGAATCCGGATGCGGGTGGGGTGGAGCTGCGGCATGGCAGAGCCGTGGAGATGGATGTGGAGGCGACTGAGAAGACGTATGCGGATTTTCGCGTGACGGCGACGAATCCGGGCGGGCATAGCTCGCTGCCGCGGAAAGACAATGCGATTTATGAGCTGATGGGAGCGCTGGAAAAGCTGGAGGCGCGGCCGTTTCCGGTGGAGTTGAATCCGGTGACCCGGGCGAGCCTGGAGGCTACGGAGAAGATTGCGGGGAAGAAGCGCGCGGAGGAGATTCGTGGGGTACTGGCGGATCCGCCGGATGAGGCAGCGGTAGCGGCGTTTTCACGGGATCCGGGAGACAACGCGGAGTTGCGGACGACTTGCGTGGCGACGATGCTGGGGGCGGGCAGGGCTCCGAACGCGCTGCCTCCGCTGGCGTGGGCGAACGTGAACTGCAGGATTCTGCCGGGGCACTCGCAGGAGGAGATTCGCAAGGAGCTGATGGGGATTTTTGATGATCCGAAGCTGACGGTGGAGTACATGTCGGATGATGGAGTGCTGTCGGCAGAGGCTCCGGGGCGGAAGAGTCTGCCGCCGCCACCTGTGAGGGCGGATGTGTTTGGGCCGCTGGATGAGGCGACGCATGCGATGTGGCCGGGGATTCCGGTGATTCCGGTGATGAGTGCAGGGGCGAGTGATTCGATCTACACGATGCAGGCGGGGATTCCTAGCTATGGGATTGGCGGCGTGGGGATCGATTTTGACGACGACCGCGCGCATGGCAAGGATGAGCGGGTGAGGGTGGAGAGCTACTTTCAGAGTGTGGAGTTTTATTACTTGTTTTTGAAGGGGCTGACGAAGTAAGCAGGGAGCAGTTAATAACAGCGGGTCGAGGTGGGAAAGGTTCGAGCGGTGTGCAGGAGCCAGCGGTATGGCGGGTCCTTCGACTGCGCGCCTCGCAAAGTGCGCGAGACGCTCCGCTCAGGATGACAAATTTGTAGAGGGGCGAGCGAGGGCCAGCTTAGGCTTTAGCGGCGGGGAGGGGTGCCATGTTGCCGGTGGGGGCTTCGCCGGGTTTGGCGGGGGCGTATTTGCTGGCGCACTTGGCCTGGAGCTGCTGGGCTTCGAAGGTGCCGTCGCGGCGGTAGGTTCCGATGGCGAGGGCCTGGGCGTCGTCCTTGAAGGTGTCGGGGGGAGGCTCGGTGCCTTCGTAGTGGACCTTGACGGTGCGGCCCTGTTCGGTGAGGACGAAGTCGGCGTTGGGGCCGTTGCGGTGGATGCTGCCGGGCTGGACGTTGCCGGCGACGCGGAGGTTGAGCTTGTAGGCCTTGTTGCCCATGCCCTGGAGCTCGGCGATGGTGACGTAATACTGCTTGGTGTCGTTGGCGCCGGAGATGGCGAGCCAGGAGACCGTGCCGAGGATGATCGCGCTGGCGATGATGAACTTCAGGGGCGATTTGCGCTTCGGGGTGGTCGTTGCTGGAGTCGTCATAACAGTTACTAGTTTAGCGCGGGTGGCTGGGGAGGGTGTGACGGGGGTCACGGTTGGTGAGATGAGAGACGGTGGATGGTGTGCCGGTTCGGGCTGAATGCGGTCGCGCGTCTTAACGCGCGATACCCCACCCTTTCGCAAGGTGCGCGAAAGGATGGGCCACCCGGAGTGTGGGTTAGTTGAAGTCGATAGGGATGGTGCGTTGCTCCTTGCTGCTTTGGACGGCTAGTTCGAGGAGGCGGATGACGCGGAAGGCGTCTTCGGCGGGGATGGCGAGGGGGGCTGCGCCGTTGATGGCGTCGCGGACGTTGGCGTAGAAGAGGCGGTAGTCGCCGGTTTCGGTGGGGTAGGGGGTGCGGGAGAGCTGGACGGGCTCGGTGCGCTGGGTGGCGAGGGTGAGGGTGCCCCAGGCGGATTCGGGTTCGGGGAGCCACGGCTCGGGGCTGCCGAGGGGCGGTGGAATGGCGCCTTTGACGAGGGTGGATTCCTGGGGGTCGAGGCCGAACTTGGTGTAGCTGCCGTGGGTGCCGTGGACCTGAAAGCGGGCTGAGGGTTCGGCGGCGAGGATGGTGGCGTGGCACTCGTAGCGGAGAGGGTGCGTAGAGGACTGCGAGGT
>JAZKBC010000129.1:0-3157 GCA_040388825.1 Acidobacteriota bacterium | reverse complement strand
CGGCGACGTTGTTGGGTAGGTTGGTGGAAGCGAGGGTGAGGGTTCCGGTGGAGTCGAGCGAGCCGGTGAAGGTGATGTCCTGGAGGGGAGAGACGCAGGCGCCGGTGCCGCGGAGGATGGCGGTGTAGGTGGAACCGGTGACGGTGATGGCGCCGGAGAGGCCACCGAGTTTGTCGTTGTGAAAGAAGTCATCGATAGGAGTGAACTGCCAGTTGGAGGAGGCGGCGATTTGCGAGATGGACGAGGTGGCGGTGGTGGTGACGTTCGCGGCACAACCGGAGATTAGGAGAATGGCGGCGAGGGGTAGAGCAGCGGTGAGTCGCATTGGGCCTCCGAGCAGCTACGTGGGAATTCTACAAGTGGCCGCGTACAGCAGAATGGGCGCCAAACCCGGAGGAAGGGCGGCGGGGTCGCTGGCGGTGCGGCTGCAGAGGATTGGACAGGCGGATAGCGAGGGTGGTTAGTGGGCTCCGGCGGGGCCTTTGCCGGGCTTGACCTTCTTGAAGAACCAGACGATGACGATGCAGAAGCCGCAGAGCAGCGAGAGCCAGCGGAAGACATCGACGAAGGACCAGAGCGAGGCCTGGCGGAGGAGCTCGCGGTAGAGGGTGGCCTGGGCCGGAGCGGCTGCGTTGGCGGCGCCATAGTAGGTGGTCAGGGCGTGCTGCGCGTGCTGGGCGGCGGCGCTGGTGCCGACGCCGCTGGAGGAGTCCAGGATGCCGTTCTGGTGCAGGGCCGAGCGGCGGGTGAGCATCGTGGTGGCGATCGAGATGCCGATGGAGCCGCCGACGTTGCGCATGAGGTTGAAGATGCCGCTGGCGTTGCCGATCTGGTCGTTGCGCAGCGTGCCGTAGGCTGCCGTGCTGATAGGGACGAAGACAAAGCTGAGGCCGAAGCCGGTGATGAGGATCGGGAGAAAGAGCGTTGTGGGTGAGACGTCGAGCGTGATGGAGCCGAAGTAGAGCGTGGTGAGGCCGAAGGTGAGGAAGCCGAAGGTCAGCAGATAGCGGGGGTCGAGCTTGTTGGAGAGGAAGCCGATGACCGGCATGCCGCAGATGGCTCCGAGGCCGCGTGGAGCGACGACCAGGCCGGCAGTGAAGGCGGTGTAGCCGAGTAGCTCTTGGTAGAAGAGCGGAAGCACCGTGACGGTCGAGTAGATGGCCACGCCGAACATGAAGATAAGCGCGGAGCCGACGAGGAAGTTGCGGTCTTTGAGGACCTTGAGGTCGACGAGCGCGTACTTGCACTTCCACGAGCGGTAGACGAACCACACGAAGGCTATGACCATGGCGACGACGGCCCAGCGGAGCCAGACAGCGGCGAACCAGTCGACTTCCTGGCCCTTATCGAGCACGATCTGCAGGCAGCCTACCCAGACGATGAGGGTTCCGAAGCCGATATTGTCGAAGGCGGAAGCCTTGGCGTTCTTGATGTACGGCGGGTCGTGGATGAAGCGGTTGATCATGTACAGCGCGAGCAGACCGATGGGGATATTGATGTAGAAGGCGTAGCGCCATGAGTAAGTGTCGGTGAGCCAGCCACCGAGGGTGGGGCCAAGCACCGGAGCGACGACGACACCGAAGGCGAAGACAGCCATGGCGGCTCCGCGCTTGGCAGGTGGGAAGCTTTCAAGCAGGATGGACTGCGAGATTGGCTGGAGAGCGCCTCCGCCGGCGCCTTGGGCGACGCGAGCGATGAGGATAAAGGCCAGCGTTGGCGCGGCTCCGCAGGCGAAGCTGGCGACGGTGAAGATTGCGACGCAGGTCATGAGGAAGCGTTTGCGTCCGAAACGGAGCGAGAACCAGTTGGAGGCCGGAAGGATGATGGCGTTGGCGACGAGGTAGCTGGTGAGGACCCAAGTGGCTTCGTCGTTGGTGGCGGAGAGCGAGCCGGCTATGTAAGGCAGGGCAACGGAGGCGATGGCGGTATCGAGCACCTCCATGAAGGTCGCGAGCATGACCGATGCCGCGATGAGCCAGGGGTTGACGCCGTGGGTGAGCGCGTACTGCTGGTTCGGTGCGGCTGCTGCTGAAGCGTCGGCTGTGGCTGCTGCTGCCATCGTTTGAGGTGTGGGACTCCGTGGAGTTTCAAGACTGCAAGTGTTGGATGCGGCCTGAGTTTTGGATGTCGCGTGGGAGCCGGGGATTCGTATAGGGGCCGATGTTCGCGCGGTTGTTTTCACGCGGACGATGCGAACATCCTACGACCGGATGCGGCGAATGGCGAGAGGGTGCGGCTATTTTGCTGCCCTTCGTGGAAGGGGCTGGTGCAGAGGGAAGCGGCGCTTGCGGTGGAGGAAGGGAAGCTCGATGAGCTGATAGGAGAGGACTGAAACGACGACGGTGATGGGGAACCCGACGACAAAGCGCGCGGCTTGATAGAGCTGCCCGGACGAGGCATGGGCGAGGTGAGCACCGAGCGAGTCGAAGATCGGCATGAGAAGGACGTGAAAGACGTAGAAGCCGTAGCTGATTTTGCCGAGCCAGCGCAGGGGAGCAAAGGAAGCTAGCGTTCGTGGAAGGCCGGGGTGCAGGAGGACGGGGATGACAGCGGCGGCGGCGACTTCGACGGCTGGAAGGCCGAGTGTGAACTGCAGCGGCGGCGCGAGTAGGAAGGTGTGGGTGAAGAGGCCGGTGAGGACGTAGACGGCGATGGCCACGAGGAAGACACGCGGAGCGAGGCGCTGGATGCGCGGCCACTCGCGGCCGCGGATGGCGAGGGCGAGAGCTGAGCCGAGAGCGAGAGCGCCGCCGCGGGTGAGGAGGAAGTCGTCGAACTGGTGCGAGGTGGCTAGGGACCGGGGGACGGTGTAGAGGATGATGCGGAAGGCGGAGACGGCGGCGAAGGTCCAGAGCGTGAGACGGAGAGCACGGCGGCGGCCGGCGGCCATCCAGAGCAGAGCGGGCCAGAGGAAGTAGAACTGCTCTTCGACCGCGAGCGACCAGAGGTGATAAAGCGGGAGCGTCGACGGCTGCTCGAGAGCACGGGCGGTGAGGAAGGGGAGATTCTGCAGGAAGAAGGCGAAGAGGGCGAAGGGGCCGAGATCGTTGAAACGGGTTCCGCGGGCGAGGGCCAGGACGACGCAGAAGGCGAGGACGAGGTAGTAGAGGGGGAAGATGCGGAGGATGCGGCGGGCGTAGAAGTTGCGCAGCCAGTG
>JAZKBC010000128.1:32869-33970 GCA_040388825.1 Acidobacteriota bacterium | reverse complement strand
TCTTCCCCGCTCCGGCAACCACGTACGCTCGCTGCGAAGCGTCATACATCACCGCCATACCACCAACCGTAGCCACCGCCGGAGTCGCCCACGACTTCGCCAGCTCCGCCACCTCCTTCTCCGCTCCATCCTTCCCCACCAGCCCGCAAAGCATCACCTTCGTCATACTGTCCGCGGTCTTCGCATACGGCTGCCAGTAGATATGCGACAGCGACGAATGCGACGCCCGGTCCGCCGCAATCGCCGGCCTCCCGCTCGACCCCACCTGCGCCACCGGCCAATGGTTCCACCACTCAAACATCGAGTAGCTCGGCTCATTGCCATAGCTATCGAACGTCACGCCGCCCGGCGGCACAACCTGGAACGGATTCTGTGCCGACTTCAAATGCACAATCTGAATATTGGCATCCTGCGGCGGGTCCAGCTTCCCCGACGGCCCCTTCGGCTTCGCGAACGTGTGATCCGTCTTCGCCTCCCAGTGATACGTCTTCGCCTCGCCCGCCATGTTCTCCAGCGTCAGCGCATCCGCCTCAATGTTGTCCTCCGGCCTCTGCCCCGGCCCGTGGATCGCGATCGTCTCCTGCCACTCATGCCAGCTCTCCAGCGCGCTGCTCCACAGCACCTGCTTCCGCACCGCCACACCGTCCGGATACACCGTCCAGTACTCATCCGCCCAGTCTGTCCATCCGCTCCGCGCATCCACATTCGCTCCCTCATAGTTCCGCGCCTCCGCCAGCGAGTACCGCCAATGCACAATCGCCCGCGCCTCCGACGACGCCACCACACTCACCCGCGAGTACCGCTCCTGCTTGTCCGACATCGGCTCGCAGTCCCCCGCGCCCCCGCAGCCCTTGCCTCCCGTCTCCAGAAACTCATCCGTGTACCACTTGCCGTTCTCCGTCACCCACGCCGGGATGTAGTTGTTCCCCTGCCAGAACACCAGCCGCATAGCCGACTCGTCGAACCGCACCACCACATCCTGATCCGGCCCCATCCGCCGCAGCCGATCCCACGCCGGCGAATACCTCAGCGTCGTATTCACCGCCCCAAACGCCCCCTTCCCCGCAGGCCCGGCAGGAAGCACCGCATACGGCAGCACCT
>JAZKBC010000128.1:19465-32859 GCA_040388825.1 Acidobacteriota bacterium | reverse complement strand
GCGCATGCGCCGCAGCCACAGCCTCGCGATCCTCTTCAGCCGAAACCGCCCTCCCCACCAACTCCACCTCGCCCAGATCCCCTTCCAGCGAGAACCAGCTAGCATCCTGCGGATGGCTGATCCACGCCGGGAACGAAACCTCCGGCTCCCGCACTCTCCCCACAATCAGCGGCATCTTCACTGCCTGCCAGAACGTCCCTTTCGCCTCCAGGTGCCCCGCGACCTTCCCATCCACCAGGATCGTCAACCCGGAATCCCCATTGAACACCCCCGTCACATGCACCCACTTCTTCAGCGGCAGCGTGGATTCGGTCACCACCTGCTTCCAAACCCCATCCACGCTCGCGCTCAACCCCACATGCCCAAACGCATCCACCGCCAGCGAAAAACCCACCTGCTGAAACTGGCTCTGATCCGCCAGCGGCAGCCAGTTCCACGGATAGCTGTCCAGCGCCACCCACGCCGAAACTGTAAACGCGTTCCCCAGCGCGGGCACCTTCTTCGCCTCGCGCGTCAGCCCCGTGGTGTACCCATCGAACTCGACAGCGTTCCCCCGCACCCCTGGAACCAGCCGCCACTTCCCGTCCAGCGTATCGCCCGACTGCGCCAGCGACGCCCGCAACGACTCCTCGCTCGCCGCTTCGAAGCTCCACCGCTCGCGCGTCTCCTGCTGCGCACCCACCGTCCTCAAACCCAGCGACAGAACCACACAGGCGAAAAACACTACGAGGCAGTCTTGCATCCTCTTCATCGTTCAACCTCAACAACTGGACTTAACGGAGCGACCTCCACTCTAGCCGAAACGCCGATCTTTCGCTGTCAAGCCCCCAACCCTCCGCAAATCGACAAAACCCCCGTCAACACTGGCGATCTTCGCCAAAAATAGCTGGCCCACTTGCTCCCTTCCCCTCTCTACAATAGAAGTAGGGGATAAAAACAAGCGCAGCCCATCTCCACAAAAACCCGCATCCGGAAAACCGACATCCGGCATCTGGTCGCCAACAGTACTTGGCAGCCCCACGCGCCACCCAGCCGCCAAAGACAACCCCCAAACACCCGTAACCCCAGCAGAATGAAATACTTGACAGGTAACCCCTTTAGAATGAAGGGCGTAGCGCAGATCTCCGCCTACAACCACCACAATCGAAACCACTTAGCCCCGGGCAACAGATGAGGGGGGAGGGGGAGGGGTCTCACCACCGACACGCCTCCTCGACTGCTACACTTCTCGGCAAGTCAACCAGCTTCCGTCCCTTATTGAAACCTGAACCCACACTTCCCTTTGAAGTTCTCTCAAGCACTCCACAGGGCAGCCGAACATTCAGGCATGGGAAGCTCCTTGTGCCCCATTTCGCAGAGGCAGGTCATGCGTTCGCCGTCGAGAGATCTCGCGAGCCCAGCTGCAGCCCGGACGGCGGTGTCCTCCTCCACCGTCGTCCGCGGCTCTCTGCGCATTGCCCTCGCTCTCAGCCTTGCCCTCGGCCTGCACGCCCAGGCCCCGCGCCCGCATCCCAACGCGTCTCTCACAGCACCCTGGCAGCCGCTGGGACCAACGTCCATCACCTCAACCACCTACGGAAACCTCACCGGCCGCATCACCGCCCTGACGCTCGACCCCAATGACCCAACCAACAACACGCTGTATCTCGGCGCCACCGGCGGAGGCGTCTGGAAGTCCACCAACGCCGCCGGACCGTTAGCTGCCATCACCTTCACCCCGCTCACGGACACGCTGCCAGTCTTCGCAGCCAACACCGGTGCCGCAGTCCCTTCACTCTCCATCGGCGCGCTGGCCGTGCAACCGCAGGCAAATCCAGTGCTCCTGGCAGGAACCGGCGACCCCAACGACGCCACCGACTCCTTCTACGGCGAAGGCCTGCTCCGCTCCACCGACAACGGCCTAACCTGGACCCTCATCCAGAACTCCCACGACGGCGTCAACGGCAACCACTCCTTCGTCGGCCTCGCCACCGCAGGCTTAGCCTTCAGCACCAAAACGCCCGCTCTGGCCGTCGCCGCCTTCACCACCTCAGCCCAGGCAGCCCTGGTCAACGCCACCAACACCTCCTCAATCCCCGGCCTCTACTACTCCACCGACGCCGGCGTCACCTGGCAGATGGCAACCGTCGAAGACGGCGCAACCATCGTCCAGCAACCGCAACCGCTGGGCACCGGTCAGGTAGGCAACGCAGCCACCGCCGTAGTCTGGAACAGCTTCCGCAGCGAATTCATCGCCGCCGTCCGCTTCCACGGCTACTACGCCTCCACCGACGGCGCAACCTGGACGCGCCTGCCCACGCAACCCGGCTTCTCGCTCACCACCGCGAATTGCCCTGTAGGCGCAAACGGCCTCGGAGCCTCCACCTGCCCCATCTTCCGCGGTGCGCTTGCCGTCCAGCCCTTCACCGGCGATCTCTACGCGCTGACCGTCGATGCGAACAATCTCGACCAGGGCCTCTGGCAGGACCTCTGCAACCCGAGCTCCTTCACCTGTGCTTCGCCCGCGCCTCTGTTCAACAACCGCATCGACAACGCCGCGCTCGAAGTCGGCAACGGCTCAACCGCCATCACGCAGGGCGACTACAACCTCACCCTCTCTGCCGCTCCCAGCGGCATCGGAGGCACAACCCTCTTCGCCGGAACGCTCGATCTCTATCGCTGCACCCTGGCTCTCGGCTCCAGCAGCTGCGCTCTGCGCAACACCACCAACGCGCTCAACGGCTGCGTGGCTCCAGCACTCGTCGCACCCGCGCAGCACGCCCTCGCCACCATCCAGCAAGCGACCACGCTACCGCTGATCTTCCTCGGCAACGACGGAGGCCTCTGGCGCTCCACCGACGGTGTCGCCGAAACCGGCTCGCCCTGCGCAGCAACCGACAAGAACCACTTCGACAACCTCAACGCCGCCATCGCAACCGGCGGCTCACTCGCCGAAACCACCGGCTTCGCGCAACATCCCACGAACGCCGACACGCTCCTCATCGGCCTCGGAGCCAACGGCTCCGCAGCCACCACCACAGCCACGCTGCTCACACCCTGGATGCAGCTCTCCGTTGGCGAAGGCGGCTATCCGCACATCGACGCCAACACACCCACCAACTGGTTCGCGGCCATCGGCGCTGGCGTCAACCTGAAGTCATGCACCAACGGTGCAAGCTGCACTCCAACAGACTTCCTGCAACCCGCCACCATTGGCGCAACCCAGGTCTTAAGCGACGCCAGCCTCATCGACGCGCCCACGCTACTCGACCCCGCGCTTACCACCAACGTCCTCGTCGGCACCTGCCGCGTCTGGCGCGGCGCTGCCAACTTCGGCTCGACGTGGAACTCCGCCAACGCCATCAGCCCATCACTCAACGGCTCAGCAACACCCTGCACCGCGGCGAGCCCGCTCATCCGCTCGCTGGCTGCAGGCGGTCCAACAGTCACCTCCATCAACACCCAGAACTCCGGCTCCACAGTCCTCTACGCCGGAATCGCCGGCTCACTCTCGGGCGGCGCCAACATCCCCGGCCACATCTTCGCCACCACCTCCGCGAACCTCGCCACCAGCACAGTTCAGTGGACAGACGTCGCTCTCTCACCCGTCACCAACGACCCCGCCGGCTTCAACCCCGGACACTTCGACGTATCCGCTCTCGCCGCCGACGCGCACGACGCGACCGGCGGAACAATTTACGCCGCCATCGACGGCTTCTCCGAGCCTCACCTTTATCGCTCCACCGACTTCGGCAAACACTGGAGCAACGTCTCCGCGAACCTCCCCAACGCTCCAGCCAACGCAATCCTCATCGACCCCAACGACGCCAACACCCTCTACATCGCGCTCGACGCCGGCATCTACGTCACCACAGCCATCTCCACCTGCCCCACCGCCAACTGCTGGAGCCCTTTAGGCACAGGCCTTCCCAACTCGCCGATCGTCGCGCTCGACGCCGCCCCGCAGCTCCTCACCGGCGACGGTCGCCGCGGCATGCTGCGTGCCGCCACCTACGGCCGCGGAATTTGGCAGACACCGCTGATCACAGCAACATCGCTTGCGCAGCCAGCACTCGCGCTCTCAGCAACCAGCTTCACTTTTCCCGACACGCAAGTCGCCACGCAGTCGGCTCCACAAACCCTCACCATCACCAGCAACGGCAACGCTCCACTCACCATCACCTCGTTCGCTCTCACAGGCGACTTCACCGTCCCCAGCGCAACCGACAACTGCAGCGGCCAGACCCTCGCGGTCAACGCGCAATGCACGCTGCAGATCATCTTCGCGCCGACCCAAACCGGCACGCGCACCGGCCAACTCACGATCTATGCCAACATCAGCGGCGGCCAGGCCACAGTCGCACTCAGCGGGAACGGCATCAACCCTGCAGCCATCGTGCTGAACCCGCTCTCGCTCACGTTCGCAGCGACGATCGTCAACCAGACCACCGCCGCCCAGATCATCACCGTCTCCAACACCGGAGGTACAACGGCAACGCTTCAAACCCCCATCATCAGCGGCGACTTCGCAATCTCCGCCAACACCTGCGGAACCACACTCGCCGCTTCCACCGGCTGCTCGCTATCCATCACCTTCACGCCCACAGCCACAGGAACGCGCACCGGCACGCTCACCCTCACCGACTCCGCGGGCACACAAGTCGCCCAACTCACCGGCATCGGCCAGGCTCCCGCGACCGACACGCTCTCGCCACCTTCGCTCACCTTCGCGCAGCAGCAGATTGGCACCACCAGCCCATCACAGCAGGTCACTCTCACCAACTCTGGCGACATCGCCCTCACGCTCGTCTCCACCTCCGTCTCTCCCGGAGACTTCACCGCAGTCAGCTCCTGCGGAACCTCCCTCGCCGCGCACTCCACCTGCGCGATCACTGTCACCTTCATCCCCACAACCACCGGAACTCGCTCCGCAACGCTCACCGTCAGCGACCAGTTCCGCTCACAGACCGTCTCCCTCACCGGAACGGGAGTAGCTCCCGCGGGCGTTTCACTCAGTCCCTCGTCGCTGACATTCGCGGCAACTGGAGTCGGCCTCAACTCCATCGCTCAGGCGCTTACGCTCACCAACAACGGCGGCCTTCCGCTGGCGATCTCCAACATCGCCATCTCCGCCAACTTCACCATCGCCACCAACACCTGCACCACAACGCTCGCCGCCAGTTCTTCCTGCACGCTGCAGATCGTCTTCGCTCCAACATCAGCGGGCGCACTCAGCGGAACCGTCACGCTTACCGACAACGCAGCGTCGGGCACGCAAACCGCTTCCCTCAGCGGCATCGGTATCGACTTCACCCTCACCGCAACCAGCGCAACCTCAGCCACCATTGCCAGCGGATCCAGCGCTGTCTATACGCTGCAACTGGCCTCACTCGCGGGGCTTTCCGGCAGCGTCGCTACCGCCTGCACCGGAGCCCCGGCCCACAGCACCTGCACGATCTCGCCATCGACGCCTTCGCTCGGCAACACAACCACCCTCATCGTCACCGTCTCCACGGGCCTTGCCAACGTCAAGCTCAACCCCGCGCCTCCACTGCGCGGCACTCGCGCAATCGCGCCAATCCTCTGGGCTTTGGCGCTGCCACTGTTCCTCTTCGCCAGAGGCCGCAGAATCTCGCGCCTCGTGCTGCCACTCGCGTTCCTCGCACTGCTGCTGACTATCAGCGGATGCGGCGCCGGACGCACCATACCCAACTCCCCCATTAACCCCATCACCACGCCGACGCCTGCAGGCACCTACAACCTGAATGTCACCGCGTCAGCCGCCGGCCTCAATCGCAACGTCAGCCTCACGCTCATCGTCCAATAACTACGCCGCGCGTCCCGCCGACACCGCACTCGCCCACGCCCATTGAAAGTTGTAACCACCCAGCCATCCGGTCACATCGACCACCTCACCAATAAAGTACAAACCCTCCACCCGTTTGCTCTGCATCGTCCGCGCATCGAGCTCGTTCGTATCCACTCCACCCGCCGTCACCTCGGCCTTCGCAAATCCTTCAGTCCCCGCTGGCCGAAGCGCCCACGCGTGCAGCTCCTGCTCCATGCGGGCGATCCCAGCGTTGGTCCAGTCCCGAGCCTTCAGCGCGACCCACCGCTCGGCCATCCGAGAAGGCAGCACACCCCGCAGCAGCGCAAACATCGCCGCCTGATCCCGCCTCGCATTCTTTGCCAGCAACGGAGCCAGCACTTCCATCCCCGGAGCCAGATCAAACGCCACCGTTCCACCCGGCTTCCAGTACGACGACGCCTGCAACACCGCAGGCCCACTTAGCCCGCGATGCGTCACCAGCATCTTCTCGCGGAACGCGGGAACCCTCTGCTTGCCGCTCTTCTCCGCCTGCGCAATCACTTCCGCCGACAGGCCCGCGAGATCGCACCACTGCTCACGATCCTCCGGCGTCATTACCAGCGGCACCAGCGCAGCGCGCGGCTCCACGATCGCATGCCCAAACTGCCGCGCCACCTCATACCCAAATCCCGTCGCTCCCATCTTCGGAATCGACAGCCCACCCGTCGCAACAATCACCGCTTCGCAGCCGAACTCTCCCGCACTCGTCTCAACGACAAATCTCGAAGCACCTTCGCCCATCAACCGCACCGCACTGACGCTCACGCCGCAGCGAATCTCCACACCAGCCTCGCCGCACTCCTTCTCGAGCAACGTCACAATCTGCCGCGCCGAGTCGTCGCAGAACAACTGCCCCAGCGTCTTCTCGTGAAAGCGAATCCCGTGCTTCCGCACCAGCTCCACCATCTCCGCCGGAGTAAACCGCGCCAGTGCCGATTTCGCAAAGTGCGGGTTGTTGCTGAGGAAGTTCTCCGCCGTCACCCGCAGATTCGTAAAGTTGCAACGCCCGCCGCCGGAGATCAAAATTTTGCGCCCAACGCGTTCCCCGTGCTCCAGCAGCAACACCTTCCGCCCCCGCCGCCCAGCCTCAAACGCAGCCATCAGCCCCGCGGCTCCACCGCCGAGCACCAGAACATCCACCTTCGTCCGCTCTGCCGTTGAGATCGCTGAAGCCATCGCTCGATTCTATCGGGCCACATTCGACCGACAGGCAACCAACCTCCGGCACACCTCCTTCCGCGCCATCCGCATCCTACCCATCTGCGGACCACCGCAAACGAAATGGAGCTCACCATGATGAAGACTCTCCCCTGGATCGCCGTCGCTGCTGGAGTTGCCACCGTCGCCTACCTCCTTGCCAACCGCCCCGCGCCGCAACATGCCACAGGCAGCAACAGCATCGAAGACGCCGCCCGCAAGACCGCCGACTGGGGCTCGAAGCAACGCATCACCTCGCCGGGACGCCGCATCATCGGCAAGGTGAAAGAGGGCATCGGCCGCGCCACCGGCAACGTCGATCTCGCGAACCGGGGCGCTTTCGACCAGATGGCCGGAGCCGCCAAGGATGCGGTCGGCGAAGTCGCCCAGGCAGCCGGTGAAACCATCCACGACCTCAACCGCTAACAACAGCAGGCAGTGAGCAGGAGGCAGCCCGCGGATTCCCGCTGCTGCTCACTGCTTGCTGCTAACTGCTCACTCCCTGCGTACACTTGAGCGAGCATGAATCCCATCGTTCGCATCAGTCGCCGCGCCTCCGACCGCCTTCGCGGCGGCCATCTCTGGGTCTATCGCACCGACGTCGAATCCACCTCCGTCGAGCCCGAACCCGGCGCTCTCGTCACGCTCACTGACTCGCGCAGCATCCCGCTCGGCTCCGCGCTCTACTCCTCCACCTCGCAAATTGCCACGCGCGTGGTCTCGTCGAAGCCCGATCTCTCCCGCATCGAATACCTCAGCGACCTCCGCCAGCGCCTCAGCTCCGCGCTCGCTCTCCGCAATATCCTCGCGCCAATCACCGAAGCCAATAACGCTCATCGGCTGATCTTCGCCGAGGCCGACAACCTCCCCGGCATCATCGCCGACCGCTACAACGACCTCGTCCTGCTGCAACTTGTCACGCAGGGCACAGCGCAGGACGACGTCCGCGCCGTCGTCGTCGAAACGCTCCGGGCCTCACTCTCGCTCAACGCCGAACCGCTCACAATCTGGGAACGCCCCGACCCGCGCATCCGCGAACTCGAGCAACTCCCCGCGCCGCCGCCCGGCCCGCTCTTCACCACGTACGACTCCATCGCTCCCGACGGCCTCTCCTTCCGCACGTCCACCGAGGAAACCGCCGACCATCGCGAAGCCGCTCCCACCACCACCACCTTCGCGCTCAACGGCCTTCGTTTCCACTACGACGCCTCCGCCGGCCAGAAGACCGGAGCCTTCCTCGATCAGCGCCTCAACTACGCCGCAGCAGCAGCGCACGTTCAGGCCTCAGGCCGCACGCAGCGCGCACTCGACGTCTGCACCTACCACGGCGGCTTCGCCTTGCATCTGGCGCGGGTCTGCGCGCACGTCACCGGCCTCGACGCCAGCCGCTCCGCGCTCGAAGCCGCCGACCGCAACTTTGAGTTCAACCCCCACCTCACCGCCGAAGTCGACTGGATCGAAGCCGACGCCTTCGACTATCTCCGCCATCTCGACGACGCCGCGCGCAAGGCTCCATCAGCAGATCGACTCTTCGACGCCATCGTCCTCGACCCGCCTGCCTTCGCCAAGAGCAAGCGCGCCGCCGAAGGTGCCCTCCGCGGCTACAAGGAGCTCAACCTCCGCGCCATGCGCCTGCTCTCTCCGGGCGGAACGCTCATCACCAACTCCTGCTCGCACCACGTCTCGCTCGCCGACTTCACCGAAGTCGTCGCCTCAGCCGCAGCCGACGCCGGGCGCCGCGTGCAATTGCTCGAAACCCGCGCCGCCGCCCCCGACCACCCCGAGGTTCTCACGCTTCCCGAAACGCGCTACCTCAAGTGCATGGTCTGCCGCGTCGACTAGCGCCAACGCGGTCCGCAACTCATTAGTCGATGACCCGTCCGCGCCGCCTCATGGTCACAAAAGCAAAGGCCCACTGCATCAGCACAAATACGCGATTGGCAAACCCAATCAGAAAATAAATGTGCACGGCCGCCCAGACGAACCACGCCGGAAACCCCGCGAAACGCACCAGACGTAAATCAGCAACGGCATACGTGCGTCCGACGATCGCGAGGTCACCCTTGTCTAGATATGTGAAGGGAGCTGGCGGCGCACCCTGCGTCGCCCGGCTGCGAATCAACCGCGCGACGTATCGCCCCTCTTGAATCGCCGGCTGCGCAACTCCCGGAAGCGGTGCGGGCGCGCCAGACGAGATCCCAAGCAGATTGCGCGAAGGCGCAACGACGTGCGCCGTATCGCCAATGGCAAAAATCTCCGGGTGCCCCGGCACAGACATATCCGGATTCACAACGATTCTTCCCGACGCATCGCCAGTAACGCCCAGCCATTGGGCCGCAGGAGAGGCAACCACACCCGCTGCCCAGATCACCGTAGCGGCCGCGATCGTCTGGCCACCGGCAACCACCCCGGAGCCATCGATCCCGGTAACTCGCGTATTGCAATGCACCTCGACGCCGAGGCCCTCCAGGTGCCGCAGAGCGTCCTGAGACAGGTTCTCCCTATACGTCGGAAGCACTCGCGGCCCCGCCTCATACAACAAAATTCGTGCCGAGCGCGGATCGATGTGACGGAAGTCTGGCTTCAACGCCATTTGAAACATCTCGGCCAGCGTTCCAGCCATCTCCACACCCACCGTGCCACCACCCACGAGAGCCACCGTCAGCTCCCGCTGGATTTCGTCGGCAGGCGCCTCACCCGCGGCAGCCATGTTCTCTGCCCGCTCCAGCGCGGCGAGCACCTTCGTGCGGATGACGTCCGCCCCCTCCAATGACTCCAGCGGAGTCGCTACTGCGCTCCATTCATCATGCCCAAAGTAGTTGTAGCGAATCCCTGTAGCGAGAATGAGGAAGTCGTACGGAATGCCGCGATCCTTCAAACGAACCAGGCGATTTAGCGTGTCGATGCCAACCACCTCGTCCATCAGCACATCCACGTTCCGCTGCCGGCTGAAGACACAACGCAGTGGCGGTGCAATTTCGTCCGGCGAAAGCAGACCAGCGGCCACCTGATAGAGCAGCGGACGAAACAGGTGATAGTTTCGCTTGTCGATCAGCGTCACCTGCACCGGCGCGCCTTTGAACGCGCGCGCGGCATTGAGACCACCGAATCCACCGCCAACGATGACCACGCGAACTGCAGCCACAAGCTTCTCCTGTTTCACATAGGATGGCGCACGCCACCCTTAGGTTCGCTCGAATCCGCGCCCGATCGCGTAACCTAGCCCAATGAGACCCGTCTGGCTCGCAACGGCCCTCGCCCTCGCCTCCACCGCCGCTTACACGCAGCAAACCTTCACGCTGCAACAAGTTCTCAGCGCACCCTACGCGCTGCAGCTCTCGGCGGCCCCCGTCGGCAACCGCTTCGCGTGGATCGAAAACGCCGAAGGCCGCCGCAACATTTGGATCGGCTCGCCCACCGAACCCGCGCGCCAGATCACGCACTACACCGAAGACGACGCGCAGGACATCAACTCCCTCGCCTGGTCGCCCGACGGCCAGACCATCGCCTACACCTACGGCGCCGAAGATGGAGCCGACGGCCACCCTGCCAACCCTGCACATCTGCAGCGCTCCATTGCGAACGTCGTGATCGTGCAACCGCTAGCCGAGAACGCCCCCGCCGCTGCCATCGGCGAGGGCCACAACGCACTCTTCCTCCCCGGTGGCAAGCAGCTCCTATTCGTCCGCAGTGGGCAGATCTGGCTCGCCGACCTCGGCCCTGCGGCCTCCGCCCACCAACTCGTCATCGACCGCGGCCGGGCCACCTCGCTCACGCTCTCACCCGACGGCCACCTCCTCACCTTCATCAGCCACCGTCCCACCACCGACGGCCCCTCGCACAGCTTCCTCGCGCTCTTCAACCTCACCACGCACGAGCTCACCTTTCCCGACGCCTCGACCGGCGAAGACTCCGCTCCCACGTTCTCTCCCGACGGCAAACGGCTAGCCTGGCTCCGCGCACCCTACACCCGCCAACCTGGGTACACGCCGCACATCTCGAGCCCGAACCCATGGTCCATCCAGCTTCTCGACCTCGCCACGAACACGACGCGGCTGGTCTACTCCCCAGAGCCCAACAAGCCCGGCAGCGTGTTGCCGCATATCGAAGACGGCGAGCCCAAACTCTTCTTCGTGGCAGGCGCGCGGATCGTTTTCTATAGCGAAGCCACCGGCTGGACACATCTGTACATGATCGACCCGGGCGCAAGTGCTCCGCCCAAACTCCTCACGCCAGGCATGTTCGAGGTTGAAGACGCCACGGTCAGTCCTGACCGCAAGCGCCTGATGTTCACAGCGAACGGCCCAGCCTGCGCCTGCGAGTGGCCGGACCTGAACCGTACTGCCAGCCAAGCCGCAGAACCCATGATTTGCACGCGAAATCCCTGCGAGTTGGCTGCGATCAATCTCCGCCACGTCTGGCAAGTTGTCTTCGCTGACGCGAGGCTGGACTATGGACAAGTCGCTCGCGACAGCATCGAAACGCATCCTCAGTTTTCCGCCGACGGCAATTCACTTGCCGTATTGGCCTCCGACCAACGTTATCCCATGCATTTCGCCACTATTAGTCCCACGGGCGCAACAACTCCGGTCAGCCCGGAAGCGACGGCTTGGAGGAACTATCCGGCGCAAAGCCTCGTCGTTCCACAAGCAGTGACTTTCCCCACCGCCGAGCTCGACGTCAAAATCCACGCCCAGCTCTTCCTTCCCCCGCACCTTACGTCCACGCACAAACACGCGACCATCATCTTCGTCCACGGCGGCCCCAACCGCCAGATGCTGCTCGGCTATCCCGGCATGGACTACTACTCCAACGCCTACGCCATGAACCAGTACCTCACCTCGCTCGGCTTCATCGTCCTCTCGGTCAACTATCGCGGAGGCGTTGGCTACGGCCTCAACTTCCGCGAAGCCGCCCACTACGGCCCCGACGGCGCCAGCGAGTACAACGACGTGCTCGCCGCGCAGAAGTACCTCGTCTCGCGCGCAGACGTCGATCCCGCCCGCATCGGCATCTGGGGCGGAAGCTACGGCGGCTACCTCACCGCGCTTGCACTCGCGCGCAACTCCAACCTCTTCGCCGCCGGCGTCGACTTTCACGGCGTCCACGAGTGGTCGCTCGAAGACTCCGCCGACCGCTGGATGCCCGACCCCGCCCACTCCACCGCCGCCCAGCGCGACGCCCAGGCCGCCCTCGCCCACTCCAGCTCACCCATGGCCGACATCGACCACTGGCGCTCCCCCGTCCTGCTCATCCATGGCGACAACGACCCCGAGGTCAACTTCGCCCAGACCCCCATCCTCGCAGACGCTCTCCGCGCGCGCCGCGTCCCCGTCGAAGAGCTCATCTTCCCCGACGAGGTCCACGGCTTCCTGCTGCACAAGGACTGGCTCGCCGCCTACACCGCCACCGCCGCATTCTTCGTACGCGTACTGAAGCCGTAGCGCAGCTACTTCTTCGGAGTATCCGGCACAGTAACCTCCGGCCCCACCTCGTCCATCGCCTCCACCACGCTGTCATCGCTGCTGGGCCGCCCATTCAAATCGCTCTCCGCGCCCAGCGAGTTCGGGCTCCCCGCCGGTGCGTTGATGTCGATCTTGCCTTGCTGTGTCTTTTCTTCCGTCGTCACTGCCATGTCTCATCTCCTCCAACTACCTTCCAGCTAGGATGCCGCCCAGCCCTTCCCGGGCCCGAACCGCGTAAAATAGAAGCTGCAAACTTGCCCCGAAGGAACACCCCCCATGAGCACCATCACCGCGCCCGCCGCGCACCTCGAAGCCGCCGCCAAAGCCGCTGGCCTCACCCTCCTCGCCGTTGAGCCCGGAACCGACTTCGCCGGCGTCCCCACCACCCGCGCCACGCTCGCGCTCGCCGCCGACCCCAGCAAGACCCTCACCCTCGAGCTCTCCGAAGCCTTCGACGCCGCCAACCCCAAGTTCGCCGCCGAGCTCACAACGTTCTTCACCGAGAGCGCCCAGCGCCTGCACAACCCGCGCCCCGACAGCTACCTCACCCTGCACGGCATCCCGCTCAGCTTCGGCAAGTTCGCCTGGCCCTTCCACGGCTCCACCTCCGGCGCGGACACCTACATCGTCCACGGCGAAACCAAGCTCGAAGACGGCCACGACTCGTTGCTGCACGCCAAGGTCTCCGGTTCACTCACGCAGACCTTCGCCACCATCGTCACCGCGCTCGAGCAGCCGTTCGCCGAGAGCTTCATCTACAACGCCGTCCGCAAGACCTTCGACCAGGGCCAGCTCGAGCTCGTCAAATCCGGCAACCGCCAGCCCGTCCCCGTCACCACCCGCTACTACTCCATGAAGCAGCAGCGCTTCATCTTCAACGACAC
>JAZKBC010000128.1:18761-19455 GCA_040388825.1 Acidobacteriota bacterium | reverse complement strand
CTCGGCCACGACGCTCCGGTCTGGATCGCCGACCCCCGCGACGCGCAGTACCTCAACACCACCACCGCCGACCTGCAGCAGCAGGCCGCGAAACTCGCCGCCGAAGGCCTGCTCACGCTCAACGGTGAATGGGCCACCGCAACGCCTGCCCTCACGGCCAAGCGCGAGCACTACCAAGCCCAGCTCCAGGACGCGCTCGACTTCATCAAGCCCACGTTCAACGAAGACATGCGCGCCGGCCACACCAACATGTAGCTCCAGCGCTCACACGAAAAAGCAGCTTCGTTCACCGAAGCTGCTTTTTCGTTTTCGCACCGATCGGCGCCACGTAGTGAAACCGCACCAGAAAAATCCTCTCCCCACTTCCATGTTTCGCCACCTTCAACAAATCCAGCACCCCTAGAAATCCTGAAGCCCGCGCCAGATCCGGCGTTATATCCGGCAGCCCGATCGGCTCAATGGCATCCACTTCGATCTCGCCCTCCTCCATCTTGTAGCGATTCCCCACAATCACCCGCGGCTTCTGCCAGATCCGCACGCTCACCGTAATCTCTCCGCGCTTCACACCCTCGCGCAGTTTCTTCGTAAACATCATCGCTCCGCCTCCAACACCTCAAACCCCTCCCACGCCGCATCCTCCACAGCCACGCCCAGCCGCAGACTCTCCTCCCGCACCCGCAGCGTCTCTTCACCC
>JAZKBC010000128.1:5632-18751 GCA_040388825.1 Acidobacteriota bacterium | reverse complement strand
CCCGCTTGCCTGCCTCCACCGGCTCCGCCGCATGCACCGCAGCAATCGCCCCTTCAGCCAGCGCTTCCATCTCCTCCACCGCACCCACCGCCGTCGGCGCCACCGCGATAAACACCTGCGACTGCCCCACTTCCTTCAGCGCATCGCGCTCAAACTGGTATGTCGCCTTGCCTCCTGCGAGCATCGCTCCCAGCACATCCAGCACCAGCGCCAACCCCGACCCCTTCCAGAACCCCACCGGCAGCGCCCGCTGCGTCGTCTCAATCGCCCCCGCATCCGTCGTCAGCTCACCCGCCTCGTCGAACCCACCCGGCACCGGCAACGCCTTCCCACGCTTGCGATACGACTCCAGCGACCCATACGAGAACTGGCTCATCGCCATATCCAGCACCAGCGGAGCCTCCCCACGCGGCACTGCAATCACCAGCGGATTGTTCCCCAGCGCCGGAGTCTTCGCTCCCCACGGCGGCAGATTCGGCAGCGTGTTACTCCAGCACATCGCAGCCAGCCCCGCCTCCGCAGCCTGCCATCCGAACGCCCCCGCCCGCATCCAGTGCGTCGACTCGCCCAGCGCCACCGCTCCAATCCCGTTATCCCTGGCCAACTGCATCGCACGATTCATGGCCGCGTAAGCCGCCAGGTTCCCCGGCCCCAGGTGCCCGCGCCACCGCTCCAGCGCGCCAAACTGCGCCACGCACTCCGGCTCCGCCAGCACATCCACCGCGCCCAGCTTCACCATCTGCGCAAACCGTGGCAGCCGCGCAATGCCATGCGTCTTCACACCATCGCGATCAGTCTCGGCAGTCAGCCGCGCCGACAACGCAGCCCGCTCCGGCTGCATGCCCAACCCCATCAGCACCGTCTCCACCCGCCCCCGCAACTCCTCGAACGCCACACGTCTCATCCGCCCATTACACAGCAACTCCGCGCGATCGTGCAGCACCCCGATTGACGCCCCAGCCATCGCCGGGCGCTACACTCAATCCAACGCTCCCGCGAGGTCTCCACCCTGAAAATCCTCCGCCTGCTCCCGCTCGCTGTCGCTCTGGCCCTCGCCGCTTCCGCGCAAACACCCCACCCCGCGCCCGCAGCCGACCCCACCGTGCTCCTGCTCTCGGACATCCACTTCGACCCCTTCCACGACCCTTCGAAGCTCGACGCACTCCGTGACGCCCCCATCGACAAGTGGGCTGCCATCCTCTCCGCGCCCGCTTCGCCCACCATGGCCACGGCCTACGCCCAGCTCCAGGGCAAGTGCGCCACCCGCGGCGTGGACACCCCCTTCCCCTTGCTACAGGACAGCCTGATGGCAGCCCACACCCGCCAGCCGCATCCGCTCTTCATCACCGTCTCCGGCGACATCATGGCGCACGCCTTCGACTGCCGCTTCCACACCCTCGCGCCCAAAGCCACCGAGGCCGAATACTCCGACTTCGCCGCGAAGACCATCGCCTTCGTCGCCCTCCAGCTGCACCACCACTTCCCCGCGACCCCCGCCTACCTCGCCCTCGGCAACAACGACTCCGGCTGCACCGACTACCACGAGACACCCAACAGCCCCTTCCTCCAGGCCAACGCCCAGACCTTCGCCGACGCCGCACTCAACCCCGCCAACAGCGCCGCCATCCTCTCCTCCTTTCCTGAGTTCGGCGACTACAACATCCCGCTCCCCGCTCCCATCCGCAACGCGCGCCTCATCGTCCTGCAGGACATCTTCCAGTCCAAGGCTTACGGCCCCTGCCCCGGCACCAAAATCGCATCCACCCAGGCCCCCGCCACCGCGCAGCTCGCCTGGCTCCGCGACCAGCTCACCCAGGCCCGCGAGCACCATCAGCATGTCTGGGTCATGGCCCACATTCCCCCCGGCGTGGACCCCTACACCACCCTCCGCAGCAGCGTAGACGTCTGCGCCGGCAAGCCTCCCGCCATGTTCCTCCGCAACGAGGCCCTCGCCGCCACCCTCGCCGATTTCCCCGACGTCATCCGTCTCGTCCTCTTCGCCCACTCCCACATGGACGAGATCCGCCTCATCGAGTCTCCAGAAGAACCCAAACCCGGCGCGACTCCAGGCCTCGAAGCTGCAATCCCCGTCAAGTTCATCTCCAGCATCTCTCCCGTAGACGGCAACCTGCCCTCCTTCACCGTCGCCGAGGTCTCCCCCGCCACCGCCACGCTCAAGGACTACACCGTCTTCAGCGCCAACTCGCAGGCCGCCTCCGCCTGGATGCAGCCGCCCTCCTGGCGCGAGGAGTATCGCTACTCCACCACCTTCCACCTGCCCGACTTCTCCGCCGCCTCCGTCGCCAAACTCAGCGCGCGCTTCCTCAGCGACAAGACCGGTACCAGCCCCTCCGAAATCGCGTACGAAGAGCACTACTTCATCAGCGACGGCAGCCTGAGCGCCACCCTCAAGCAAGCCGCCCTGCAATTCGTCTGGCCCAAGTACGCCTGCGCCATCGCGCAATCCTCCATTGCCGGCTACACCACCTGCGCCTGCCCGATAACCGACAAGCCCGCACCCAAGCCAGTCAGCCAGCCCTGACCCAAACTTGCTAGCATCGTCTAGCCATGGAATCCGCAAACACCCCCGGCGCCAAACTCCGCGCAGCCCTTACCGCCGAACGCCCGCTCCAGATCCCCGGAGCCATCAACGCCTATCACGCTCTGCTCGCCGAGCGCACCGGCTACCGCGCCCTCTATCTCTCCGGCGGAGGCGTCGCCGCGGGCTCGCTCGGCATCCCCGACCTCGGCATCTCCACCATCGACGACGTCCTCACCGACGTCCGCCGCATCACCGACGTCTGCTCGCTCCCACTCCTCGTCGATGCCGACACCGGCTTCGGCGGCGCCTTCAACCTCGCCCGCTCCGTCCGCTCGCTTATCAAGGCCGGAGCCGCGGGCTGCCACATCGAAGACCAGGTCCAGGCCAAGCGCTGCGGTCACCGGCCCAACAAGCAGATCGTCTCCACCGAAGAAATGGTCGATCGCATCAAGGCCGCCGTCGACGCGCGCACTGACGCAAGTTTCGTCATCATGGCCCGCACCGACGCCCTCGCCCCCGAAGGCCTCGACGCCGCTTTCTCCCGCGCCCAGGCCTGCGTCGAAGCTGGCGCCGACATGCTCTTCCCCGAAGCCGTCCGCACCCTCGACGAGTACCGCGCCTTCGCCAAAATCGGTGTCCCCATCCTCGCCAACATTACCGAGTTCGGCTCCACCCCGCTCTTCACCCTCGACGAACTCCGCAGCGCCGAAGTCTCCATCGCGCTCTACCCGCTCAGCGCCTTCCGCGCCGCCAACGCCGCCGCCCTCAACGTCTACCAGCACCTCCGCACCGACGGCACGCAGAAGAACGTCGTCGACACCATGCAAACCCGCGCCGACCTCTACGACTTCCTCAACTACCACGCCTACGAGCAAAAGCTGGACGCCCTCTTCACCAAAGACAAAGCCTAAGTCTTGCATTGAAGGGGACGGGCTTCAGCCCGTCCGTTACCGAACACAGAAGAATGCGGCTTTAGCCGCTGAGGGAATGAACGCATGTCCACTGAATCCACCGCGCCCCCAACCTTCAAGCCAAAAAAATCCGTTGCCCTCTCCGGAGTCCCCGCCGGCAACACCGCACTCTGCACCGTCGGCCGCAACGGCAACGACCTCCACTACCGCGGCTACGACATCCTCGACCTCGCCGCCAACTGCGAGTTCGAAGAAGTCGCCTACCTCCTGCTCTACGGCCATCTCCCCAACGCGCAGAAGCTCGCTCTCTACAAGCAGCGCCTGCGCTCGCTGCGCGGCCTTCCGTCGCAGGTCAAGCTCACGCTCGAGCAGCTCCCCGCAACGTCGCATCCGATGGACGTCCTCCGCGTCGGCGTCTCGGTCCTCGCCACGCTCGAGCCCGAACCCACACTCGAAAACCTCACCCACGCCCCCGAAACCGGCCTCCCCATCGCCGACCGCCTCATGGCCTCGCTCGGCAGCATGCTGCTCTACTGGTACCACTTCAGCACCAGCGGCAAACAGATTGAAGTCGAAACCGACGACGACTCCATCGCCTCCCACTTCCTCACGCTGCTGCACGGAGAAAAGCAGAGCGAAGAGTGGATCCACGCCATGCAGGTCTCGCTCATCCTCTACGCCGAGCACGAGTTCAACGCCAGCACTTTCACCGCCCGCGTCATCGCCGGCACCGGCTCCGATATGTACTCCGCCATCGCCGGAGCCATCGGCGCCCTCAAAGGCCCCAAGCACGGCGGAGCCAACGAGGTCGCTCTCGAAATCCAGCAACGCTACGCTTCGCCTGACGAAGCGGAAGCCGACATCCGCAACCGCGTCGCCAGCAAGGAAGTCATCATCGGCTTCGGCCACCCGGTCTACACCATCAGCGATCCGCGCAACGTCGTCATCAAGAAGATCGCACATGGCCTCTCACAGACTGCCGGCGACATGAAGATGTACAACATCGCCGAGCGCCTCGAATCCGTCATGATGGAAATCAAGCGCATGTTCCCCAACCTCGACTGGTTCTCCGCCGTCAGTTACCACGTCATGGGCATCCCCACCAACATGTTCACGCCCATCTTCGCCATCGCCCGCACCAGCGGCTGGTCCGCCCACGTCATCGAACAGCGTCAGGACGGCAAAATCATCCGCCCCGCCGCGAACTACACCGGCCCCGAAGACCTTGCGTTCGTGCCCATCGAAGACCGACCATAACCTCATGCGTGCCTCGCAGCAAGCCCCGCCCTAGCACTTTTGCTCTTGCTTTTCTGGTTGTCATTTTCGCGGAGGATCTGCTTCCTGCCTATAGTGGTAGGACTCCTATTCCGAGCAGCACAGGTGGTAAATCCAATGAAGATGAAACCGTTTCAGACACGAATCCCGTTGCTTGCCATCGGCACTCTAACTATTCTTCCGCTGACATCTTGCGAGAGTTCGACCCAGACAATCTGGAGAGCACAGAGCAAGTCGCCGGACGGCGCCTATATCGCCCTTGCACACACGGAGAACACTGATGGCCCCGGCATCAACGGGCAGTACACCGAAGTCGAATTGGAACAGAGCTTCAAAGGAGCCAGACCGCTCACCATCCTCACGCTGGACGAAGGCTCAAACGCCGTGAAGAATCTACAAATGAAGTGGGATGACCCTTCGCACCTCGTGGTTTCTTATCAGGGGAACCCCGAAGTACTGTTCGAAGCTGTCAAAGCCTTCGGTCTTGATGTCACTGTGCAACACATCTAGGAACCGTTCTCTCGAGCGGAAGGGAAGACATCATGCGGTATCCAGTAATACTCAAAGCCGACGGCACATTTATTCTCGCTAGATTCCCGGACGTCTCTGCCCACACTCAGGGGACCAGTCGCGAGGACGCCCTCCATCACGCCCTGGACGCTCTCGAAACCGCCCTTATGTACATATTGGGCACTCCAAACCTAATTCCACTGCCTTCACCCGTCAAACGCGGCCAGAGTTATGTCGATTTGCCGCCATCCATTGCCGCAAAGATTCTTCTGCACAACGAGATGGTGAAACAAAAAGTGCGTCCCGCCGAACTTGCACGCCGCATGAGCATCCCGCATGGCAAGCTCATGCGCGTGTTGAGTCTCAAGTACAAGACCAAGTTCGAAACCACGGAACTTGCACTGAACGCCTTGGGCAAACATTTTGAGTTCAGCGTCGTCTAGCACAATCCGACCACTCAAATTCCCTTCAATTGCAAAGCTAACAGCTAGAGGCTGCCACACATGTCATCCCAAATCCCCAACACCCGCCCCGCCTTCGACCAGCCCATCCTCGACATCGTCGACTACGCCCTCAACTACGAGATCAAGGCTGATCTAGCCTACGAAACAGCCCGCTACTGCCTGCTCGACACCCTCGGCTGCGGCCTCGAAGCTCTCGAGTACCCCGCCTGCACCAAGCTCCTCGGCCCTCTCGTCCCGGGCCTCACCATGCACAACGGCGCCCGCGTCCCCGGCACCCCCTACGAACTCGACCCCGTGCAGGCCGCCTTCAACATCGGCGCCATCATCCGCTGGCTCGACTTCAACGACACCTGGCTCGCCGCCGAGTGGGGCCACCCCTCCGACAATCTCGGCGCCATCCTCGCCATCGCCGACTACCTCACCCGCCTTTCTCCGAAAGACGGGGGCACCCCAAAGACCATGCGCGACGTCCTCACCGCCATGATCAAGGCCCACGAAATCCAGGGCTGCCTCGCCCTCGAAAACTCCTTCAACAAGGTCGGCCTCGACCACGTGATCCTCGTCAAAGTCGCCAGCACCGCCGTCGCCTCTCAACTCCTCGGCCTCACCCGCGACCAAACCCTCAACGCCGTCTCACTCGCCTTTGTCGACGGCCAATCCCTCCGCACCTACCGCCACGCCCCCAACACCGGCTCGCGAAAGTCCTGGGCCGCGGGCGACGCCACCTCTCGCGCCGTCCGCCTCGCACTCATCGCCCGCACCGGCGAGATGGGCTACCCCAGCGTCCTCTCCGCCAAAACCTGGGGCTTCTACGACGTCAGCTTCAAGGGCCAGCCCTTCCGCTTCCAGCGCCCCTACGGCTCCTACGTCATGGAGAACGTCCTCTTCAAAATCAGCTTCCCCGCCGAGTTCCACTCACAGACCGCCGTCGAAGCAGCGATGACACTCCACCGCGAACTCGCCGACCGCGGCCTCACCGCCGCCGACATCAAGCGCGTCACCATCCGCACCCACGAAGCCTGCATCCGCATCATCGACAAGCAGGGCCCGCTCAACAATCCCGCCGACCGCGACCACTGCATCCAGTACATGGTCGCCGTTCCACTCATCTTCGGCCGTCTCACCGCCGCCGACTACGAAGACACCATCGCCGCCGACCCCATCTGGGGCAAACGCATCGACGAAGTCCGCTCCCGCATCGTCTGCGTCGAAGACCCGCAGTTCACGCAGGACTACCACGACCCCGACAAGCGCAGCATCGCCAACGCCCTCACCATCGAACTGACCGACGGCACAACGCTCCCCGAAGTCGTCGTCGAGTTCCCCATCGGCCACCGCCTCCGCCGCACCGACGGCATCCCCCTGCTCCTCGACAAGTTCCGCACCAACCTCGCTCGCCGCTTCTCGCCCGAGCAGCAACAGCACATCCTCGCCGCCTCGCTCGACCAGGCCAAACTCGAAGCGATGCCCGTCGACGAGTACGTCAGCCTCTACGTCCACAACTACAAGCCGCTATCCTGAACACCATGCTCACTCCCGAAGCCATGCTCGCGGTCGCTCTTGAAGAAGCCCGCCTCGGTCTCTCCGAAGGCGGCCTCCCCATCGGCGCGGCCATCTTTCACATCGACGGCACGCTCATCAGCCGCGGCGAAACCGACGCCTTCCGCAACGCCGGCCGCCAGAAGAGCTACCGCGACCTCATCATGGTCACCACGCTCTCCCCCTGTTACTACTGCAGCGGCCTCATCCGCCAGTTCGGCTTCCGCAACGTCATCGTCGGCGAAAGCGAAACCTTCCACGGCGGCATCGACGAACTCCGCGCCCTCGGCATCACCATCACCGACCTCGCCGACCCCTCCTGCATTAAAATGATGCGCGACTTCATCGCCGCCAACCCCACCCTCTGGAACGAAGACATCGGCGTCGACTAATCCCGCGTCAACGCGCGAATCCTCTCCCGCTCCTCCGGCCACTTCGCACTCAACTCCTCAAACGTAGCCGCCGCATAATCCTCAAACTCAAACCCCGGGCTCACCGTACACCCCAGCAGCGCCCACTCCCCATCCAGCAGCCGCGACCCCTGCCAAACCCCACGCTTTACCACGTGCTGCAGCTTCTCGCCCGCAACGATATCTTTCCCAATCACCGTCACCGCCTTTGTCCCATCCGCAAACAACTGCAGCATCTCCACGCTTCCGCCCAGGTAGTGATGAAAAATCTCATCACTCTCCAGCACATGCATCTCGCTAAACGTATCCGGCTCCAGCAGGTAGTAGATCGCCGTCGAAGTCCGCCGCTCGCCCACACCCGCCGCAACAAACTCCTCCGCCTCCCACGTCCGCACATACCATCCACCCTCGCGCGGATGCGGCACCAACCCCAGCAAACCCTTTACGTCTTCGGCTGTCATCGCTTCATCCTAAATCCACCATCGCCGCCGCACGCGATACACTCACTCTCATCCACCGGGCCCCACACCTCCTCAACCACTGCAGGAAACCAGCGCCCATGCTCGATGTCCATCCGCCCCACCATCCCACCCACACCTGGCGCGACTTCTTCATCCACATCGCCACCATCTGCGTTGGCCTGCTCATCGCCATCGGCCTCGAGCAAACCGTCGAAGCCATCCACCACCACCACCAGATCGTAGAGGCCAGCGAGGCCCTCCGCGTCGAGCGCCAGGAGAACATCCGCCGCTTCCATGACAACATCCGCGCCCACCTCTTAGCCCTTGCACTCCTCCACAATGACCTCCGCATCTTCCTCTACATCCGCGATCATCCCGGCACTCCACTCTCCAGCCTTCCCGGAGTTCCCGCCTGGCCCATCGGCGCCACCGAGCCCCTCACCGCTGCCTGGTCCACCGCCCAGCAAACCGGCGTCCTCGAACGCATGCCCCGCACCGAAGTTGCCGCCGCCACCGAGGAGTACTTCACCCTCGACACCAACTGGAAAACCTACCAGGCCATGATGCCCCTCCAGACTCGCTGCATCGCCTATCTCAACCAGACCGCCGACCTCACCACGCTCACGCCCGCCGAAATCACCGGCGAGATCGACAACATCAAGCTCCGCACGGCCGCCGAAGACTACTACGGCCTCGAACTCTACGAGATCGCCCAGCGCGATCCGGCCTACGGCCCCACTCCCGACAAGTGGGCGATCGACCCCTTCTTCCACATGCAGGAAGAGCTGGGACTTGCCGATTCCAACCCCGCGCAGGCCGCACCCACTCAACGCGACATCGAAACCGCGCTCTCCGCCCTCCAACCCGCAACTCCCAGCCATAAATAACCGGAGCCGCGCCCATGCTCGACGTCCACCCACCCCACGAAGCCACCCACTCCTGGACTGACTTCTTCATCCACATCGCCACCATCGTCGTCGGCCTCATCCTCGCCGTCGGCCTCGAGCAGTCCGTCGAGGCTGTTCATCACCATCATCAGCGCCGCGAGCTTGAGCAGGCTCTGTACGCGGATACGGAAAAAGCCGTTCGCGAATCCGCGATCGCCGCTGCCGACAACCAGCAGCTCATCCACTATCTCGATGTCCGGATCGCCCAGGTCGAAGCCGCGCTCGACAGCAACCACCCGCCCACCGCCCTGTTGCCGCGCCCGGTCATCACCGACTACGACAGCCCCGACGACCCCACCTGGAAGGCGGCCAAAAGCAGCGGCCTCACCGAGCTCTTCTCCCCGGACGACATCAAGGCCTACTCCGAAACCGACGCGCTCGTCGCGATCAATACCAACGCCTACTTCGCCGCCGTCGCCACCTGGGAAAAGCGAACCCAGTTCGAGTGGAAGTTCGAGCGCAACGGCGCCACCGCGCCTGACTTCGCCCACGCAACCCGGCAGAACGTCGAAGACTACCTCGACCTGCTTTTGGCCGAGAAGTCCGCCTACACCTCCTACAACGCCTGGACCAAATTCCTCCACGGCGCAGAATCCTCGATCCTCAGCGGAGAGCGAAACCTCGCCCGCATCCAGCAAGCCGAGCGCTAACCTCCGCACGCACCCGCAGCACACCTTCGCTCATCTAACCTCATGCATCGAGCGCCTCGCACCATCGCGCGGCGCTTCAGAAAGTGAGTCCGCCATGCCTCTCATCCGCAACTGCCGCAACTGCAACGCCAAAAACCGCACGCCCTCCGCCCACCTCGCCGACACCGGCCGCTGCGGCGCCTGCAAACAACCCCTCCCTCCCGTCTCCGAGCCCATCGCCGCCGACACCGCCCTCTTCGACGAGATCCTCCGCGACGCCCGCGTCCCCGTCCTCGTCGACTTCTGGGCCGACTGGTGCGGCCCCTGCCGCATGGCCGCTCCGCACGTCGCCAAAGCAGCCGCCGAAACCGCCGGCCGCGCCATCGTCCTCAAGGTCGACACCGAAGCCAACCCCCAGCTCTCCACCCGTTACAACATCCGCGGCATCCCCAACTTTGCCGTCTTCTCCCACGGCAAGCTCGTCCAGCAGCAAGCCGGCCTCGTAGACTCCGCACAGATGGTCCGCTGGCTCGAAGCCGCCGCCTGACCGGCGTTCTCAGTCCGCGCAATTTCTCCTCTACGCTCTGCGTCCGAGCCTCTACACTCTCTCTTATGCTCGACGTCCATCCACCCCACGACGCTGCCCACACCTGGCGCGACTTCTTCATCCACATCGCCACCATCGTCATCGGCCTGCTCATCGCCATCGGCCTCGAACAAACCGTCGAGTACCTCCACCACCGCCATCAACTCGCCGAAACTCGCGAGGCCCTCCGCGAAGAGCACGAGATCAATCGCAAGTTCCTCGCCTTCCGCGTCATCGAGTTCCGCCGCTTCAACGCCATCCTCGAAGGCAACCTCGACGACTTTCTCTACCTCCGTCAGCATCCCGGCACACCGCTCGCCAACCTCCCACACAAGATCAATTGGAACGGCTCACGCACTCCAATCCAGGAGGCCGCATGGACCTCCGCCCGCCAGGACAACATCACCCAGTTCATGAACACCAACGAACTGCACGACTACGAAAATTTCTACGACTGGCTTGAGAGCACGAGCCAACGCTTCGACGATTTCCGCAAAGCGCTCAGCGACGCCCGCGTCTA
This sequence comes from Acidobacteriota bacterium, assembly GCA_040388825.1. Classification (GTDB taxonomy): domain Bacteria; phylum Acidobacteriota; class Terriglobia; order Terriglobales; family Acidobacteriaceae; genus Granulicella. The sequence continues at coordinate 7,957 of JAZKBC010000128.1, read as the reverse complement.
CACCACCCGGGATTTCGACCCCTCGCACCTCACGCCACAGCAGCTCGACAACCAGATTGAGCTCACACAGAAGGCGATCTACCTGCATTACAACTACGGCATGGGCCTCTGGAGCCTCGCTCTCAACTATCCCGACCTCCCCGCGCCCACGCTCACCGAGATCGAAGCCATCGTCCACGAAAATCCCACCGACGGCACGGGCGTCAACACCGAAATCTTTCATCGCGTCGAAGAAAACCCTGCTCCCGCGCCGGCCCCCGCAACATCCCCGGCGAAGTAGCCTCCGCCGCGCTCATCTAAACTAGCTCCATCCATCGTCGCAACCGGGCCCCGCTTCACCCCTCAGGAGAAATCGCGGCCCATGCTCGACGTCCATCCACCCCATCACCCCACTCACACCTGGCAAGACTTCTTCATCCACATTGCCACCATCTGCGTCGGTCTGCTCATCGCCATCGGCCTCGAACAGGCCGTCGAGTCCATCCACCACCACCACCAGCGCGAGTTCCTCGAAGACCAGATGCACGAGGAGTCGGTGCAGAACCTCGATCTCGTCCGCGCCCAGATCCTCTTCTGCTCGGAACGCCACGCCTACCTCAACGACAGCATCCGCGCGCTCCAGAACGCCACGCCCGACGGCGGCCAGCTCATCGTCACGCTTCCGCTCGACACCGTCTCCCTGCCCTCCAGCTCTCAGGGCTTGCTCATCTCTCCCTCGCGCGGAACCTGGACCGTCGCCAAGGCCGCGGGAACCGTTGCCCTGCTTCCCGCGGACACCGCCAAGGTTTACGCCCGCCTCGAACTCGTAAACGACTTCGAGCAAACGGCCGAAAACGCCCTCGGTGATTCCGCCGCCACTCTCGCCAGCACTCGCCTCAAGGACCACGCCAACGGCAACGGACATCCCCTGCGCCTCACCCCGGCGCAGGTCGATGACCTCCTCAAATCCTTCGGAGACGCCAGCGAGGCCACCGCCAACTTCCACTTCCGCCTCGTTGTCCTTGAAGGCGCACTCGAAGCCGTCGGCGCCCACGCCACCACCCTCCAGCAGATGTATCCCTACCAGATTCGCGCCATCGCCCGCGAAGGCGCAGCCGCCTCAGCCAACCGCGCCCGCGATAACACCACCCCTTCCGCGCAACCCTCAACCCGGTAGCCACTCCTGGAGTCCGCCATGCTCGACGTCCATCCGCCCCACCACCCCACCCACACCTGGCGCGACTTCTTCATCCACATCGCCACCATCGTCGTCGGCCTGCTCATCGCCGTCGGCCTCGAGCAGTCCGTGGAAACCATCCACCACAGCCACCAGCGCCATCAGCTTCAGGAAGACCTCCGTGGTGAGAGTGAGCGCGTGCACACCGCGCTGCAATCCAACTTCCGCACCCTCGCTCTCGAACGCATCTGGCTCGTCTCTCTCCGCAACGACGTCGACGCCATGCGCTCCAGCCATGGCCAAATCAAGCTTCCTTATCGCCCCCGGCCCGCCTTCGATCCGGCCGACCCAACCCACGCTCCCCTCGTTCTCCGCTGGCCACCCGACGGCGTTTGGCAAACCGCCCGAGAGAGTTCACTCGTCGGTCTCCTTCCCCGCTGGCAGGCGGAGATCTACTCCGGCCTCGCTCTCCAGCATCAGCTCTTCGCCGCCTCCACATCCACCTGGATCGCCGAGCAAACCAACCTCGCCGCCTTCGAAATGCGCTTCAACGACGCCGCAGACGCCAATGCACCCGACCTCTCCCGCATGAGCCCCGCTGACCTCGATCAATACTCCGCCATGCTCACCCGCAACCTCGCCCTGCGCGACACCGTCGTCAACCGCTCGGTCATCTACGACGCCTCGGAGTCCGCCATCCTCGATGGCGCAACCTCCAGGGATGCGCTCAGCCATCGCATCCTGCAGCAACACCCCAACTTCGAACGCTAGCCACGGAGCCCTCCATGCTCGACGTCCATCCGCCGCACCATCCCACCCACACGTGGAAAGATTTCTTCATCCACATCGCCACCATCGTCGTCGGCCTCATCATCGCCGTCGGCCTGGAGCAGCTCGTCGAGCACGTCCACCAGCGCTACGAACTCCGCGAAACCCGCGAAGCTCTTCAACACGAGCTCGAGGCCAATTGCGCCAAGCTCGACAAGGACGAGCGCGATTGGCTGGGCACTACCGCCGGCCTCAAGAACGACCTCATGGTCCTTCAGTACATCCGCAGCCATCCCGGCACACCGCAAACCGCTCTCCCCGGAACGCTCGACTGGATCACCAGCCCCTTCCTCTACGACCACGCCGTCTGGGACGCCGCCGAGAAGAACGGCATCACCCGC
>JAZKBC010000128.1:0-5622 GCA_040388825.1 Acidobacteriota bacterium | reverse complement strand
TCAGCGAATCCAACCGCTATCAGGAGTTCTACGCCATCCTCTCCGGCCTCGCAGACCAGAACCTCGGCACCTGGAACGCTCTCAACGACGCCCGCCGCTATGATCTTCTCGACACCGACCCCACGCACCTCTCTCCCCAGCAGCTCGATCAGACACTCCAGCTCACCGAAGTCGCACTCGGAAAGCACATCCTGCAGGGCTACTCCTTCGGCCGCCTCGCACACGAGTTCCCGGAGGTTCCCCAGGCCATCACCTGGAACAACATCTCCACCTTCCGTCCCGACGCCGTCTCCGTCGATCCCCAAGGCCTCGCCGCCGCCAACAAGCTCACCCAGGACCGCATCAACGCCGCCAGCGACAACCTGCCTCCAGCCCGATAGCCGCGCCACGCGTTACCATGAACGCCACAGCCTCATGCCGTGCACCCTGATCGCTCGCAACCGCTTCTCTGGAATCACTCCATGTTCAACGACAGCCCCGGACAAACACCCATGTTCGTCCACCTCATCACGATCTGCATCGGCCTCATCATCGCCTTCGGCCTGCAGCAGATCGTCGCGCTCTTCCAGCGCCGCCGACTCCAGAAACGCCGCGAAGCCGAACAGGCCGCTCAACAGACCTCCGAACCACCACCTCCACCATCTGGACCCGGCACTTAATCCTCTACGCTCTACTCTCTACGCTCTAAACTCTGTCTTATGCTCGACGTCCATCCGCCCCACGCACCCGCCCACACCTGGCGCGACTTCTTCATCCACATCGCCACCATCGTCGTCGGTCTGCTCATCGCCATCGGCCTCGAGCAGACGGTCGAAGGCATTCACCGCCACCACCAGCGCCATCAGCTCGAAGAAGACCTCCGAGCCGAGGCGGAGAGCCGCATCCCACTCATCGACCACGACCTGGCAAGCTTCGGTCCTATGGCTGACTGGTATGGTGAGGTTCTCAAGTCCGCGCGCTCCGCTCCTGTCGCCGGCGGCTTCGTCACCTTCACGCTTCCTGCCATGGCTCCGCCATCTGCGCCCATCCGTCCGCCCGACTCTGTGTGGAACGCCGCGGTTGCGTCGGGCCTCGTCGTCATCCTGCCCCATCAGCAGATCGAAGTCTGGAGTCGCGTCAACTACTTCGCCTCACTCGACGCCAAATACCACGAGGAAATCATCAGCGCCGGTCAGTCCGTCGATGCGGTCAGCAGCCGCCTCGGTGTTCGCCTCGATCCAGGCGCGTCTTTGCACCTGACTCCCGCGGACCGCGATGAGCTGATGCGTAGCGTCGCCGTCCTGTACGAGAAAAGCCGGACCTTCAACTCCAACCTGGCAGGCTGGAAGGGAGCGTCAGATGCCGCCGCACACGGCGCACACACCGACGAAGAGATGATGCCCTACATCCACAAGGCCGCGGAGGGCGTTTCCAGGTAAGCCCACTGCAAACACCTCATCGCTGTCGGCGCCGGGTGGCCCATTCATGACGGCCTCATCGTCATGAGTGGGTTGCACAATCTCCACGCCTACTTCGTCACCTCATACCGCGCATCCATGCCCGCCAGCATGTGATCGCTGATGTGGCAGTGATACAGCCAGATCCCCGGCGCATCCGGCACCATGTCCGCCGTAGTCATCTGCGCCGAAGTCACCGCCAGCACATCCGTCCGCATCCCTCCCACCAGCACCGTGTTCCCATGCCAGTGCGGCGTGTGCGCATTGTTGAAGTCCCCCAGCGTCGCCACATACCAGCGCACGTGATCGCCTTTCTTCATCGTCATCATCGGCATGTTGCCAAAGATGTATCCGTTGATCGACCACTTGATATTCGTGTCGATAAACCCCTTGCCCGCCACCAGACCGTAGTACCCCATCGGCGTAAACGGATCGCCATCCGTCTTCTTCACGCCCTTCGGATCGGTCGTATGGTCGCGAATGTTGTCATCCAGATACCAGCTCTCGTTCTCGTCGATCGCGATATAGATCGTCACAAACTCGTGATCGATTCCCCTCGGATGCCCATTCGGCAAGGCCTCTCCACGCCGCGTCACAATGATCCCGCCAAACAATCCTGAAGCCACATCCCGCAGCTCATCCGCATGCGAGTGATACAGCCAGAACACCGAGCTCCCATCCCGCGGCCCCGGCCCCGCCCGCTCCGGAATCTGCCATACATACGTATGCATCTGCCCCGGAGGTACACCACCATCCTCCTGGTCCTTCCCGCTCGTTCCGTCGTTGTAATCAGCACCCTCGGAATCCTTCTGATACAGCACGCCATGCGGATGCATGCTGAACGGATGCGTCCCGCTGTTCTTGAACACCACCTTGATCGTGTCCCCCACAGCCCCGCGCAGAATCGGCCCCACGATCCCCAGGTACGCATCCTCCGGCGCACGCGGCTTCAGCTTCGTGAACGTAGCATCGGTGTACTCGCGATACACCGCCTTCTTGTACACCCTCCCAATCCGATGCGGCCCACTCTCCGTGAACGCCTTGCCCACCTCATCGAACGGCATCCCCATCGCTTCATCGCGACCCGAAGGCGCATAATCCCACTGCACCTCATCGGCGGCCACATAATACGTCCGCGTCTTACCCGCGGCTACCGGAGTAACCGCCCCGCTCGAAGCAACGCCAAGGCAAAGAACCCCAACCAGCCCCACTACGCCAACAATCGTACGAACGTTCATCAACAAGCTCCAGTTGTCCCAGGGAATGTCCGACTCTCTACGCTCTACACTCTCTTGTATGCTCGACGTCCACCCGCCCCACTCACCCACCCACACCTGGAAAGACTTCTTCATCCACATCGCCACCATCTGCGTCGGCCTGCTCATCGCAATCGGCCTCGAACAGACCGTCGAAGCGATCCATCATCACCACCAGCGCCGCGACCTCGAAGCGCAGCTCCACGAGGAGGCCCAGCACAACCTCTCCCTCGTCCAGGGCAACATCGCGCGTCTTGAGGTCCAGCTCGCCTGGGAGCAGGCCTCCATCGTCGCTCTCAATAGCGCCCCCGTCTCCGCCGGCCGCATCCCCTTCAGCGTCATCCCTCCTGTCGGCACCGTCTTCGACGTCGGCCTCTTCGAGCCCTCGCAAGCCACCTGGGCCGTCGCCAAAGCCAACGGCAGCGTCGCTCTTCTGCCCGAAGAAGAAGCCCAGGTCTACGCCCGCCTCGACCACGAAGGCGATCTCCTCCAGAAGGGAGGCATCGATCTGCTTCAGTCCCTCATGCAATCTCGCGGCGCATACGACTCACGCTCCGGCCTTCCCAACTCCCAGTCCGCCTGGCTGTCCCTCGACCAGCGCGACGCTCTCGTGCACACCTTCGCCGACCTCCGCGCCCACACCCGCTGGGTCCTCATCCTTGAGCTCAATGAGAGGGGCGCCTGTCAGGGCATCCTTCAGGGGGCCAACTCCGTCGACCAAATGCTCCAGTTCATGCTGCGCGACTACTCTCAATACAAAGCCCAGCATCCCCAACTCTTCTAGACCCGAATCCGTCCGCCATCCGCAGCCCGGAGAATCCCATGCTCGACGTCCACCCACCCCACGAAGCCTCCCACACCTGGCGAGACTTCTTCATCCACATCGCCACCATCTGCGTTGGCCTGCTCATCGCCATCGGCCTCGAGCAATCCGTCGAGGCCCTGCACCGCCACCACGAGCATCACCAGCTCCAGGACGCCCTCAACCGCGAAAGCCGCCAGATCCTCTTCGACACCACCCGCGTCGAAGCCGGTGAGACGCTCCAGATCCAATGGCTCCGTCAAGCGGAGACACAAATCTCCGACGCCGCCCGCGACCATCATCCCCTCGCCCCCCTCGCTCCGAATCCCCGCTTCTCCTGGGACCTCCCCGACGAGCCCGTCTACAAGGCCGCCCGGGCCAGCGCCAAACTCGATCTCCTCTCCGACGACGAAACCGTCGTCTACGGCGAGCTCGACGCCGTCATGACCCAGATCGCCGACAAATACAAAGACCAGATCGCAGCCCAACGCCGCCTCGACGCTTTCGCCCGCGAGCTCAACTTCGCTCTCCCTGCCGGCGCAAAGCCTCTCGCCTCCGCCTCCCCCGCCGACCTCACAGAGCTCCACACCCGCAGGGGCGAGGACGAAGCCGCCACCGTCCAGATGCGCTACTGGTCCCGCCAGGCCCGCGGAGCCGTCACCGGCCTCCTCGCCGGCCAGCGCGACCTCCACCAGATCGAAACCGCCGAACGCCAGTTCGACAACATCCCCTAACCACGCACCCCAGCCCACGGGTGGCCCATTCATGACGGCCTCATCGTCATGAGTGGGTCCGCACAAATCCTCAGGTATCCTGTACCCACCCAGCCGCAAATCTCAGCACCCGGAAGGCTCCCGCCGATGCGCACCCGTCTCGAACGCCACTTCCGCTTCGCCGAACACAACACCACCTGGCGCATCGAGATCCTCGCCGGCCTCACCACCTTCATCACGATGGCGTACATCATCTTCGTGAACCCATCCATCCTCTCGCAGACCGGCATGCCGCTCGCCGCGGTCACCGTCTCCACCTGCCTCTGCGCCGCCTTCGGCTCCATCCTCATGGGAGCCCTCGCCAACTATCCGCTCGCCCTCGCCCCCGGCATGGGCCTCAACGCCTACTTCACCTACACCGTCTGCAAAGGCATGGGCGTCCCCTGGCAGACCGCACTCGGCGCCGTCTTCCTCTCCGGCGTGATCTTCCTTCTGCTCACCTTCGGAGGCATCCGCCAGCGACTCGTCGCCGCCATCCCCTACCAGCTCCACGCCGCCGTTGCCGGAGGCATCGGCCTCTTCATCGCCTTCATCGGCCTCGTCAACGCCCACATCATCGTCCGCTCCAACGCCACCACCGTCACCCTCGGCGACCTCCACCAGCACGACGCCCAACTCGCCATCTTCGGCATCCTCCTCATCGCCATCCTCCAGGCCTACCGCGTCAAAGCCTCCATGCTCATCGGAGTCCTCGCCACCCTCCTCGTCGGCATCCTCTTCCACCAGGTCAAGTACCAACCCTCGACCTTCAACCCCCTCGCGATTAAAGACATCGCCTTCCACCTCGACATCCGCGGCGCTCTCAAGATGAACGCCCTCGAGATCATCTTCGTCTTCCTCTTCGTCGATCTCTTCGACAACATCGGCACGCTCGTGGCCGTAACCGACCGCGCCGGCCTCATCTCCGCCGACCACACCATCCCCCGCCTCGACAAAATCTTCTTCGCCGACGCCACCTCCACCGTCATCGGCTCGCTCGCCGGAACCTCCACCGTCACCAGCTACATCGAAAGCTCCGCCGGAGTCGCCGCCGGAGGCCGCACCGGCGTCACCGCCATCGTCACCGGCATCCTCTTCTTCCTCGCCATCTTCATCGCCCCGCTCGTAGGCTCCATCCCCGACTTCGCCACCGCCCCCGCCCTCATCCTCGTCGGCGCATTGATGGTCGCCGGCGCCGCCCGCATCGACTGGGAAGAGCCCCGCGTCGCAATCCCCGCCTTCCTCACCATCATCACCATCCCTCTCACCTACTCCATCGCCACCGGCCTCAGCTTCGGCCTCATCAGCTTCGCCATCCTTGAAATCGCCACCGGCCGCGCTCGCCGCCAGCACTGGATGCTCTACCTCCTCGCCCT
>JAZKBC010000127.1:0-4531 GCA_040388825.1 Acidobacteriota bacterium | reverse complement strand
GTTGAGGTGGCGCCTCAAAACAGCAGGTCCTCTCCGAGGATGACAGCCAGAAATGCAAGAGCAACTGCGACAGTAGGTCCTCTCCGAGGATGACAGCCAGAAAGGCAAGAGTAACTGCAAAAGCTGAAACATATTGTGGGTGATGGGAACATCGGCGTGGCCGATGACGTCATAGTAGAAGCGACTATTTTTTGAGCGGGAATGGAACGGCGGGCCAGCGGCAGGGTGCGACTTGCGACCGAGGGCGGGTCTAGTGCATCCTATTCATGAAAGTTGATAGAGGAACACTCAAGATGCCAAGCGAATTTGTTAGCGTGATCCAGCCGACCGTTGAGAAGAAAGGGTCGGACGAGGGTAAGGGGAAGTCGTATCCGGTTCTGCCGGTTCGGGATACGGTATTGTTTCCGCATGCGGTGCTGCCTCTGACGGTGGGGCGGGAGAGTTCGATCCAGTTGATCCAGTCGCTGGGCGAGGAGAAGACGATCCTGGTGGTTGCGCAGAAGGATGCGCGGCAGGATGCTCCTGAAGGGGCCGATCTGCATGTGATCGGGACTCGGGCAACGGTGCACAAGGTTGTGAAGATGCCGAACCAGAGCCTCTTTGTGTTTACGGAGGGGACCGAGCGGGTGGAGCTGGGGAACTTTACCCAGAATTCGCCATTCCTTACCGCTGAGTGCGAGGTGCTGGAAGAGACGTCGCTGGACAAGAGTCCAGAGACGGAGGCGCTGCAGCGGAATGTGATTGGGCAGTTCCAGGAGATTGTTAGCTCGTCCTCGACGCTGTCGGACGATCTGCAGACGATCGCGCTGAATATTGAAGAGCCGGGGCGGCTGACGGACTTTATTGCTTCGAGTTTGCCGTTTTTGACGACGGCGGAGAAGCAGGAGCTGCTGGAGACTCCGGACGTGAAAGAGCGGCTGGAGATGATCAACAGCTACCTGGCGAAGGAGCTGGAAGTTCAGCAGCTGCGGAACAAGATTCAGACGGAAGTGCAGGACTCGGTGCAGCAGTCGCAGCGGGACTTCTATCTGCGCGAGCAGATGAAGGCGATCCAGAAGGAGCTGGGCGACCAGGACGAGACGCAGAAAGATGTCCAGGAGCTGAAAGAAAAGATTGAAGCCGCGGGCATGCCCGAGGAAGTGAAGAAGGAAGCACTGAAGGAGCTGAGCCGGCTGGGACGGATGAATCCGGCGGCGGCGGACTACTCGCTGACGCGGAACTATGTGGAGTGGCTGGCGGTGCTGCCGTGGTCGAAGGGCTCGGCGGGCGAAGTGGACATCAAGAAGGCGAAAGAGATTCTGGATGAGGACCACTACGGGCTGAAGAAGGTGAAGGACCGCATTCTGGACTACCTGAGCGTGCGGCGGTTGAAGCCGGATATGAAGGGGCCGATCCTCTGCTTCGTTGGGCCTCCGGGCGTGGGTAAGACCTCGCTGGGACGCAGCATTGCGCGGGCGCTGGATCGGAAGTTCAGCCGCATTTCGCTGGGCGGCATGCATGATGAGGCGGAGATTCGCGGGCACCGGCGGACGTACATTGGCGCGCTGCCGGGGCAGATTATTCAGCACCTGAAGCGGGTTGAGGTGAACGATCCGGTGTTCATGCTGGATGAGATCGACAAGCTGGGGCGCGACTTCCGGGGTGATCCTGCGAGTGCGCTGCTGGAGACGCTGGATCCGGAGCAGAACAACACGTTCCGCGATAACTACCTGGATCAGCCGTTCGACTTGTCGAAGGTGCTGTTTATCTGCACGGCGAATCAGCTGGACACGATTCCGGGACCGCTGCTGGACCGCATGGAGTTGATCGAGTTGACCGGGTATACGGAGGAAGAGAAGGTCAACATCGCGGAGAAGTATTTGATCCCGCGGCAGATCAAGGAGAACGGGCTGGAGCCGGATGCACTGGAGTTTCCGACGGAGACTGTGGGGCTGATTGCGCGGCACTATACCCGCGAGGCTGGCGTTCGTAAGCTCGAACAGTTGATTGGGACCGTGGCTCGCAAGACGGCTCGGCAGATTGCTGAGGGACGGACGGAGAAGCTGGTTGTAACTCCGGAGGTTGTGCACGAGTTCCTTGGAGGCATCAAGGTTCGTGTGGATACGGAGATTGCGGAGCGGACGAAGCGGCCGGGTGTTGCGGTTGGGCTGGCGTGGACTCCGGTGGGCGGCGATGTGTTGTTCATCGAAGCCAACCGGATGAAGGGCAAGGGCGGATTCACGATGACCGGACAGATTGGCGACGTGATGAAGGAGAGCATGCAGGCTGCGTTGACATGGGTGCGGTCGAATGCGATCTCGCTGGGGCTGAACGAGGATGTGCTGAAGGATATCGATCTGCACATACACGTTCCGGCTGGTGCGATTCCGAAGGACGGCCCGAGTGCGGGCGTGACGATGGCGACCGCGCTAGTGAGCCTGCTGACGGATAAGCCGGTGAAGCCGCTGCTGGCGATGACAGGAGAGATTACGCTGAGCGGGAATGTGCTTCCCGTGGGCGGAATCAAGGAGAAGTTCCTGGCAGCGAAGCGGGCGGGTGTTCGGGACGTGATTCTTCCGATCGATGTGAAGTCGAACGTGGAAGAAGACCTGACTGCGGACCAGGTTGCCGGAGTGACGATCCACTATGCTTCGCGGATTGAGGATGTGCTGGCGGTTGCGCTTCCCAAAACGGAAACCGAGGCTGTGGAGTTTGAGGAAGAGCGTGAAGAAGTGCTCGCTGCGGCGGAGTAACGGCCGATAGAGAAGGTACAGAGAGTTAGGCGGTTCGCGAAAAGCGGGCCGCCATTTTTTTGTTGGCTAGGGCGCGGGGTGGGGGGCGAGGTCGAAGATTTGCAGCGTGGTGGGGCCCACGGGGAAGCTGGCGGCGGGTTGCTGGCAGAGGGTGGTGCGCATGCGGGGGGAGTCGGGGCCGGATTTGGCAGGCTCGTCGACGCGGAAGCAGGAGCCTTCGGGGATTGCGCGGAAGGTGACGTAGTAGCGGATGTTGTAGTCGCGGAGGACGGCGGAGAGGTCGCGTTGCTGGCGGAGGTTGTCGAGGAAGGGCTTGTCCATGACGAGGCCTTCGAGCTGCACGACGGGCTGGTGGATGAGGTAGCCGGTGGTTCCGGCGCAGTCTCCCATGGCGTAAGTGCCGGGGTGGGTTGCGGCGAAGGCGGCGACGTCGGTGGCGAAGGTGGTCCAGTGGGGCGTGACGTTGGCGGTGGTGGAGAGGGCGTAGAGGATGGCCATGACGGCGGTTGCGCCGGCGAGGAGGTTGTCGAGGTCCTTCGGGAGAGTGGGGGAGGGGAATTTGTCGAAGAGGAGGAGGAATGCGCCGGCCAGGGCGAGGGTGAAGGAGTAGAGATACCAGGACCAGATCTGCCAGTCGCTGGTGATGGAGACGGTGAGGAGTTGGAGGATGGGGAAGGCGATGAAGGTGAGGCCGAGGATTTGGGCGGTTCGGTTGGCGGGGTTGGTGCGGGGCTTTCGTGAGGTGGCGAGGGAAAGGAGAACTACGAGCACTGCGGGGAAGATGATGAGGTAGCCGTAGGCGGAGGTGAGGAAGTAGAGCGAGGAGTGGAGGGCGGTGAAGCTGAAGCCGGGGTGGAGGCGGAGGTCCTTGGCTTGTGCGGAGACGGGGGTGAGGGTTCCGAAGAAGTGGTGGTTGAGGAGGGCGTAGAGGATTACGGGGACGGCTGCGGTGATGGGGGCGAGGAGGCGGGCGGTGGAGCGGGTGAAGAGTGCGTCGAGGGCGAGGATGGGGCCGATGAAGAGGATGGCGTCGAGGCGGGAGAGGACTACGAGGGAAGCGAGGAGGCCGTAGGTGAGGGCGGTGCGGGGTGTCCAGTGGAAGGCGGGGCGGAGGCGGAAGGCGGCGAGGAGGAGAGAGAGCGGGAGGGTGAGGGTGATCTCCATGCCGCCGTGGATGAGGAAGAGGGTTTGGAGAGCGACGATGGCGGCGGCGATTTCGGGCAACGCTGCGTTGGTGGAGACGTAGAGGAAGACGCGGCGGGCGGCATAGTAGGTGGTGGCGAAGCTCGCGAAGGCTACGAGTTGAAGGAGGACGAAGAAGAGTTTGCCGGAGGCGAGGAAGGTGAGGGCTACGATGACCAGCATCCAGAGAGGGTGGTAGCCGTTGGTGAGGTGGAGGGTGTCGAAGGTGCTGCGGTGGAGGGTGACGATGTTGCGGGCGATCTGGAAGTAGTAGAAGGCGTCGTCGTCGTAGGCGCCGAGGAGGGAGGCGGCGTGGAAGCGGGTGAAGAGCGCGATGGCACCGAAGGCGAGGACGATTGCGCGGAAGAGCAGGCGGAGTTTGCGCGACGAAGCCATGGGTGTTCCTTATCTTAGTGGGGGTGGGGATGCGGAGGAATGGCGAATCGGGTGCGGTGGTGGAGGTATGCTGGGACGGATGAAGAACGGAATGGAGCGGATGCTGGTGATCGACACGTGCGGCGATGGGGCCGCGGTGGGGTTGTCAGCTGGTGAGGAGATGGTGGCGGTGCGGGAGCTGCCGGAGCGGGGGGCTTCGGCGGAGATTGTGGGGGCTATGC
>JAZKBC010000126.1:0-6484 GCA_040388825.1 Acidobacteriota bacterium | reverse complement strand
CCACGCCCACCTCGACCCCTACGTCAACCACGTCGACCTCGGCGAGCAGAACGCCAACTCCCTCTGGGACCGCAAAGACAGCCTCTTCATCTACCCACCCTCCGCCCGCGTCTTCCTCTCCCCCCTCAGCCATCTCCGTTACGACCCCGCCCGCATCGCCTTCGGCTCCCTCATGGCCCTGCTCATGGTCGCCATCCTCCGCGGCCTCCATCGACGCATCCCCGAGCAAACCTTCGTCCTCTTCGCCCTCTTCCTCACGCTGCCCATGATCAAGAACGTCGACAACGGCAACATCGACGTCCTCATCCTCGCGCTCATCCTCGCCGCCTTTTACATCGGCGACGGCGCACTCGCCGGCCTCTGCCTCGGCGTCGCCATCTCCATCAAGCTCGCTCCGGTCCTCCTCGTAGCCTGGTTCATCGCCCGCCGCCGCTATAAAACCGCTCTCTACGCGATCCTCAGCAGCACCACGCTCTTTCTCGCCGCCCTCTCCCGCTACGGCACCACCTACTGGCGCGAGTTCTTCAACCACCTCGCCCACCACGAATCCCCCAACCTCCCCACCCTCGGCCACGTCTTCACCTCCATCTACAAAGTCAAAGACCGCGTCCTCGTCACCTCCGACGGCGTCTACGCCTACCAGCACGACATCAACGGCTACCTCCAGAACCCTCTCCACATCCTCGGCCGCATCGGCGCTCCCCTCGGCATCCTCATCGTCCTCGCCACCATGGCCTGGCTCTTCTTCACCCGCCGCGGCCGCTGGCTCACCAGCGAGCAGAGTTTCTTCATCCTGCTCCCCATTTCTCTGCTCGCCAACAATCTCCTCTGGCCCATGGGCCTCGTCGCCTGCTTCCCGCTCATCGTCCTCCTCGTCGACGACTCCCCCACCCCCAACCTCACCGCCCTCCTCCTCATCGTCCCCTTCGTCCTCACCAAGCAGTTAGTCGGCAACTGGAACTTCGGCCTCTGGCTCATCGCCGCCGGCTATTGCGTCTACCAGTCCGGCTGGCTCAACGCACCCGACCCCGCCAAGACCCACGCCTGGCCCCTCAGCAAAAATCTCTTCGCCGGAATCTGATCACCGCACCAAATTTGTCTCCTATCGAACCGCGACGGTTTAGCATGGTCCCATCCGGGGATTCACTCCCCTCTTACGGGCCATCCAAACTCATTCGAAACCTCGCATCCGAAGGAGACCCTCATGCACGTCCTCATCCTCGCCGTCCTCATCGGAATCATCGCCGGCCTCCGCGCCATCACCGCGCCCGCCGCCATCAGCTGGGCCGCCAAACTCGGCTGGCTCCCCCTCGACGGCACCTTCCTCGCCTTCCTCGGCGCCACCGTCACGCCCTGGATCTTCTCCGCGCTCGCCCTCGGAGAAATCGTCAACGACAAGCTCCCCGCCACCCCCAGCCGCAAGATCCCTCCGCAGTTCATCACCCGCATCGTCACCGGAGCCTTCTCCGGAGCGGCCATCGGCATGGGCTTTGACATGCTCTGGACCGGCCTCGTCGGCGGAGCCATCGGCGCCGTCATCGGAACCCTCGGCGGCTCCGCCTTCCGCGGCTGGCTCGCCGGCGTCTTCGGCAAAGACCTCCCCGTCGCGCTCATCGAAGACGCCATCGCCATCCTCGGCAGCTACCTCATCATCTCCCACATCGCATAAGGCCCCGCATGCAGACCTTCGACGCCATCATCATCGGAGCCGGCCAGGCCGGCCCCGCTCTCGCCTCCCGCCTCACCGCCGCCGGCATGTCCGTTGCCTTCGTCGAGCGCCATCTCTTCGGCGGAACCTGCGTCAACACCGGATGCACCCCCACCAAGGCCATGGTCGCCAGCGCCTACGCCGCCCACATCGCCCGCCGCGCTGCTGAATACGGCGTCCAGCTCAGTGGCCCGGTAACAGTCGACATGAAAGCCCTCATCGCCCGCCGCGAGTCTATCGTCGCCTCCTCGCGCACCAGCGTCGAGCAGTCCCTCCGCACCAATCCCAAAGTCACCGTCTTCACCGGCACCGGCGCCTTCGACTCACCCAACACCGTCCGCGTCGGCGACAACCTCCTCACCGCGCCCAAAATCTTCCTCAACGTCGGCGCCCGCGCCTCGGTCCCCGAGCTCCCCGGCGTCCACACCGTCCCCTTCCTCACCAACTCAAGCCTCCTCGCGCTAGAAACCCTCCCGAAGCATCTCGTCATCGTCGGCGGCAGCTACATCGGCATCGAGTTCGGACAGATGTACCGCCGCTTCGGCGCAGAAGTCACCATCATCGAAAAGGCCCCGCGCCTCGTCTCCCACGAAGACGAAGACGCCTCCGCCGCCGTGCTGTCCATCCTCGAAGCCGAAGGCATTCACGTCCGCCTCAAGGCCGAATGCATCACCCTCGCCCCGCACGCCGAAGGCATCAGCGCCGGCGTCGACTGCGAAGACGGCGACCCTGCCATCATCGGCTCCCACGTCCTGCTCGCCGTAGGCCGCACCCCCAACACCCAGGACCTCGGCCTCGACAAAGCCGGCATCACCCCCGACGCCCGCGGCTACATCCCCGTCGACGACCAGTGCCGCACCTCCGTCGCAGGCATCTGGGCCATCGGCGACTGCAACGGCCGCGCCGCCTTCACCCACACCGCCTACAACGACTTCGAAATCGTCGCCGCCAACATCCTCGACAACGACCCCCGCCGCATCTCCGACCGCATCACCTGCTACGCCATGTACATGGACCCGCCGCTCGCCCGCATCGGCCTCACCGAGCAGCAAGTCCGCGCCACCGGCAAGCCCGCCCTCATCGCCACCCGCCCCATGACCCGCGTCAACCGCGCCCGCGAAAAAGGCGAATCCCTCGGCTTCATGAAAGTCCTCGTCGACGCCGAATCCAAACAAATCCTCGGCGCCTCACTCCTCGGCGTAGGCTGCGACGAAGCCATCCACTGCCTCCTCGACATCATGTACGCCAAAGCCCCCTACACCACCATCACCCGCGCCGTACACATCCACCCCACCGTCTCCGAACTCATCCCAACACTGCTTGAAAGCCTGCAGCCACTCACCTAACGACACTTTTCTCAGCGGTCGTCAATTCGCCGTGCAGGTTCGTTTCGGATTGCACGAACGATCAGCCAGACAACACACCCGATAAATCCCAGGATCGTTCCGAAGAACAGCACCACAGCGATCCCCATTTGCGGCTGGCTCGCCGGTGCCATGGACTCGAAGCCGTGTCCCGGTCCACACAGGGCCTCGAAACCCACCAGAATCGAAAGCACCCAAAGGCAGATGCATATGCACATGCCAATCACCGGTTGCTTCAGGCTCTTTCGCTCGCGCGGTGCCGCCTCCGTGCCACCCTCCGGCTCTTCGTAACCGAACATAACCACCTCCCCGACATCCTACTGCGCTCGCCGGTTCTTCCGTGCATGTTCTTCTGTCTACCACTGCACGCCCGGATAAAGGCTCGGCCAGCGCGAAGCACGGTACACCAGCGCATCGCCAATTTCGAGTGACCACACCATCTGCGGCGAAGCCGAGCCCGTCACCTCGGTCACCGAAGCATTGTTTCCCCGCAACGCCGCCAGATCGTATTGAACGTCGCCGTTCGCCAGCACCTCCGTGTTCCCTCCAAAAAACGAATATTGCGACGGCGGAAGCACGTCGTGAAACAGAAACTTCGCGGTCTTCGCGGCTTCGTCAATCTGCATGATCGGAATCGTCGTATAGCATGCATTCCCTCCAGTGACCGGGCAGCTTGTTCCGTCGGAGAACTTCCGATCGTCTCCGTTGTCCATGATCGAAAATGTCACCCGGCCGGAAGAATCCGTCCCCAGGTACTCCGCGTCATGCTGCGAGTAGAACCAGTCAGCCGGGTTCGCATCCAGAGATCCATCCGCCTTCAGCAACGCAAAATCTCCACCAGGACCCAGCTTCCACTCAATCGCTCCATCGCCGCCGCCATTCCCATAGTCAATCTTCAACACCCAGTTCTGATGGCGCAGCGAAAGAATCAGCGAGCCGTCAATCGGGTCATACGAAACCGAATTCGCATGCGTCCAGTCAGGAAACAAGTACGGATGTCGATTAACATCAAGGTGGTCGAAGGTGTTCCAGGTCCACACCGGTTGCAAACTCGCATCCAGGTCGATGATTGCATCGCCCAGCACCCGGGTGGGTGTTCCGCTTACGTTGTCCGCAACGCTTTTCTCAGTCGCCGCCAACACAAGAAAGTGCCCATTGCTGAGCGGCAGAATATCGTGCGAGAAATCATTGAGCAAAAGTCCCGCACCTTTTGCCGCAAGCGTCGCATTAAGGCTTGTTACTTTCAGGCTGCGTACCGTATCTCCCGCAAGGTCAATCTCGCGTACCTCCGACGCCGCATCCACGCCCGCCGGGTCCGCCAGCAGTGTGCTCGAGTTATGACCCACCAGCATCAGAAGATCGCCATTCGACAGCATCCGCACCGGATAAGCGGCCACACCCGCACTCTCATCCTCAAAGGGATAAGTCCAGATGATATTGCCCTGCAGATCGGTCGCAACAGGCGCCGGTAAACTGCCGGCATTCAACCCATCCACCAGTTCAATTCCTGGTTGCGGGTTCTTCCCCGCGGCGGTGCTCGCCTGGATCACCGCCGTAAATTTGCAGGGAACGTCTCCCGTGGTGAACGTCTGATCGCTATCTGGCTGCGCAGGGCCGCCGGCATCCGGCGTGAACTCGGCACGCATGTGATACGTCGTCCGCGCCAGCATCCCCGCGACAAGCACGCTCACCGGCCCTTGTCCGCTTGCCTTCACCGCTCCCGTACTGCGGCCATACCGCGTATCGACACCGAAGTCCACTGTCACTGTCCCCGGCCCCGGTGCCTCAAACGTGTAACGCGCTACCTGCGGGTTGCTGGTCGCAGCCACCCCCGCCGATCCCGATACCCCCACCGCACCACTGCAGCGCACAACGTAAGAATCCGATCCGCACCCCTCCAGAAGCAACACGACCCCGAAAACCACACACAGTATCTTCATCTTCCTCATCTCGGCGAGCAATCTTGCCCCCGGGGGACACAATAAGCTCGTACGCCGATATTACCGGCTGGCGGACCCCGCACGATACCTCACATGTCCCGTTCATCAGTGGCCAGCCCCACAACCCTGTGGTCCCAATACGCCTTAGTGGCTGCTCCCTATGTCGAGTAAGCCAGCCATTGCATCCACCCTGTTCACCTACCCCCTACCACCGCCTCCGCCACCTCCCCCACACTCGCCTTCATCCGCTCCACCGCCGCCTTCAAATCCAGCAGCATCGCATAGTGATCGTTCAACTCATCAATACTCAACGGCCTCCGCAGCCGAGACCCTCCACTCATCGCTTCCGTCGCCGTCAGCTTCCCTTCCCGCGTCCACTTCGCAATCAGCAGCTCCCGCCGCGTCTGGCTCTCACCCGCCGCCGCCGCATTCAAATACGCCCAGACCATCGCCGGAAAATCCCCATGAGCCGCATCATGCATCAGCAACTCCCCCAGCATCCGCGGCGAGCTCCCCAGCTCCATCCGCCCGCCCTGCTCATGCATCCCCACCAGCGACAGTGCCACCGACGCCGACCCTCCCGCCACTCCAATCCCATTGCCCAGGTTCGCCGTCTCCGAACGGAACTGCAGCGCCGTCCCCACCGTTCCCAGCGCTCCCGCCACCAGCGACGCCATATTGATCTTGCCCTGCGCCTTGTCTCTCCGCGCCGAAATCTTCTCCCGCACCGCCCGCATCTGCTCCAGCTCTTCATCGATCGCCGCGTTCGCCGTATCGATCTGCAGCGACCCCACCAGCAACCGCTCCACCGCCTGCTCCCGGGCCAGCAGCGCCCGCATCGTCGCTGCCTCATCCCCCGCAGCCTCGACCGGCTTCATCGCCGTATCCACTCCAAGCTCCCGCGCCACCACCAGCGCATTTGCGGAAAGCACCGGCGCCGCCGGCGAACTTCCATCCGCTCCACTTTGAGCAACGGCAACCCCACCCGCCCAGATCACCGCAACTCCCAGTGCAACCACACCCCTCTTTCCCAACATAGGCCACCCTCCAGACAGCCATTATCCACCCGCCACCCCACCCCGAAATCTTGTCAAGCCCCCACACCCCCCAGAATCACCAAAACCCCCATCAACACAGGCGATTTCTCCCAAAGATTCTTGGCCCACTTGCTCCCGCCAACCACTTACAATAGAAGTAGGACTAGGAATAAGCACCCCGAACGGCCACCAACATCCGCCGTCCGCCCAGGCTCCTAACCACTAGCCACCAACCACCAGCCACTGCCTTTCGCCCCTAAACCTTTTCGAATGAAATACTTGACAGATAACCCTTTTAGAATCAGAGGCGTAGCCCAGATCCCCGCCTGCAACCCAAACAATCCAAACCACTTAGCCCCGGGCAACAGATGAGGGGGGAGGGGGGGTACCTGTAGACGGTCAAGAGGTTGTTCCACCTGCGAGTCTGCTGCATGG
>JAZKBC010000125.1:32274-37376 GCA_040388825.1 Acidobacteriota bacterium | reverse complement strand
GCGGGTGGGAAAGATGAGACATGTCCGGCGCCGACGATCCGTGCGACATTCGATAGAATCCCCGGCACGAAATCGCTGATGATTTATCCCGACCTGACTCACACATCGTGTGCCGGGTTTTACGAGATGAGCTGGGCGTGGGTGGATTTATACCTGCGGCGGTGAGCATGATTGTTGCTGCTCCATGGCGAGAAATAGACCACACCTTCCTCTGGCCCGGCCTCCAGTGGTCTACCACCATCCTCCTCAGCCGCGCCGCATGGCTCGTCGCCGCGTTCTCTCTCACCCTCTTAGCCGCCCTCTTCTTCGACCGCTTCGACCCCGCCCGCGAACTCCCGCTGCAATTCCGCAGGAAAAAATCGCAGCCGATCGAAAATCCAATAACGCTCGACGGCCCCGCAGTGATCGACAGCCCCACATCACCCACCGATTTTGAAGGCCCACCACAGAATTTTGAACACCCTCATTCTGAGCGCAGCGAAGAACCTCTGTATTCTGCCCGCAGCGGAACTAAGCCCGCAGCCTACCTCAACCTCTCACACCACCCCAACACCCCCGCTTCCTCCCTCTCATCCAGGCCGAGCTCCGCCTCCTCCTCCGCGGCCAGCGCTGGTGGTGGTATCTCATCGCCGCCGGCCTCATCCTCGGCTCGCTCTTCTCCCCCCTCGAAGTCGCACAAAACCTCCTTCTCGTAGCCTGGATCTGGCCCGCTCTCCTCTGGTCCCAACTCGGCAGCCGCGAAACCCGCTTCCACACCGAAGCCCTCATCTTCTCCGCTCCCCGCGCCTTCCCCCGCCAGTTCCTCGCCATCTACACCGCAGGAGCCCTCCTCACCGCCCTCACCGGCTCCGGCCTCGCAATCCACCTCCTCGCAACCGCCCACATGGCCGCATTCGCCGCCTGGCTCACCGCCGCCCTCTTCATCCCCGCGCTCGCACTGGCTCTCGGAGTCACCACCCAATCCCGCAAGCCCTTCGAAGCCCTCTACGTCATCTGGTGGTACATCGGCCCCCTCCACCACCTCCACACGCTGGACTTCATCGGCACCACACCCCAGTCCGCTAACACCCCGCTTTACCTAACCGCGACCCTCGCGCTCCTCACCCTCACACTCGCGTTCCGCAAGCTCCAACTCGCCCGAGCTTAAAACCGCAACAAGTAACTAGCCTTCACAAAAAACTGCCGCCCATCATTCAAATAAAGCGGCGACCGCGGCGGCGTCGTATTGTTCGGATCGCACATCCCTCCCGCCACCCGGTTACACAGCCCGCGATCCAGATTCTGAATGTCGTTGTTGTACCCCACATAAATCGCCGTCCCTGGATGCGGCAGCCACGTCAGCAGCGCCTGTGTCTGCACCTGCTTGGTCCTTTGCAGCGAAGTCTGCGCCCCATTCACCAGCGTCGAGTCATACTCCACGATCATCCTCGCCGAAAACGCCCGCGTGAACTGGTAATTCAGCTTCGTTCTCAGCACCTGGCTCTCATACACCAGCTGCCCATTGCTCGCTGCATGGTCGCGGTCCAGCAGGTACGTCTCATCCGCCGTCAACTGCCGAATCGGTTGCAGTGTCACCAGCGCGTTCACAACCTCCTGCCGCATGTTCGTAGGCGCCTGCCCCGTCGCAGGGTTGTAGTTCACATTGCTTGCCTTGTTGAACCGCAGGTTGAAGTTCAATTGCCTCCACGGCGCTCCGCGAGCCACCATCCCGGCAAACGTCTCCGTAAAGTTCCGGTTCCCCGTCAGCGCATATCCGTTCTGTGGCCCCACCGTATCCGAGTTCTGTCCCACCAGCGGTGCCAGCACAATATTCCGTGGCAGCAGCCAGAACGGATCAAAGCTCATGTACCGCAGCACCCGGTTCCCCGCATGGTCGAACGCCACCTGATCGCCCGTCTCCAGCCCGAAGCTCTGCACCACGCTCTTCTTCGGAAACCACTGGTAGTTCATGTGATAAAAATTCTGCCGGAAGTTCGGCGCCTGAAAGAACCCCACCGTCGTCACAAACCCCGCGCTGTAGTCCATGTACTCGTCCTGCATGTTGAACGCGTGCCCGTTGCGATTGATCTGCACATCCGTCCCCGGCCCCGCCGAGTACCCGCTCGGAAAGATCGTCGCCTCACTATCCGCCCGGCTTCCATGCGTCGAGCTCTCCGCCGTCTGCGCGCTCACCGTCCACGCCTGCGTCGCTCTCCACGTAAAGTCCAGGCCGCCCACCCGGTTCCATCCCTGCCCAAACTCCTCATCCGTATACATCGCACCGATCGTCAGGTTTTTACCAAAGTCCTGCGCCACCCTCCCCACACCAAACGTCGCCCGCTTCTGATACAGCGGATCGCCCGCATCAACCGTCCGCCCCGGCTGCCGGTCATCGATCAGGAAGAACCCCACATTCGTATTCCCGATCTTCCCCGTAATCCTCGCTCCAAACTCCGGCCGCACAATGCGCCGCGTGTACACCATCGTGATGTTCGTCGCAAAGTAGTTCGCATTCTCCAGAAAGAACGGTCGCAGCTCGGGAAAATAAACCGGATACCGCTGGTCCACCGTAAACTGCGGCTGATCGCTCTCCACGTCGCTGAAGTCCGGGTTCACGGTCGCGTCGAACACCACCGCATCCCTCCACACCGCCTTCGCTTCCCCGCCCGCCGTCCCCTCGGCGCTCCTCTGGCTAAAGTAAGGGTCCAGCGGATTCAGCCCGTCCAGCGTCTTCTCGTTCTGCGCCAGCGCATACGGATTCAGCTGCACGTTGTGCGACCCCACCACGCGCTCAATGCCTCTCAGAGTCCCTTCCTGCGAAAGCACGCCTGAAACCGACGCCGCCACCCGCGGCCAGTAGTCCACCTCGCTGTTGCGCGGAAAGTTCCGCGACAGCACCACGCCCCAGTCCGAACCCACCTCGCGAAACCGCAGGCTCTTGAACGGAATCTCCACCACCGCCATCCAGCCTTCTTTCGTCCTCCGCCCCTCCGAGTTCCACACCTGGTCGTAGCTGTAGTCCGTCCCATTACCATCCGTCCACGCTGCATCCGCCTGCACACCCAGAGGATTCACCTGGAACATGATCCCGCGCCTCCGGTCCTGAAACGGATCCAGCAGAATCGAAACGTTGTCATCCTTCAGAATGTTCTCCCGCCTCGCCAAATGCCCACGCACCAGCCCCGGGTGGGAGTCATAGCAAACAAACACCGCGTACAACGCCGCATGCGTATGCCCCAGCCAGACCTCGGTCTTCTCCGTCGCCGCCTGCCCATCGAACGGCGTGTTCTGGATAAATCCCGTCGCCTCACCCAGCGTCTCTGCCAGCCCCGGCCTCGGCTTCATCCCCGCAAAGTCCGCCAGCGTCAGCGGCTTCTGAATCAGCGGAACCTTCACCACGCTCGAAGCCGCCGGCTTGGCCACCGGAACCACCACCGCACTCGGCTTGCCTGCCTGCGTCGCGCTTCCGGCTGAATTCGCCTGCGCTCCCGCCACACTCACCAGCAATAGCCCCACCACGGCGGCACGAACCGCCACCATCAACCCCTCGACACTCATTCGCTCTCGCCGCAAACCATCACCATCGCCGCACGCAGACACACGTCCACCGCAGCTCCAAACTGTTTCTTTTAGATACGCCATGGGACTCCAGGGTTCCTCCCTGTCTCCCTCAACCCTTACAATTTCACACGACCCACTCCCAAATCTCCACCGCTTTCAACCGCTCATCCCTACTCACCCACCATCCGTCCCACCCATCTGTCGGACACACGCTCCCCAGACACAAATCCGGGTGCCCCACATCTCGCTTCTGAGATGTGGGTTAGCCCAACCTCCGACCCACCCCTGTCGCCGTTCCTGATGCTGTTGCTTTTCCGGTCGTCATCCCAGCCGAGGATCTGCACCCCTTCCCCTGTGCAACATCACCGGCCGCCGAGCCTCCATCGCCACCGTAACCCTCCTCCCGTCCACCTCAAACTTCACCGCCTCCTTCCTCTCCGCAAACAACGCCACCGCCTGCACCTCGTCTGCCTTCCAGCCCAACGGCAGCGTAGCCGTCAACGGCCCATCCGCAAGCGAGTACATCGCGATCCTGTCCTCCCCCAGCGGACAGAACGTCGCACTCTCCCGCGCCACCTCCGCTCCATCCAGCAACACGCTGTAGCTCTTTTTCTCCCAATCAATACTCACGCGATTCCCATTGCCTTCCAGCGTCGTCAACGTCCGTTCCCCGTCGCGCTCAAATCCCTCCACGTTCAGCAGGTGCAGACGAAACCACGGCACCATCGCCAGGTAAAACGAGTCCAGCATCCGCTCCACCGGCGCATCGCCATTGAAGATGCTGTGCTGTGCCTCGCCGTAAAACATCATCAGCAGCAGCGGCAGCTCGCCCGAGTTCCCCGCCCTCCCCCACACCGCGCTCTTGCGATAAATCAGCGACAGCATCGGCACCGGCTTTCCACCAAACGGGCAAGGCGACGGCCCACCCGCGTACCAGCACATGCTCATCTTCCCGATAAACGGATACCGCAAACCCTCCGACGTCACATCCACGCCATGCTTGCCGAACTCCTCCAGCACCCGATACCGCCCCGCTTCCAGGTTGCGTATCCCGCTCGCCGGACGCTTCGGGTCCCAGTCATTCCGGATCGCGTAGTACGAAAGCACATCCACATGGATCGTCCCCGGCAGCTTGTAGCGCTCGCACGTATACCGCACCCGCTCCGGTCCCGGCCCTTCCATGTACTTCGCCAACCCCTGAATGTAGCTCTCCTCGCCGGTCCACTCGCGGCTCTTCCAAAGCTCGCCATCGGGCTTGCGCGCAATCATCGCCTCGTTCCACGCCGGGCTGCTGCGATACGCATCGTCGTAGTTATCCGAAAGACTCACCGTCACGTTCAACGGCTTCGCCCGCTCCATCAACCGCATCATTCCTTCATACCCACCCAGCCGTTCATCCACCACGTTCACCGCTGGATAGCCCGTATCCTTCCCTCGAAACTGCCATCCCCACAGATGCACCAGTTGCGGCGCTCCATCGGTCAGCGCATGGACTCGGCGAATCATCTCCTCGCAATGCTCAAACGTCGCCCCAGCCTGCGGAAACTTCGGCTCATCCACCC
>JAZKBC010000125.1:0-32264 GCA_040388825.1 Acidobacteriota bacterium | reverse complement strand
GATTCGGAATCCCCGGCATCCGCGCCCGCACCAGCTTCGCTCCATCCATCCAGTTCAGTGCTCGACCACCCGCAGCCGGCTCAAGAAAATCCAGCCGACACGCTGAAGTCTGTTCAACAATCAGGTTCGGCGTCGCGCGATTCCCGCAGCTCAACGGCATCCCTCGACCAAGGTTCATGTTGTAGCAGGCGCCTCCATCCACGCGATGCACCTTCGTCGTTCCCAGGCACGCGCGCCGCTTTGGAGCCCCGCCTTCAACACTCAGCAGCGTCCCATCCATGAACGCCGTCGTCTCCTGCACGCACACCGCTCCCGAGTGCCCCGCCATCACCACCGGCAACACCCCATTGATCTCTCCCCAGAAGCTGTTCACTCCCAGCTTGCCCGCCTTCGCCTCGCTGAGCGCCACCATGTCGCCCCCGGCATTGCCATGCGCCAGCCACGCGTCGCTGTCGTGCTCCTCCACGCTCACCAGCGAAGGCATTCCCAGAGAAATCAATTCGAATCCCGCCCGCTCCTGAACCTCTTCCAGCGTCACCCGAACCGTACGTCCCTCCAGCGCATACCGCAGCACAAATTCTGCCGCAGCCGCCTCCGCCGCAAACATCGCCGTAAAGTGAAAATCCGCGCGCCCCCCACTGACTCTGTGCCCACTCGGCCGCACCGCAACCCCCGCAAACTCCCACGGCTCCCTCCGGCACAACCGCGCCTGCAGTGGAACTCCCGAAACATCCCCCGTGAACCGCACCCCCGACCGCACCAGCCGATACTCCATCGGCAACCCCGTAGCTCCATCCAGCCGCAGCTCCATCGCCGCCGACCGCAGCACCACCGCCCCTGCTGGCTCCGCGAGCAGCTCCGGAAGAAACCCCGCACTGCTCGCCGCCGCAACTCCAGAAGCGCCCAGCTTCAGGAAAGACCGCCGGTCAAGACTGTTCCGAGCATCCCGCATAAGTTCTCCCTCTTTTGCGCCCCAACCGGAACGCGCTCCGCTCATTTACGTTTGTTTTACTGGTGAACAATAAATTTCGCGGAAGTATAAACCAACCCGCCCACCGCTGGCCCACCCCTTGACAGGCCTCGTATAATAGAGACAGAAGAAGTACAGTCACAGCCCGGCTCAGGCCGGGCTTTTCCGTCCCCGTTTACCCCACGCGCAGACCCTCAAGCTCAATATTTTGAGGACTTTACGGAGGCAGTCAACCGCTAAACACTGTGTTTTCAAGACTTTTGCAAAAGGTCCGGACTCCAGGTCCAGACCTAACCCATTACTCTTGAAGACTTTAGGACCAAACCCCCAGGGGGAGGGGGCTACAGCATCCGCCGGGAGCATACTAAAGACGATGAACCTCGAAACCATCCAATCCGCACTCCGCGAAAATAAATTTGACGGCTGGCTCTTCTACGACCATCACCACCGCGACCCCCTCGCCTACCGCATCCTGGGCCTCGACGAGTCCTCCTTCGTCTCCCGCCGCTGGTACTACTTCATCCCCGCCACCGGCGAGCCCAAAAAGCTCGTCCATCGCATCGAGTCCGGCAAACTCGACACCCTCCCCGGCGCCAAACTCGAATACTCCTCCTGGCAGGAGCTCGAAGCCAACCTCGAAAAACTCCTCACCGGCGCCACCAAAGTCGCCATGCAATACTCCCCGCGCAACGCCATCATGTACGTCTCCATGGTCGACGCCGGAACCGTCGAGCTGGTCCGCTCCTTTGGCAAAGACGTAGCAAGCTCCGCCGACATCGTCTCCCTCTTCGAAGCCGTCCTCACCGAAGCCCAGATCGCCACCCACTTCGAAGCCCAGCAACGCCTCGACCGAGTCCTAACCGCCGGATGGAAGTACATCGCCGACAACGTCCGCTCGAACGCCGACATCACCGAGATGGAAGCAGATGGGCACACTCGCCCGCGGCTCCGGCACAACCGAGTTCGCCATGGTCAACTGGATCGCCGAAGCCTTCCGCCGCGAAGGCCTCATCTGGGAGCACGGCCCCAACGTCTCCTGCGGCCCCAACTCCGCCGACTCCCACTACGAGCCCACTCCCTTCAACGCCCGCACCATCCGCTCCGGCGACTTCATCCTCATCGACATCTGGGCCAAGCTCGCCGACAGCTCCGGCGTCGCCCAACCCCATGCCATCTGGTACGACATCACCTGGACCGCCGTCGTCAACCGCGCTCCCACCGACCACGAAACCCTCATCTTCAACACCGTCCGAGACGCCCGCGACGCCGCTATCGCCGCCGTCGAACAGGCCTTCGCAGCCAACCGTCCCATCGCCGGCTTCCAGGCCGACGACGCCGCCCGCAACGTCATCCGCAACGCCGGCTTCGGCCAGTGGTTCACCCACCGCACCGGCCACAACATCGCCACCGAGCTCCACGGCAACGGAGCCCACCTCGACAACCTCGAAACCCACGACGAGCGCCTGCTCCTCCCCCACACCTGCTTCTCCGTCGAGCCCGGCATCTACTTCCCCGGCGAGTTTGGCGTAAGGAGCGAGATTGACATGATCACCTATCCCGGCAGAGCAGTCGTCACCGGCCCCCGCCAGACCGAGCTGCTGCGCATCGGAGGCTGATAGAATCGTCCACGATGGCAACTGAAGCGCAGCAAATCTCCCAGCGCCTTCCCGGCGAAAAATCCAGCCTTCCCGGCCTCGTCCTTCTCGTCGGCTGGCTCGTCCCCGGCGCCGGCCACCTGCTGCTCGGCAAATACATCCGCGCCGCGCTGCTGTTTGTCTCGATCATCAGCATGTACTCGATCGGCCTCAGCCTGCACGGCAAGATCTACTTGCCTAACACCGGCGACATCCTGGACATCCTCGGCTTCATCGGCCAACTCGGCGGCGGCCTGCTCTACTTCATCGCCCGCGCCTTCAGCTGGGGCACCGCCCCCGTCGTCACCACCCTCGCCGACTACGGCGGAAAATTTATCATCGTCACCGGCCTGCTCAACTTCATCGCTGCGGTCGACGCCCACTCGCTGGCCAACGGAAGGAAGGCTTCCTAGATGCTCACGCACTACAGCGCGGCCCTGCTCTTCGCCTTCTTCACGTCCATCGTCTTCGGTATCACCCAGCGCTCGGAGCCGAAGATGATGATCCGCTTCGGAGCCTACTGCTTCGTGCTCTTTGCCAGCTCGGTGGTCGTCGTGAGCTGGCTGATGTACTTCATCAAGCACTAACCCCGCAGCGCTTCCACCAGCTTCGTTACCGCACCTGAGTCTATCGCCGACGCCGCGACTGTCACGCCCTCGCGCACATCCTTCGCCAATCCCGCAGTCATCAGCACTGCCGCGGCATTCAACACCACGATGTCCCGCTTCGCCCCGCGCTCTCCCGCAAAGATGGCGGTCAGTATCTCCGCATTCGCCGCCGCTCCTCCACCCTCGAGCGCAGCCAGCGGAGCCCGCTCCAGCCCAAACTCCTCCGGCGCGACCGTATACAGCGACACCTTCCCACCGCGCACTTCAGCCACTTCGCTAGGCCCACTCAACGCCAGCTCATCCAAGCCACCATCACCATGCACGACGAGCGCATGCTCCACACCCAGCATCGTCATCGCCTCCGCCACCAGCGGCACCAGCCGCGCCTGATACACCCCCATCACCTGCCTCCGCGCTCCAGCAGGATTGAGCAACGGCCCCAGCACATGCAGCACCGTCCGTACGCCGAGTGCGCGTCGCACCGGCATCACCGCCTTCATCGCCGGATGATGCGCCGGAGCCAGCAGGAAGCAGAACCCATACTCCCGCAACGCCGCTGCAGCATCCTCGGGCGCAAGCTGTGTCGGAATCCCCAACGCATCCAGCACGTCCGCCGACCCGCACCGCGACGTAATCGCCCGGTTGCCATGCTTGGCCACCTTCGCGCCCGCCGCCGCAGCCACCAGCGCCGCAGCGGTAGAGATGTTGAAGCTCCCACTCGCATCGCCACCGGTCCCGCAGGTATCCACGAGCCCCGCCTGCTCGGCAGCCGTCAGCGGTAGCGTCGTCGCAGCCTCGCGCATCGTGGCTGCAAACCCGGCAATCTCGGCAGCACTCTCTCCGCGAGCCGCCATTGCGCCGAGCATCGCCGCGATCTCCACGTCGGCAGCCTCACCCGCGAGGATGCGGTGCATCAACTCCCGGGCGGCTTCGTACGAGAACGTCTCGCGTTGTTCGATCAGGCGGCGCAGTTCGGGCTGAATGGACATGGCTCTTCCGAGCCTACCAAAGCCGCCCTCCGCGGAGCCGGCACGGCAGCAACTGCACAGCCGTGACGCGAGTCACGCCATGATTGTGGCCCAATCTTTACGCTGGTTTCAGAGCGTCGTCCTGATTTCGCACCAAGCCACCGATTATCGGTTTTGTGGCTTGCGGGTGGTTGCTGCCAGTGACTACGATAACTTGTTGGGCCGCAGTTCCCAGCGGCCTCTGGAGCGTGCATGAAAATTCATGAGTACCAGGCCAAGGAAATCCTTCGCCGCTACGGTGTACCTGTGCCGGCGGGCGAAATGGCCGTAACCCTCGAGGAGGCCGACACGGCCGCCAAGCAGCTCTTCTCAGCCGGCAATGCCGTCGTTGTCGTCAAGGCCCAGATTCATGCCGGCGGCCGTGGCAAGGGCGGCGGCGTCAAGCTTGCCAGGAACATTGAAGATGCTGATGCCGCATCGAAGGCGATCCTCGGCATGCAGCTCGTCACGCATCAGACCGGGCCGCAGGGCCAGAAGGTTCAGCGCCTGCTCATCGAAGCCGGTTCTGCCATCGACCGCGAGCTTTATCTCGGCATCGTGCTCGACCGCGCCAGCGCCAAGGTTGTCTTCATGGCCTCGCAGCACGGCGGCATGGATATCGAAGAAGTCGCGCACTCCACGCCCGACCAGATCTTCAAGGAGTACATCCACCCCGGCATCGGCTTGCAGCCCTACCAGGCCCGCAAGCTCGCCTTCAAGCTCGGCCTCGCCCCCGCGCAAATCGGCGACGCGGTGAAGTTCATGATGGGCCTCTACCGCGCCTTCATGGAGACCGACTCCACGCTGATGGAGATCAACCCCTTCATCACCACCAAGGACGGCAAGCTCCTCGCGCTGGACTGCAAGATCAACTTCGACGACAACGCGATGTTCCGCCACAAGGACCTGAAGGAGCTGCGCGACATCAGCGAAGAAGACCCGCTCGAGGTCGAAGCCAGCAAGTATGCGCTGAACTACATCAAGCTCGACGGCTCGATCGCCTGCATGGTGAACGGCGCCGGCCTCGCCATGGCAACGATGGACATCATCGACTACGCCGGCGGCAAGGCTGCGAACTTCCTGGACGTAGGCGGCGGAGCCAACCAGGAGCAGATCGAAAACGCGTTCGGCATCCTGCTCTCCGACCCTAACGTGAAGGCCATCTTCATCAACATCTTCGGCGGCATCCTGCGCGTCGATGTGCTCGCAACCGCTGTAGTCGCCGCGGCGAAGAAGCTCAACGTGAAGCTGCCCATCATTCTTCGCCTTGAAGGAACCAACGTCGAAGAAGGCCGCAAGATCATTGCCGAGAGCGGCCTGAAAGTCCAGATCGGCGCAACGATGAAAGAAGCTGCCGACCTCGCTGTCGCTGCCGCGAAGGGAGTCAACTAATGAGCATTCTCGTAGGCAATGACACACGTCTGATCGTGCAGGGCATCACCGGACGCGAAGGCACCTTCCACGCCAAGGGCTGCGACGAGTACGCGAAGCAATTCGGCAACAAGCTCGTTGTCGGCGGCGTAACGCCCGGCAAGGGCGGCACCATCCACGAAGGCTGGCCGGTGTTCAACACCGTTGAAGAAGCGGTGAAGGAAACGGGCGCGAACGCGACCGTCATTTTCGTCCCGCCTCCTGCAGCTGCCGATGGCATCCTCGAAGCCGCCGACGCCGGCATTCCCCTGATCGTCTGCATCACCGAAGGCATTCCCGTGCTGGACATGGTGAAGGCGTGGGAAGTGGTTCGCAACTCGAAGTCGCGGCTCATCGGACCGAACTGCCCCGGCGTTATCTCGCCCGGCAAGGCCAAGATCGGCATCATGCCCGGCCGCATTCATAAGGAAGGCTCGGTCGGCATCGTCTCCAAGTCCGGCACGCTGACCTATGAGGCTGTCTATCAATTGACCCAGAGAGGAATCGGCCAGTCAACGGCCATCGGCATTGGCGGCGATCCCATCATCGGCACAACGCACATCGATGCGCTCCGCCTGCTCAACGACGACCCCGACACCGAAGCCATCATTATGATCGGTGAAATCGGCGGAACAGCCGAAGAAGCCGCCGCGGCCTTCATCAAGGAGAACGTGCGCAAGCCGGTCGTTGGCTTCATCGCCGGCCAGACGGCGCCTCCGGGCCGCCGCATGGGCCATGCCGGAGCCATCATCTCCGGCGGCGAAGGTACCGCTGCCAGCAAGATGAAAGCGATGGCCGATGCCGGCATCCACGTCGTCAAATCGCCGTCAGAGATCGGCGACATGATGGCGAAGCTGCTCGGCAAATAAGCCTACCGGCGGGGTTGCTGTTCGCGGAAGAAAGCAAACGCGATCGCAAACAGCAGCGCCAGTAGGAACGCCAGCTTTGCCTGCTGCAGGTCTCCGTTGCGCAGCGAAAGCAGGCCGTCGATCGCCCAAACGGCACAACCCACGGCCCAGATCCATACGGTCCAGCGCATGGCTATTGGACGCTGCAGCGAGCAAATCGCCTCGCTGCAGCCGTGCCAGCCCCGGGCAGCGGCCATTTACACTAAAAGAGCAGTCAAACTAAGGAGAATTCCGTTGTCACAGCGCACTTTCAGCATCATCAAGCCGGACGCCGTCAAGAAGGGCTACACCGCCGCCATCCTGGCCGAAATTTCGAAGGCCGGCTTCAAACTGGTCGCCATCAAGAAGATCGTCCTCACCAAGCAGCAGGCCGAGGGCTTCTACTACGTTCACGCCGAGCGCGGTTTCTTCGGCGAGCTCACCGACTTCATGAGCTCCGGCACTATTTACCCCATGGTGCTCGAGAAGGACAACGCCATCGCCGATCTGCGCAAGCTGATGGGCGCAACCGACCCGGCCAAAGCTGACGAGGGCACCATACGCAAGCAGTTCGCTTCGTCGATCGGCGAGAACGCCATCCACGGCTCGGACGCCGAGGACACGGCCGCGTTTGAAATCGGCTACTTCTTCGCAGGCTACGAGCTCAAGTAAATTTCGCGATTAACGAAAAGGGCGGCGGGGAGAAGTTCTCGCCGCCCTCTTCTTTTTG
This sequence comes from Acidobacteriota bacterium, assembly GCA_040388825.1. Taxonomy (GTDB): domain Bacteria; phylum Acidobacteriota; class Terriglobia; order Terriglobales; family Acidobacteriaceae; genus Granulicella. The sequence continues at coordinate 25,018 of JAZKBC010000125.1, read as the reverse complement.
AGCAGTACACGGACCGAATTCAACAGGGAGCCCGCGGTCCGGAGTGCAGAAGTGCAAGGGCCTCTTGCTACAGCACTCATCGGCCCGTCGGCTCAAAGCTTGAGCGAACCCTGTTGAAATTTTCGCTCCCTACTTCTTGAACAATTTCAGATCGATAGCCTCGCCCATAGCCTTGTAGCCGGCGTCACCCGGGTGCAGGTCGTCGCCGGAGTCGTACGCCGGCAGGAACTTCTGCGGGTTGGCGGGGTCTTCGGTCAGGTGGTAGAAGTCGACAACGCCATCGAACTTGCCGCTGTGCCGGATGAAGTCGTTGACCGCGGTCACCATCTTCAGGCCGTCCTCGCGCGAGTACTTCGCTCCGCCATACGGTGTCAGCGTGGCGCCAATCACCTTGATGCCGTGCATGTGTGCGCGGTCGATCATCTGCTCCATGCCGGCGATCAACTGGTCAGCCGTAATAGCGTCGACTGGAGCCCGTGGCGGCTGCGCACCGTGGCCGATGTCGTTGATGCTCTCCAGGAGAATTACGTAGCGAACGCCAGCCTGCGCGATGACGTCGCGATCGAAGCGCGCCAGCGCATTGGGGCCGGTGCCGTCGTGCAGAATGCGGTTGCCGCCAATGCCCATGTTGAGCACGCCCATGTCAGCGGTAGTCTTGTCGGCCTGCAGCCGCCGTGCGAGCACGTCAGGCCAGCGCGCGTTGGCGTCACGTGTGCTGTGGGCACCGTCGGTAATGCTGTCGCCAAAGGTAACAATAGCTCCGCTGGTCATGCCGCCGGCAACGTCAACGCCTTTCAGGAAGTCCCAGCTATAAAGCTTCTTCGCTCCATCCAGCGTCCCTGCGGAGACGGAGTTGCCATCGACCATGTAGCTCGTCTGATCGGCAAAGCCATGGCACGTAACCGTGCTGACGGATTGCGCGGGGAGGAAAAAGCTGACGCTCAGATCGGAGAGCGGCGCGAGCTTGATCGCGACGGGATCGCTGACCATGAGCGCTCCGGCCGGAATGGTGACTGCGGGCTTGCCGGCAAAGGTGAGCGGCACCGCGTTGGAAATCGCGCCGTCGGCACCGGGAGTGGCTACGTTGGCAGCGTCGATGTTCAGCGACTCAAGTCCGAACTCGTTGGTGAAGACAACGCGAACGGTCGAGCCGCCGAGCGACACGTGCACGATCTCGCGCAGGGTTGTTCCAGTGGGGCTGGCGAAAAGGTCGGCCTTGGCGTTGGAAGCGGCCATGGGAGCGGCGCCCCAGGTTCCAACCCAATGCGCGGTGGGGTCAACAGGTGCGGCGGCATGGGCGGCGCGGTCGATTCCGAAGCCACTCAGGAGGATCGCGAAGGTGCAGGCAGCGAGGCGAAAGAGGTTCTTTTGCATGCCACATGATGCCTCTGACACCGGGCCGTTGGCAATCGGCGCACACGCGGCCGGAGGCGTATAGTAGCGGATGCGGCCGAGAGTAGCGTGTACGTTGCCGCAAAAAAATCCACCGCGAGTGTGCCAACCTCATGAAGCTGCTTCACGTTATGCTTCTCTGCATGACATCTGTAGTCGCGCAAGCCACCGTAACCCACAAACCCTTCGGAAAACTTCCTGACGGCTCGACCGTCGAGCTCTACACGTTGAAGAGCGCTTCCGTGGAGATGCAGTTGATCAGCTTTGGCGCGCGCGTCATCGCCATCGACACCAAAGACCGTAACGGCAAGATGGCGGATATCGTCCTCGGCTACGGCTCGATCGATCCCTACCTGAACAACACCAACTCGTATTTCGGGACGGTGCCCGGCCGCTACGCGAACCGCATCGGTAAAGGCAAGTTCAAGCTCGAAGGCAAGAGCTATCAGATCACCGTCAACAACAACGGCAACATGCTGCACGGCGGCACGGTGGGCTTCGACCAGAAGAACTGGACCTCGAAGGAGATCCCCAACGGTGTCGAGTTTTCGCTCGTCAGCCCGGACGGCGACCAGGGCTTTCCCGGAACACTGACCGCACACGTCCGCTACACCCTCACCGGCGACACCGTACGCATCGAGTACAGCGCGACCACCGACAAGCCGACCGTCGTCAACCTCACGAACCACTCCTACTTCAACCTCAGCGGCGAAGGCAATCCAAGCATCCTCGGCAACGAGGTCACGTTGCACGCCGACAAGTACACTCCCGTCGACTCGACATTGATTCCAACTGGCGAAATCGCTTCAGTTCATGGAACGCCGTTCGACTTTACCAAGCCGATGACCATCGGATCGCGCATCGACGCCAAGAACCAGCAGCTTGAGTTCGGCGGCGGTTACGACCACAACTTTGTGGTCGATGGCGCAGCCGGCCACCTGCGTCCCGCGGCGAAGGTCTATGACCCCGCGAGCGGTCGCGTGCTGCTGGTGGAAACCGACCAGCCGGGTGTGCAGTTTTACAGCGGCAACTTCCTCAACGGCGGCGTGACCGGCGTCGGTGGCAAGCCGTATCAAAAGCGCAGCGCCCTTTGCCTGGAGACGCAGCACTTCCCCGACTCGCCCAACCACGCGAACTTTCCATCCACCGAGCTCAAGCCCGGCCAGACGTACCACACCGTAACGACGTGGACGTTCAGCACGGCGAAGTAACATGACGACCGTGGCGCAAAGCTGGGTTGAAGGCGCCAATGAGTCGCATGGCTTCGGACTGAATCATCTGCCGTTCGGCGCCCTGGAACACAAAGGCGCCGTTCGTCTTTGCGTCCGCATTGGCGGCTTAGCGCTCGATCTCCAGCAGCTCGCCACGCAGCGCCTGCTCCCAGACTTCTGTGACGCCGAACTCTGCGCACCAACCCTCAATCGCTTTCTCGCGATGGGGCCCGTGGTCTGGGCGGAGTTCCGCGAACACCTGACAGCTCTGCTGCACGTCTCCGCCAAGAGCAATGTCCAAAAGAAGATCCGCGAAGCGCTCGTGCCGCTCGACAAGGCGACGTTGCGGCTCCCCCTCGAAGTTGGCGGCTACACGGACTTCTATGCAAGCCTGCATCACGCGCGGCGAGTCGGCGAACTCTTTCGCCCCGACCAGCCGCTGCTGCCGAACTACAAGCACATTCCCATCGCCTATAACGGTCGCGCGTCGTCTGTCGTTGTGAGCGGAACACCGGTGCGGCGTCCGTGGGGACAACGCAAGCCTGCGCACGAAGGCGAACCACCAACCTTCGCTCCAACAGCGGCTCTCGACTATGAGCTGGAGCTCGCCCTCGTGATCGGGCGAGCGAACGCTCTCGGCGAACGCATCGCAATCGAGCAGGCCGAGGAGGCTATCTTCGGCGTCACGCTACTCAACGACTGGTCCGCGCGCGATGTGCAGGCGTGGGAGTACCAACCCCTCGGTCCGTTCCTCGGCAAGAGCTTCGCGACCAGCATCTCTCCATGGATCACCCCGTGGGCGGCCCTCGACCCTTTCCGCGTTCCCGTCGCAGCGCGCGAAACCAGCGACCCACGGCCACTCGATTACCTGTGGAGCGACAAAAATCAGCAGCGCGGTGCTCTCGACATAAACGTGTCCGCAAGCCTGAGCACCGAACGCAGCCGCGCCGCAACGCTTCCCCCGATGCCCCTGGGCGCGGCGAACACGCGCGACCTCTACTGGACGCCGGCCCAGATGATTGCGCACCACGCCAGCAACGGCTGCAACCTCCGCCCCGGCGATCTGCTCGCAACCGGAACCATCTCCGGCCCCCAACGAGAGCAGGCAGGTTGTCTGTTGGAGGTAACCCGCAACGGCCAGCAGCCGCTGACGCTCGCCAACGACGAACAGCGAGCATGGCTTATGGACGGGGATGAGGTCACGCTCTCCGCCCGATGCGAGCGCGACGCTCTTCCATCAATTGTCCTGGGTGACTGCACAGGCTACATCGCGCCAGCCTGACTCGCCTTAGCTGTGGCCGACAACCGTCAGCGGATCTTCGGCCTGCAGGCGATACGTGTTACGCCCGGCACCCTTCGCAACGTACAGCGCTTCGTCAGCCGCCCGCATCAGGCGATCACGATCGAGTGGAACGCCAGCCGGCCAGCATGCCACGCCAACGCTCGCGCTCACGCGCCCCAGCGGGCTGCCACGGTGCTCCAGCTTCAAGTCGGCAATCGCTGCAAGCAGTTGCTGCGCAACCAGCTCCGCGCCATCGACGGTAGTCATCGGCATAACGGCAACGAACTCCTCGCCACCAATCCGTGCCGGCAGGTCCGCATCGCGCCGCAGCACCGAGCTCAGCGTCTGCGCGATCCGCCGCAGACATTGATCGCCGGCAGGGTGACCGTACAGGTCGTTGTACTGCTTGAAGTAGTCGATGTCGATTAGCAACAGCGACAGGTCGCGCGTTGACCGCAACTGGCGCGAAGACTCGGCCTGCAGCATCTGCTGAAAGCGCCGCCGGTTCGCAATGCCGGTGAGGTCATCAATGGTCGCTGCCTCGGATAGCTGCGAAAGCTCGACAGCCATGTCATCTTCGCGCTTTTTCCGCTCGCTAATGTCGCGCACGATGGTCACGATCCCGGCGGCGAGCTGCGTCGTGGGATCGGCATACGTACTCGTCGTAGCTTCCACCCAGCGATAGCTGCCATCATTGTGCCGTGTGCGGCACTGGTAGGCGCCCGAGCGGGCACCGCGACGAAGACTCGTGATGGCCTGCGTCATGGCCGCGCGATCGTCGGGGTGGATCAGCTCTTCAAAGTCATGCGTAAGGAACTCATCGGCATTGAAACCGGTAAGTTGTTCAACCGCCGGCGAGACGTAGCGCGGGCTACCGTCAAACGGCAGGATCACCGTAATGTCCGGCGAATTGTCGATCAGCAACTGGTAGATTGCCTGGCCTTCACGCACGCGACGCTCGGCTGCCTGCAGACGAAGCTCATCCTGTTTGCGGCTGGTGATGTCGATGAACGTCGCCAGCGCCCAGTTCGTGCCCGGCAGCACAACGCCGCTGCGCAGCACGATCTTGATCCCGCCATCTTTGCATCGAACCCGCAGTTCGAGGGCATCGTTGGCCTGTGTCCGTTCATCAGGAGAAGTAACGCAGGCATCCCACTTCTCGGCTGCCAGCGCGCGGTCTTCAGGGAACGGATACGCCTTCTCCAGCCATTCTCCAATCGTGGTGATGTCTTCCAGACCGTAGCCAAACATCTCCGTGAACCGCCGGTTCATGAATACAATCTTCTTGTCGTCGAGCGTAGCCCACGAAATCCCCACCGGCATATTGTCCAGCGCGACTTTGAGTGACGAGGCTTCTTGTTTGATCTTTTCCACTTGGCGACGGTTACCTTGCTGTTTGTAATGCAGCTAACCAAGGATATCGTCGCTCGCTCTGGATCGGATCGGTCTGACTGGCAATTGCCGCGTAAGTTGTACCCGCGAACGCAGACAGGTCACACACCGTGGATGACCGCGAACGCCTAGCCAGAACCGCACGGGCTGGCTTATCCTCGGCTGTTGGACGGCTGCATCTTACCGTTACGGAGACACCATGAGCACAGCAACCCTGCAACCCGGCCACGAAGCCACAGCGCCCCACGAAGACTTCCTCCCCCTGCGCGGCACCGATCACGTCGAGTTCTTCGTCGGCAACGCGCGCCAGGCGGCATACTTCTACCGCGCGGCCTTCGGCATGAAGCTCGTCGCCTACGCTGGCCCCGAGACCGGCCGCCGCGATCGCGCCAGTTACGTTGTGCAGCAGGGCAAGGTCCGCTTCGTTCTCACCACGCCACTCAAGCCCAACTCTGACGTAGCCGAGCACATTGCGAAGCATGGTGACGGCGTCCGCTCCATCGCTCTCTGGGTCGATGACGCCCGCAAGAGCTGGGAAGAAACCACCAAACGCGGCGCCCGCAGTGCCGAAGAGCCGCGCGTGATCGAAGACGAGCACGGCCGCGCCGTCGTCGCCAGCATCATGGCATACGGGGACACCCTGCACTCCTTCGTCGAACGCAGCGACTACAACGGCCCCTTCCTCCCCGGCTACCGGGCTGTACCCAACGACGACGTAGCCCGCCCCGTCGGCCTGCTGCACATCGACCATTGCGTCGGCAATGTCGGTTGGAACGCCATGAACGAGTGGGTCAAGTTCTACGAAGACGTCATGGGCTTCGGCCTCTACCAGCACTTCGACGACAAGGACATCTCCACCGAGTACTCCGCGCTGATGAGCAAGGTCATGGCCAACGGCAACGGCTACGTGAAGTTCCCCATCAACGAGCCCGCCGAAGGCAAGCGCAAGTCGCAGATCGAAGAGTACCTCGAGTTCTACGGAGGCCCCGGAGTGCAGCACATCGCGCTCGCAACGGCGGACATCCTCGACACGGTCAGCCGTCTGCAGGCCCAGGGCATCGAGTTCCTCACCGTGCCCCACACCTACTACACCGAGCTCCAGGGCCGCGTCGGCAAGATCGACGAGAACATCGACGAGCTCGAGCGCCTCGGCATCCTCGTCGACCGCGACGACGAAGGCTACATGCTGCAGATCTTTACCCGCCCCGTCGAAGACCGCCCCACACTCTTTTACGAAATCATCCAGCGCAAAGGCAGCCGCAGCTTCGGCAAAGGCAACTTCAAGGCGCTGTTCGAAGCCATCGAACGCGAGCAGGGCTTGCGTGGAAATTTGTAAGGGAATAATCCCGAGTTAGTGCGAGGCCGCGATCTGATGATCGAGCTTCTCGAGCTGCGAGCTATCCAACTGCTGGCGAATCTGGATCAGGATGAACGCGCGCTCCTTGCCCAGCTCGGCGCGAGCCTGCGCAACGCGGTCGATCGCCGCAAACACCTTCGACTGGTCCTGCAGGTCCGCCTGCGACATCGACGTCAGCTTGGTCTCTTCGCGCTGCAGGTTCTGATACAGCGACATCAGCGTGCCCTTGTTGGCATCGAAGATCGTGTCCATGCGGTGCTGCTGATCGTTGCTCAGCCGCAGCGCCTTTACCGTCCTGCGCTCATCCCAGAATCGTCCCGCGCCCGATGGAGCCAGCATCGGCTCAGGCCGCATGGTCGGCCCATTGGGCGCCGCCGGATTGCGATACGGTCCCACATTCCCGTTCGTGCCGTTGGGCTGCATTCGGCCGTTACCGCCGCCAAAGCCCCCACCGCCCTGAGGTCCGCCGCCCATATTGCCGCCGCCCATGCCTCCACCACCCGGTGAACCACCACCCGGCGCACCACCGCCGCCGCCCGGAGGGCCGCCGCCGCGTTGAGCGCTGGAAGCCGCAGGCGCACCTGCCAGTAGCAGGCAGAGCCCGGCCAGCAACAGCAAACGAGTTGGGCGGAGAAGCGTCACGCGATCCTTCTGATTGTACGAAAACTGTTGGGGCCCGAACTGCCGATCAAACTAATCCTGCATCGTCGAGCGATTATGGCCACGGCTGCGGCCGTCCACAGGCAGGCCCAGCGCCGCCGGCGACTCCACCGACGCATTCAACTCGCGATCGATGGCCTGCAGCATCTGGTTGTCGCGAGCAATCTGCTCCTCGCGGGAAATATGCGCCACCTGCACCACGGGTGCAACCGGCGCCGGAGCCACCGCAGCAACCGCGACGTTCGTCTCGGTGGCGGCGGGAGCATGCAGCGTGGGAACGACGATCCCAATTACAAGAGCCGCGGCAGCAGTAGCACCCCATACAAAACGGCGCGTCCAGCGCGGCCGCACCGGCGCAAACTCCTGCAACGGCAGCGTGGCGGAGCGACGCTCGCTCCACGCCAGCGACACAGCGCGGAAGCTCGCCAGCGGCTGCTCAACCTCGGCCACCCGCGTCAGGCAGGGATTGCAGGCGTCCAGGTGCGCCGTAGCTTCGGCGGAAAGATCGCCCATCAGGTACTCGTCGATCTGGTCATCGGTAAGGTGCATGGTCGAATTCATCGGGCAGCTCCTGCGGCCGCGGCGTACGCGCGAACGGCCTTCAAAGCACGATGCAGGTGCGTCTTCACCGTGTTGATCGGCATATGGATCGCTTCCGCGATCTCCGCCAGGTTCATATCCTCGGCAAACCGCATCAGGAAGATCGTGCGCTGGTTTGGCGAAAGCGTCTCCAGCGCCGCCGTCACCTGCTCAGCCTGCTCGCGAGCCAGAATGCGTGCCTCGGGCGAGCTCTCACCGCTCGCCAGGAACGTAGCCGCGTCGGTCACATCAATCGCCGTCGCGCGAGCCTGGCGCCAAAACCGGAACTTCTGCAGCCGTTGCTGGTCGCGCACCAGGTTCAGCGCAATCCCCGTCAGCCAGGTATTTACCGAGCAGTCGCCGCGGAAGTTCGCGCGGCCGTTCCACGCCTTCAGAAAGCAGTCCTGAGTGATCGACTCGGCAAGATCGGGGTCGCCAATCGAAAAGGCGACAAAACGCAACAGACGCGGCCGGTAGTTGCGGACCAGAGCATCGATATCGTCCAGCTCTGAGCCACTCCGGGCGGGCGCTTGAACGTTGGTCATTTTTGCGTCAAGGGTTGCGTCGAGTGCTAGCTGCATATCTCTCGAAGACGAGCGGCCTATGCCTTCAGGTTACACAGACATGACGGTTTTTTCAGGAATAATTCGCCCCGGAAGGCAATGGCCTCAGCCCTGCGCCTCAGCCGCTTCTTCCGCTGCGGCAGCCGCCTCCGCCTTGCGCACAGCCTCAGCCGCGTCGGCATCCTTCTGCACCAGGTACTCGTCGATCAGAACTGCCACCAGCGCCGCCGTCGGAACCGCCACCATCGCCCCCACCACTCCGGCCAGTGAATATCCCGCCAGCAGCGCGATGATCACCGATAACCCCATTAGATTCACACGTATACCCATGATGCGTGGCGTCAGGTAACCATTCTCAATCTGCAGGTAGATGGCGTAGAAAATGAATACACCGGCCATCTTCGACCACGAATCCAGAGCCGCCACGACACCGGCCAGCAGGATGGTGACCACCCCACCCGCCACAGGGATCAGATTGAACAGCCCCATGAGCACGCCCAGCAGGAAAAAGTACCGTACATGCAGCAGCGCAAACACCGCTGTGCTGCTCGCGCCCAGAATCAGCATCAGCGCCCCTTGCCCGATCAGCCACTTGCTCATCCGGTGCTCGGCCACCACCAGCGTCCGGGCCAGCCGCTCCCGAGACTCCGTGGGGAAGAATGAAAGGAAGTAGTAGTACGCGTACTCGCCTTCCAACATGAAGTAAATACAGAGGATAAACGCGGTCAGCAGGTCCAGGAACCAGCCAATCCAGATCGGCGCCGACGACAGCATGTACTGCCCGAGCGACGCCGCCATGTTCTCCGAGCGCTGCGTCAGAGAATCCACACCCAGTTTGTCAGCCAGGGGCAGGTGATGAATCTTGGCCACCACCACCGGGATGCGTTGGGGCAAATCGGCGGTAAAGCGCTGCAGGTCGTGCACTACCGGGGGCAGGGCGACCACAAAGAAAGCCGTCAGCACGAAAAAGACGCAAAGCACTAGCGCCACGACGGAGACTCCGCGCGAAGGCGACCATCCGCGAATGCGGATCTTCATCACCTCCTGCACGATAGGCATCAGCACCACCGCAAACAGCGCACTGACGTACACCAGCTCCAGCACCGAACGCAGCCGCCACGCCAGCGCCAGCGCCAGCACAATCCCCACAAAGAACAGGATGTGCTCCCGCACCGTGCGCACGGAGCGCGTTTCGCTGTTCGTCAGTTGCGTTGCGGCTGAATTTGGCTTGGACAGCGGATACACTCCTTAAATTCATTGCGCGGCAAGCAATAACTCGCAGCGGGCGTTGCCTCTATTGTGATGCATGCCAACGCCTTGCCGCCAAACGATTTGCGCTACGAACTCAGCACCGCAAGCACCGCAAGAACCGTCGCATCCGGATCCAGCGCCGTTGTCTCAACCGTGTGGCTTGCGATCCGCGCATAGTGCCGCTGCCGGGCCTCAAACCGCCGTGCTGCCGCACTCCCGTCCGCCAGCACTGGCCGCTCCGTCGCATTGGGCTGGCGCAGGCAGCGGTCAATCAGCACGTCGAACGGAGCGGCAAGGTACACCACCGCTGTGTGTGGAGTCTGCTCCAGCAGCAGTCGATTACCCAGCTCCTCCGGCGCTCCGCCGCCCAGTGCGATAACCACTCGCCTCCGCCCCAGCAGCGACGCCAGCGCCCCCGACTCCAGCCTCCGGAACTCCGCCTCTCCGCTCTCCGCGAAGATCTGCGGAACCGTCCGTCCCTCGCGCCGCTCAATCTCGTGGTCCAGGTCCAGAAACTTCCACCCCAGGTGCTCCGCCACCAGCGCACCGATGGTTGTCTTGCCCGAGCCCATGAACCCTGCCAGCACCAGCCGGTCAACTCCGGCGGGTGCTGCGGCGGCTGGCGTGCGGTTGGCTTGCGTCTTCGGCATCAGGTTGGATAGCTCGCTATCTGGGTTTACAAGTTCAACGGTGGCTGCAGTCATTGTCGTCTCCATGTCGTGCTGAATGAAAGATCAAAGTTCCGGACAAAGCAAAAGCCGCAACCTTTTTGGGTTGCGGCTCGGTGGATCCGTCTTGCTTGCTTCAGAACTCAGGGAAGCGCACAGGTCCGCCGGGCCGCTGGCATGTACCAGAAGCAATAGCTAAATCGGACGGAGTTGGTGTGCAGCTTCATTGTGAGACAGCCTAACGCGGGCAAGCGGAACATTGCAAGCCCGAAGAGTTTGATGCCTAGCTCGCTTCCGGTTCCGGAGTCCCGGATTCCTCATCCGTGACACCCTGCTTCAGTTTGCTGGCGATGTTGGACCAAACCGAGTCCGCAGGCTCGTGCGCCGGAGTATCGAAGAGGCTGCGGGCAGCATCAGCGATAGCTTCCAGATCTCGCACCAGGTCAATGCACTCCGGATGCTCCGCGAAGAACTTCGCAAAGCGCGCATCTTCGCTGATCTTGCCTCCACCGGCGGCGGTCAGCTCAGGAAGGTACTCCTTGAACTCCGGAACGGTGAGGGTATCGATATTCAAATTCAGAGGAAGCTCGCTCACTGGACGGCCTCCTTCGTGTCAAGAGGAACCAGCTGCTCCGGCTGCCGAAGCAGCTCGCGCAGCTTCAACCGTGCCTTGTGCAGCTGCGACTTGCTGTTCCCCGTCGAGCACTCAAGCATGGTTGCAATCTCGTTGTGTTCAAAGCCTTCCACGTCGTGCAGTACAAACACCATGCGATATCCCGGCGGCAGCGAAGCTACGGCCCGTTCCAAAGTGACGCGATCGACCGAGCCCGAAAGCTGCGGGTCACGCGAGCCGAAGTCCCGCTTCGGCGCGTCTTCTTCCGAAGGATTGATGGTCTCTTCCAGCGAGACCAGTTGCAGCCCCTTCTTGCGCAGGTGCATCAGCACCAGGTTCACCGTCAGCCGGTGCAGCCAGGTGGAGAAAGCGCTCTCTCCGCGGAAGCTGCCCAGCTTGCGGAACAGATGCAGGAAAGCTTCCTGCGTCATGTCCTCGGCTTCGGAAACATTGCCCAGCATGCGCAGGCAAAGCGTGTACACCCGCCGCTTGTGCAGCGCGTACAGTTTCGAGAAAGCATCCGCGTCGCCGTTCTTCGCGCGTTCGATCGCTTCGGCTTCACCGGCAATCGGTGGGTTGCGCTTGAACAACCCAGGGGTCGGTTTTGTCTGCATCTTAGGTAAGCCTTGTAATTCCATTTCCTGCGTGTCCGGTCCGTCCGTCATGCTGCGCCGGCAACTCGCCTGCTGTCAGCCTAACGCACTGCGTCTGAAAAAGGTTTCAGGTGGCTTGGAGTGACAGGACGCCTGCGGGGTTGTCCGGCTTCCCATCGAGTTCTTCTAAAAGATTGGCAGGATACAGCTTAGGCGCCATCTCAAGGTCGGTTTAAGAACCAATAAACCGGGCATAAAGTGACCTTGCCAGCCCCACATCGGTTGTCCCCTGCACCAGTGCCCGCCCGTCTGGAAACACCGTGATTATGTACGGTAGCCGACAAAAACGCAGCAGCATTCCATTCGTTCGAACCTCGCCCAGCGGCGCTAATTTCTCACCCAACGCCACCAGATCCAGCGGCCTGAAGTGCTCATGGATCTGTACCGAGTTTCGCCCGCACAGCGTGATATGCGGACGACCGTCGCCTGCCAGCGCACGAAAACTCCGCTCGCCGCAAACCTCGCATCCCTGCCGCGGCTTGCCCGTCGCAATCTCTGACCGGTCCCCACTCCAAAGGTCGAACGAAATCAAGCTCCGCCGCATCAACTCCGTCTGCCCGGTCAGAAACTTCAGCGCCTCGGTCACCTGGATCGACGCCGCAAGATTCACCGCCGTCGACAAAATCCCGGCCGTATCGCAAGTCTCCACCGGCCCCGACGGCGGCTGCGGAAAGATACACGCCAGGCAAGCCGTAGCCGCCCACGCCGTCTCTCCTCCCTCCACGGCCTTCGGCAGAATATTCATCGTCGCCGCATAAGCCCCCACCGCCGCCGCATAAATCCAAGCCCGCCCATCGCGCACACAAAGATCATTGAGCAGGTACCGCGTCTCAAAGTTATCCGTGCAATCCAGCACCAGGTCCGCGCCACCCAGCAACTCCTCCGCGTTCGCCGGAACCAGGTCGGCGATATGCGCATCCACGCGCACCTGCGAGTTGATCCGCCCCAGGTGCCGCCGCGCAGCTTCAGCCTTCGGCAGCGCCGCCTTCGCATCATCCTCATCAAACAGGGTCTGCCGCTGCAGATTCGAAGGCTCCACGAAGTCCCGGTCGATCAGCGTCAGCCGCCCTACTCCCGCCCGCGCCAGCAGACCAGCCGTCGCCGCCCCGGTAGCCCCCACACCCAGCACGGCTACATGCCCGCGCGCCAGCTTCTCCTGCCCCAAGCTGCCGATCCCCGGAAACAGCACCTGCCGCGAGTAGCGATCGTCCCCCGCCTGCGGCCCCCCAGCGAGTTCCTTCACCGCCGTCGGCAACCCATCTTCCAGCACGTCAGTGAGCGACTCAGCCATCCCTCAAAGTATACGTTCCGAACCCTGGAGGTACCGCCCAGCGAACCTGCGGTCGACAGTTTGCATCTGTAAGATGAATACAGCCTTGCGGCCCAGAGCAATCGTTACCAGAGCATTGCCAAAGGCCTGGCGGGGCCACTGGAATCTCAAGCGGAACAGACCGTGGGGAAATGGAAATTGTCGGTTGAGAGGAAAGCGGCGGTGACGGGTCCAGTGGTGGTTGGCCGGCGCAGGATCGGGCAGTGCGAACAGGCCCGGATAACGCCGCGCGGCCCAGAACCAGGCGTACGCCTCTCTGCCCGCTGGCTGGCCGCGATCCTGCTCGCGCCCTGCCTGCTGCACGCCCAGTCCGCTCCCGTAGCCGCGCCTCCGCCGGTCGCTTCCCAGCCGCAAGCCGCACCCGCCGCCAGCCAGGCCCCTCCGGTTCAGGCACCCATCACGCCGGGACAAATCGTCTCTGCCAACGAAGCCAATCGCGCCAAGCCCTCCGCACAAACGGCTTCGGAAGGCATTAGCAATCCCCTCCCCCCGCTCGACACCAGCATCTGGTCCCGCAGCGGAGTCACCGTCACGGCCGTCCAGTTCACCGGTGTCACCTTTAGCGCGACTGACGCCATCCTCGGCGAGCTCGAACAGAAAGCCGGCGAGCCGCTCGACCCCGAGAAAGTCCGCACTGACCTCCACCGCCTCTTTGCCAGCGGACGCTACCGCGACATCGGCGTCAACGGCGACATGACCCCCGGCGGCCTCACGCTCATCTACACCGGAACCCCGCGCTTCTACGTCGGCCGCGTCGCCATCGAAGGCGATCCCAACGAGCGCCTCGCCTCTCTGCTCGAGTTCGCCACCAAGCTCGATCCCGGCACCGCTTACACCGAGTCGCTGATTCCCGAAGCCGTCGAGAGCGTCAAGCAGTCGCTCGCCGAGAACGGCTTCTACCAACCCACCGTCACCGCCACGACACTCACTGACAACGCCGGCGACCAGGTCAGCGCCACCTTCCTCGTCAAGACCGGCCCCAAAGCCCGCGTGGGCAACATCGCAGTCGACGGCAAGGACGCCGGCATCAGCGTTGACGACTTCCGCCGCAAAGGTGGCCTCGACTGCTCCATCTTCAGCCGCCTCTTCCATCCCTCCTGCACACCCCGGGTCACCCGCGAGACCACCAGCAACGCGCTCGCCGGCGTCCGCTCGTTCTACCAGAAAAACAATCGCCTCGAAGGCACCATCAGCCTGCAGAAGTCCACGTACGTTCCTGCACGCACGCAGCTTGACTATCGCTTCCTCGCCGACCAGGGCCCGCTGGTTCACGTCGTCGTGAACGGCACCAAGCTCTCGCGCTCGCGCATCAAGCTCCTCGTTCCCGTCTATGAAGAAGGCGCGGTCGACGTCGACCTGCTCAACGAAGGCGCCTTCAACATCAAGGACTACCTGCAGCAAAAGGGCTACTTCGACGTACAGGACAGCGTCACGCTCCTCGGCAAGGACACGCCCCAGGTCACAGTCCAGTACGACGTCACCCCCGGCCAGCGCCATCGCGTCACCGGCGTCGACATCAAGGGCAACAAGTACTTCTCCACCGATCTGCTCAGCGAGTCGTTGCGCGTCAAAAAGGGCGATCTCTATCAGCGCAGCGGACGCTACAGCGTGCAGTTGGTCAACGCCGACGCCACCACCATCTCCGCCATCTATCGCGCCAACGGCTTCACCCACGTCAAGGTCACCCCGAAAGTCAAAGACGTCGACAAGACCAGCGACGGCCGCACGCTCAAAATTCCACGGATCGAGGTCACCTTCAACGTCGAAGAAGGCGCGCAGCAGAAGTTCGGCGATGTGAACCTCACCGGCGTCGACCCTTCACGCCTCGCCACAGTTCGCCACCTGCTCAGCGCGCAGACCGGCCAGCCCTTCTCACTCATCACCCTCTCGGAAGATCGCGACGCCGTCCTCAGCTACTACGTCACCAACGGATTCGATCACGCCCGCATCGAGATCCAGCAGCACATCAACAACACCGACAACACCCACACCGACGTCGCGTTGAACGTCGTCGAAGGCCAGCAGGTCTTCATCGATCAGGTTCTCCTCTCCGGCATCAAGCACACCAAACCAGCCATCGTGCAGAACCAGCTCAAGGTCAAAGCCGGCGGCCCGCTCAACCAGGCAGCCCTTCTGCTTACGCAGCGCAACCTCTACAACCTCGCACTCTTCAGCGAGGTCAACGCCGACGTGCAGAACCCCTCGGGCAACGCCCCCAGCAAGAACGTCCTCGTCCAAGTCACCGAAGCCAAACGCTGGGACGTCACCTACGGCTTCGGCTTCGAGGCCCAGACAGGAACCCCCGGCGTCGTCCCCGGCCAGACCCGCGGACAAACCGCAGCGCAGAACGGGCAGGCCGGCGTCAGCCCACGAGTCTCCCTCGACGTCTCCCGCATCAACCTCTTCGGCACACCCAAGTCGCTCACCCTGCACACCACCTACGGCCTGCTGGAGCGCGTTGCCACGCTTACCTACAGCGTCCCGCAGTTCTTCCACCATCCGGACCTCACCGCCTCCGTCTCCGGCGGCTACTCCAACGTGCAGAACATCACCACTTTCCAGGCCTCCACCCTGCAGGGAGACTTCCGCATCTCGCAGCGCTACAAGCGCGCCGACACGATCATCTACGACTTCCAATACCGCCGTGTCTCCGTAGACGCCAACTCGCTCGAAATCACACCCAACCTCATCCCGCAGCTCTCTGAGCCCGTCACTGTCGGCGGTCCCGGCCTCACCTACTTCCACGACACCCGCGACCCCAGCTCACTCGACGCCGGCCGCGGCCAGTTCTTCACCGTGCAGGAGTTCGTCGCCTCCTCCAAGTTCGGCTCCGACACCAACTTCAATCGCATCGACGCCTCGCAATCCAGCTACTACACCTTCGGCAAGAAGAAGTACGTTTTCGCCCGCAACACTCGCATCGGTCTCGAGAATACCTACGGCTACAACCCTAACTCCGCCATCGTGACCGGCACTGTCACCAACTGTCAGGGCATCCTCGCCACCACCAACGCCACCTGCCTCCCCGTTCCTCTGCCAGAACGCCTCTACGCCGGCGGTGCCACCTCGCATCGCGGCTTCGGCATCAACGACGCCGGCCCCCGCGATCTCACCACCGGCTATCCCGTCGGCGGACAAGCAGTTGTCATCAACTCCTTCGAGCTCCGCCTCCCGCCGCCCACGCTTCCCTTCGTCGGCGACAGCATTTCCTTCGTCCTCTTCCACGACATGGGCAACGTCTTCGAGCACGAAGGCGACATGTTCAAGAGCATCAAAAATTTCCGCCAGCCCAATCAGTCCACCTGCCGCAACATCACCACAGGCCCGCCGCCCCCCGGCATGACCCAGCAGCAGTACGACTCCGCCCTCACCGGAACCTGCAGCTTCAACTATTACTCGCACGCCCTCGGCCTCGGCCTGCGTTACAAGACGCCCGTCGGCCCCATCCGCGTCGACTTCAGCTACAACCTCAACCCGCCCATCTATCCCGTCTTCGACGACTACACCGGCAAGCTCCCCTACGTCGGTCAGGCCGGCCACTTCAACTTCTTCTTCAGCATCGGGCAATCTTTCTAGCGCATGAACCTCTCTCTCCAACTCGCGGGCCTCAGCCGTCGCTGCTTCACCGCAGTCGTGCTGCCTCTCGCCCTCTGCGCCACCCTCCAGGC
Organism: Acidobacteriota bacterium; assembly: GCA_040388825.1. Classification (GTDB taxonomy): domain Bacteria; phylum Acidobacteriota; class Terriglobia; order Terriglobales; family Acidobacteriaceae; genus Granulicella. Next base: position 8,399 of record JAZKBC010000125.1, on the reverse strand, counting down.
CCAGAGCACGGCCCAGCGCAAGTCGCTGCCGCCCAGCGCCCCAACGCCGCAACCCTCCGCGCCGCGAACCGTTCTTGCTTCAGGAACCCCGCTCGATCGCGTCGTCGCCATCGTCAACGGAGACCTCATCCTGGACAGCGACGTCGACCAGGAACGCCGCTTCGAAACCCTGCAGCCGTTTCGCGACGCCATCAACTATACCCGCAGCCAGATGATCGAGCGCCTCATCAACCGCTCGCTCATCCTGCAGCAGTCCAAGCTTCAGCCCGAAGACAATATCTCCGACGCCGACGTCAACAAGGAGCTCGACGCCCTGCGCAAGAACAATGCAGCCTGCAAGCAGGAGGGCTGCACCACGCAGGTCCAGTGGGACAAGTTCCTCGCCGCCCACGGCTTTACCGCCAAGACCTTCGCCGACCGCTGGCGCGAGCGCATGGAAGTCCTCCGCTTCATCGAGCAACGCTTCCGCATGGGCACCCGCATCACGCCGGAAGAAATCAAGGACTACTACGAAAAGACGATGCTGCCGGAGTACGCCAAGCGCCACGTTCCCGCGCCGAAACTCGAAGTGCTCTCCGATCGCATCCAGGAGGTGCTGCTCGAGCAGCGCGTCTCCAGCCTGCTTGGCGACTGGCTCAAGAGCCTCCGCGCGCAGGGCAGCGTCGTCGTCCTGCATCCCGGAGAGGAGGCGCCATGAGCGAAACCCCAAAGCCCGCGGACAAAACAACGCCTCCCAAACCCAAACGCATGTGGCGCGTCCTCATCTGGACTTCCGCTTCCCTGTTCGGTGTGCTGCTTCTCCTGCTCGCCGGCGGAGCCTACTACACCACCACAGACGACTTCCAGCGCCGCGTCGGTGGTGAAGTCATCAGCGTTCTTCAGGACTCCACCGGCGGCCGTGTCGAGCTTGGGCACATCACCTTCAGCCTCTGGCATCTCGCCATTGAAGCCGACAACCTCGTCATCCACGGCACCGAAGAAGCCGGGCAGATGCCCTACCTCTCCGCCGCGAAGATCTTCGTCCGCGTCCGCATCAACACCTTCCTCTCGCACACCACCGGCAAGGGCTCGCAGTCGCGCATCGGCCTCAACTTCCTCCGCGTTGAAGAGCCGCACATCCACCTCATCGTCTACAAGGACGGCCACACCAACCAGCCCGTCCCCAAACATCCGAAGAACACCGGCGAGCCCATCCAGAACACCCTGCTCGACCTGCAGGCCACCCGCATTGAACTGGCCTCAGGCCTCGCCGTCATCAACGACCGCGCCATCCCCTTCGATCTCGCCGCCAACAACTTCAGCGCCGCCGTCAGCTACATCTCCTCCACCGATCGCTACGCCGCCACCATCGATCTCGCTGACCTGCAGACGAAGATCGCCAACCAGCCGCAGGTGCAATCCAAACTCCATCTCTCCACCGAAATCGGCCGCGACATCCTCCAGCTCAAGAGCCTCGACTTCACCACCGGCGCCTCCTCCCACCTCACCGCCGACGGCCAGATCGAGCACTTCGACAAGCCCGAGTGGAAGGCCAACCTCACCGGCGGCCTCGAGCTCAAGCAGGTCGGTTTCCTCACCGGCCTCGAAGGCTTCTCCGCGGGTATCGTCTCGCTCGATATCCACGGCCACAACTGCTACGTCACGCCGCAGGTCGCGCAGTCGCCGCAGCATTTCTGGCAGCGCCATCACAAAACGCCTCCCGCCGCCAAGGTCCTTCCCCCCAGTCCCGAGTGCGCCGCCGGCTATCTCCTCGTCGGCAGCGTCAAGGCGCACGGCGTGGCTTATGCCATTCCCGAAGTCCGCTTCCGCGATGTCGACGCCGCCGCCCAGCTCCGCGTCACGCCTGCCGAACTGCTCTTCACCGCCCTCACCACCACGCTGCCCGGCGGCGGACGCATTCTCGGCGAGCTGAAGATCGAGAACTGGCTCGGCGAAGTTCCCGCCGACAAAAAAGCCAACGTGGCCTCAGCGACTGTTGTCGCCGCCGAAACCACCGCGAACAACGCCGCCAAGAGCGTCGGCGCGAAAGCGCCGGTCAAAGTCGTCCAGACCGTGAAGCCGAAGAAGAACAAGGCCGCCCAAACCGTCGCCGCGCACGCCGCCGCAGCTCCGCCCGTCGATCGCGCCCACGCCTACCTCTCCGTCAAGATCGAAGGCATCACGCTGCGCACCATCATGGACATGACCGCGCCTCCGCACTACGGCGATCTCGGCCTCGACACCTCTGTCGCCGGCCCCGTTGAAGTGGAGTGGGGCGGCCCCGCCACCGAGATCTCCGAAAGCGTCAAGGTGGACGCCAACCTCCAGTTCACGCCCGCCCACTCCATTCGCAAAGGCGCACTCTCCAACGTCCCCGTCAGCGGACAGGTCAAGGGCCACTACGATGGCAGCAACGAGACCGTAAACATCGCCAGCATCACGCTGCAGACCCCCTCCACCACCCTCGCCGCCGACGGCATTCTCGGCGTCAACAACGGAGACCCGCTCACCAATCTCCGCCTTGACCTCCAGGCCCGCGACCTCGGCGAGTTCAATCAGCTCCTCCAGACCCTCGGCTTCGAAGTCAATGGCAAGAAGGGCTCCGCCGCCATCCCCGTCGATCTCCACGGCACTCTCGCCTTCAGCGGCAACGCGCACGGCCCCATCCGCAACCTCGACGTCAAAGGCCAGCTCAGCGCCGACAACCTCGCTCTCCACCTCGGCACGCTCGCCGACATCCACATCGACTCCGTCGTGGGCGACGCCGAGTACTCGCCTTACAACGGCGTTGCCATCGCCTCCTCCACCATCACCCGCGGCTCCGCAACCCTCAACGTCACCGGCGAATTCCATCCCCGTCGCGTCCTCACCCGCGCCGGTCCGGACTACTTCTGGGACGATGGCATGGAGATCAACGTCGGCGCCAAACTCGCCAACGCGCAAGCCACCGACCTCCTCCAGATCGCCGGCCAGCAGAACAAAGTCCCCCTTACCGGCACGGTCAACCTGGACGGCCACGCGCAGGGCACCATCCGCTCGCTCACCGGCAAAGGCAACATCACGCTCAAGGACGGCGTCGCCTACGGCGAGCACTACCAGACCATGCTCGTCGATGCCACCGTGCAGGGCTCGCAGATCAACGCCTCCCGCGTCTTCCTCGAAGCGCACAACATGTCCATCAACGGCAGCGGCAACTACAACATCGACACCAAACGCCTCATCGCACAGGCCGAAGGCAAAAACCTCTCGCTCGCCAAGCTGGATGTCGTGCAGACCGCCAGCCCCGACTTCAACGGCACGCTCACCTTCAATGCCGATGCCGACGGCACACTCTCCGAACCCAACCTCCACGCCAAGCTGCAACTCGCGAAGATCGTCTACCAGGGAAAGGCCCTCGGCGATCTCAACGCAAACGCCTCCAGCCGCGGCTCTCTCGTCATCTACGACGTCCATTCGAACGTCCTCAGCACCCCATTGCAGGCCACCGGAACCACCTCGCTACAGGGCGACTTCCACACCGATGCCAAGCTCACCTTCACCGGCTTTGACGTAGCCAAAGCCGTCGACATGTTCTCGCCCGGCGCCATCAAGGCCAGCTCCTCCATTGGCGGCACCGTCACCCTCGCCGGCCCGCTCGCGCAGCCGAAGCAACTCGCCGGCACTGCCGAGTTCACCGACTTCGCCGTCAAGCTCCAGGGCGTCGACCTCAGGAGCGAAGGCCCACTCCAGGCCAGCCTCCGCAACGGCACCGTCTCGCTCAACCAGCTCCACATCACCGGCACTGACACCGACCTCAAGATCGGCGGTTCCGCCGTCGTCTTCGGCGACCCCAACCCCCTCGGCGGCCAGCTCAACCTCAACGCCGACGGCAGCGTCAGCATGCTGCTCGCTCACACCTTCGACCCCGACCTCATCGCCTCCGGCAAGGTCAGCTTCAAAGTCGCCGCCGACGGCCGCCTCAAAAAGCCGCAGCTTACCGGCAACGTCCGTGTCGAAAACGTCAGCATCGCCGTGGATGGAATTCCCAACGGCCTCAGCAGCATGAACGGCACGCTCGTCTTCAATGAGAACCGTCTCGACGTCCAGCAGCTTACCGCCCGCACCGGCGGCGGCGATCTCAAAATCGGCGGATCCCTCATCTACCAGAAGGGCCTCTTCGCCGACCTCACGGCCACCGGCGATACCGTCCGCGTCCGCCTCTACGGCCTCAGCGCCACCGCCAACGCCAACTTCCGTCTCCAGGGCGGACCGCAGTCCCTGCTGCTCTCCGGCAACGTCCTCATCACCCGCTTCGGCGTCGGCCCGGACGTTGACTTCGCTGCCTTCGCCGGCGCCGGCGGCGTCCAGCTCCCGCCCGACCCCAACTCCGCCGCCAACAAAATTCGCCTCGACGTCCACGTCGCCAGCTCGCCGCAGCTTGATTTCCAGAACTCGTACGCCAAGCTCGCCGGCAACGTCGATCTCAACGTCCGCGGCACAACCGCCGTCCCCAGCATCCTCGGCCGCATTCAGATCACCGACGGCAGCGCCACCTTCGCCGGCACCAAGTACCAACTGGAGCGCGGCGTCATCTACTTCTCCAACCCTGTCCGCATCGACCCCATCATCGACCTCGACGCCCAGGCCCGCGTCGAAAACTACGACATCACCATCGGCCTCAGCGGAACCATCTCGAGCCTGAAGCCGACGTACCGCTCCGAGCCCCCGCTCACCGAAGCCGACATCTTCGCTCTCCTCGCCCTCGGCCGCACCCAGGAAGAAGCCCAGCTCTACCAGGAGCAGCAGGTCCAGGCCGGCACCGACCCCACCACCAGCGCCCTGCTCGGCGGCGCCCTCAACGCCACCGTCTCCAACCGCGTCAGCCGCCTCTTCGGCGCCGGCTCGGTCAAAATCGACCCCGCCTTCGTCGGCACCCTCGGCAACTCCACCGCCCGCATCACCGTGCAGGAGCCGCTCTCCAAGCAACTCACCCTCGTCTTCGCCACCAACGTCAACGAGACCGCACAGCAGCTCATCCAGGTGCAATATCAGATCACCGACAACACCTCCCTCGTAGCCACACGAGACGAGTCCGGCGTCTTCTCCGTCGTCTACAAAATCCGCAAGCGCTACCGTTAAACCCCGCCAACGGCGCTGGGTTGCTCTAACTAGGCAAATCTTCGTTTCCTCGCGAACCATATAGATCGGCATGGGTTGCGTGTACCCATCGAGTCCCGAAAGGCATCTAAAAGAAGTGATTTCGGAACATGCCGCGGATCAAAAGCGGCGGATGGAGGAAGTATGAATATCAAGTCTAAAATTCGTTTCATGGCGTTGCCTGTCTTAGGCTTCATGCTCACTGCAACAACTGCAATGAGAGCACAGGGTTCGAACGATGCACGCATCCAGGCCGAAGCGCAGCGCGCTCTCGACAAGAAGGACTTCAGCAACGTTCAGGTTCACGTTCGCGACGGTGTAATCACCCTCACTGGTGACGTTGACCGCGTCAGCGTACGCGACGAAGCCGACAAGAAGATGCACAAGCTCAGGGACGCCGCCGGCGTGAACGACATGATCCGCGTTGGCGCCCGATACGAGAACGTCTCCGACCAGCAACTCTTCGACAAGCTCTCCAAGAAGCTCGTCTATGACCGCGTCGGCTACGGCACCACCGCCTTCAACGACATCACGCTGAAGGTCAATAACGGCGTCGTCACCATCGGTGGCACAGTCTACGGTCCCACCGACAAAGACTCCGCCATGGGCGTAGTCAAGAACACCGCAGGCGTTCGCGGTGTCGTGGACGAGTTGAAAGTCGCTCCGCTCTCACCCATGGACGACCGCATCCGTAGGGCCGAGTTCCGCGCCATCTACGGTGCTCCCAGCCTCAACAAGTACGCCATGGATCCGGCCAAGCCCATCCGCATCACGGTCGTCAATGGACATGTCACACTAAGTGGCTTCGTCGACAACGAAATGGATAAGAACATCGCGAACATCCGTGCCAACGGCGTCTCCGGTGTCTTCTCCGTAACCAACAACCTGCAGGTGCAGGGCCAGCGCGCGGAACGCTAACCCTCAACTGCGCTAGCTGCACTGCAAACGGCGCTGCGGTTTACGATAGAGATCGATGGAGAACGTACTCCGCAGCACCCGCATCACGCTGGAGATGATCAAGTGGGAACACTCGATCTTCGCCCTTCCCTTCGCTCTTACCGGAGCGGTGCTCGCCGCCAATGGCTGGCCACCGCTCCGCGTTCTTTTCTGGATCATCGTTTGCATGGTCAGCGCGCGCTCCGCCGCCATGGCCTTCAATCGCTTCATTGACGCCAGGCTTGACGCCGCCAATCCGCGCACCGCAACCCGCGCCATTCCTGCCGGCCAGCTCTCAAAGTCCTTCGTCCTCGCCTTCACCATTATCGCCTCGTGCATCTTCATCGCCGCCGCGGCCATGCTCAACAAGCTCACCCTCGAGCTCGCTCCCCCTGCCCTCGGCGTCGTCCTCATCTACAGCTTCATGAAGCGCATCACCCGCTGGTCGCACTTTGTCCTCGGCCTCGCCCTCGGCATCGCTCCCTCAGCCGCATGGGTCGCCGTCCGCGGCACCATGTCGCCGCGCATCCTGATCCTCACCGCCATCGTCATCCTCTGGGTCGGCGGCTTCGACGTCCTTTACGCCTGCCAGGACTTCGCACATGATCGCAAGGTCGGCCTCAACAGCATCCCAGCCGCCTTCGGCATCAACGGAGCCTTTTGGATTGCACGCATCATGCATCTCGGCATGATCGCCCTGCTCTTCACCCTGGTCCACGTCTTCGGCCTCGGCTGGATCGCCACCACCGGCATGTGCGTCGTCGCCGTCCTACTCGCCTACGAGCACTCCATCATCAGTCCCCGCGACCTCCGACGCATGAACGCCGCCTTCTTCACCCTCAACGGCATCATCTCCGTAGTCTTCTTCCTCTTCGTCGCCGCCGACATCTTCTATCGCCGATAGTTCAACACGCACGACAAAGGGGACCAGCTCACGCCAATCCCCTTTGGGAGTTCAACCCGGCTCGCCACGATCCGGGTGAACAATCTTCAAGTTCAATTACATATCGCGGTCGTCTTTACCGCGCATCTTGTCCACACCATGCTGAATGTGTTCCTTCGCATTCTGCGCCGCCGACGTCACCTTCTCGCGGATGTCATGCGCGCCCTCTTCGGCCCTGGGCTGATTGCGATCCTTCATATCCTGGGCGCCTTCTTTCACCGCTCCCCAGGCCTGTTCCGCGTGGCCCTTCACCTGTTGCGCAGCGCCTGCATTCGCCATCTTCTCGCTGCCCATCGTCTCGCCAACACTCTGCTTCACCTTGCCGGCGACTTCATCAAACTTGCCCTTCATCGTGCTTCCGCTTGTAGTGCTCATGGTGGCCCTCAGTTCACGGATGGATTGGTTCGAGGTTGAACTCCGCTGCGGCGGCCCATCCGTGGCCACCGCAGCGGAAGTCAAAGAAAACTAACTATAGTGCTCTTCGGCCCGACAGCAGGTTGAAGATCAGCACGATCACGGCCAGAATCAGCAGAAGATGAATCCATCCGCCGAGGGTATAGCTGGTCACTAGGCCCAACAGCCAAAGCACAACAAGAAGGATGGTGATAGTCCAGAGCATGGGATTCGTTCTCCTGGAAGATACGCGGCTCGCAATGGCAGCCGCGCTTGGGTTGCGCCGAAACTGCTAGCGGCGTTCGTTATGGTAAGGTGCCGGGTAGAATGGCGAGGTTGTCCCTCTGGCCGGATAATCTGGGGCCCGATGCGGGGTTGCCAACTGCAAGCAAAAATACATGCCCTCGCCCCAACAGGTCGAGAAGGCTCCTAAGGGGAAAGCGCCAGCAGAATGAACAAAGTAGAAACCGAGAACTCAACCATCCTATTACGCTCTCCAGGCATCCGCTCCGTCGCCATCCAGGGCGAACGCGGCTCCAACAGCCACATGGCCACCGTCGAAATGCTCGGCAACGTCCAGGTCGTCCCCTGCACCCTCTCCACCCACGTCCTCGACGCCGTCGTCTCCGGCAAGGTCGACGCCGCCGTCCTGCCCATCGAGAACTCCCTCCACGGCTCCGTCCACGAGCACTACGACCTCCTCCTCCAGCTCCCCGTCCGCATCGACCACGAGACCCTTCTCCGCATCCGGCACAATCTCATCGCCGCCCCCGGCGTCAAGATGGAAGACCTCCGCCAGGTCCTCTCGCACCCCGTCGCTCTCTCGCAGTGCCGCCGCTTCCTCGCCTCGCTCGAAATCGCCCGCGCCGTGCCCTTTTACGACACCGCCGGCAGCGTCAAGCACCTCATGGCCGAGCAGCTCCACGACACCGCCGGCATCGCCCCCGTACTCGCCGCAGAGGAGTACGGCGCCAACATCCTCGTCGCCGGCATCGAGGACCACTCTGAAAAC
>JAZKBC010000124.1:10677-13134 GCA_040388825.1 Acidobacteriota bacterium | reverse complement strand
TTCAAGCTCAGCTTCGTCTGCCGACCCATCGAATGAAACAGTGACGACAGGACATGACGCCGCTTCAATGACCTTGTACTCGATCTGCGGCGGCAGGTGCGCTGCAAAGGGAACCTTGCGTCGCGCTCCAAGCACAATCGCGCGTGCATGCTGGCGCCGGCTGTAGTCGACAACTGCCTCACAGACCTTGCCGCCAAAAATCACCTTGAAGACCGGCTGCCGCTCGCACTCACTGCCATCGTGCGTCAGTTCGCGCAGCGCCTTGGTCATCACGGAGATCACCATGGTGTTCTCCACCTCAGCTTCCACGCTCTGCGGCAGAACATGGATGCAGTGCAGTTCCGCGTCATACAGATTAGCGAGCCTCGCTGCCCAGTGCGCAGCCTCGACCGCTGGCTCGTGAAAGTCCGTGGCGAACACAATCGGCCCGTCCTTGGCGTTCTTCGCAACATCAACCGCAATCGGCCCCACCGTCAGGATCGGACACCTCGCGCTGCGGAACACTGTCTCCGCCGTCGAGCCAAACAGCAGCCGTTGCAAACCTCGCGTGCCACGTGTGCCCACGACTGCCAGGTCGATCTCGCGATCCTCGATCGCCTGCAGAATCGTCGACCTGGAATCGCCGCTAATCAACGCCCCACTCACCTCCGCTCCAAGTTCCCGCGCCACGTTGACTGCCGCGGCCAGCTTCTCTTCGAGCTTCGCTTTCCGGCGCGCCGAGTGCCCACGTGCCTTTGTCAGCGCGCCAGATGCCGCTGCCTGCGCGTCAACATGCAGCACGCACAACCGCGCCCCACTGCGTCGGCAGATAGCCGCGGCTGCAAGAACAGCGGCGTTGGACGCTTCGGAGAAATCCGTGCAAGCCAACACTCTGCGCAGAGACGCACCTTCCGAACCAGCCACAGTCGTTCTGTCGCCGTCATCGAGTCCAGGTTGCATGAGCACTATCCTCCTCCGCTCCGCAATGTAGCGACGCTAGACAAAAGCCATCGTAAAATTCTGTGATCGACGTCACGAGAACCATCTTCGGCATCATCGAATCTGTGCGTCAGTGATCGTTGGAAGCGCATCAAGGCGCCACCCCATCACAAATTGATTCGAAATGATTCGCTTCGGCAACGAAGTGACCCATGCCGGGGATCACAGTGATGTGCGTCACTAAAACGCATTGCGCCATCTCACCCAATACGCACTTTATCGCCAACGAAAAACCCCGGCTCACCCAGCCGGGGTTCTTCATCGAACTCGATCAATGCTGTTGGCGTCCCCGACGGGATTCGAACCCGTGTTACCGCCGTGAAAGGGCGGTGTCCTAGGCCACTGGACGACGGGGACGCAAGCTTTTCAAGCGAAGCGCACAAACGCTATCTACTAGGTTAACAAGCCCAGCCACCTATGTCAAAACTCAGCCACCGCTTCAGCTTCAGAGCATCTTCATGGCGACTTTGCCCGACCGCACCAGCCGCCGCACATCGGCATACTGCAGCAGGATGAAGTTGTCGGTCATGCCTGCGATATAGTCCGCCACCACGCGCGCCAGGCCTTCACTTTCCACCTCGGCAAAGTAGCTCTCCGGCAGTTGTTCCGGTGAACTAATCCAAAAGTCGAACAGCTCCGTCACCACTTCTTCGGCCTTCGCATGCTCGGCATCCAGAACCGTGCACGTGTACAGCGTGTCGTAGAGATACCGCTTCTCCTGCAGCCTCTCCGCTTCCGCCTCCGCGGAAAACACCGCCACCCTGTGCGGGATCGCGCGAATATCCGCCAGCGTTTTCGCTCCGGCGTCCGCAACATTCTTCGCGGTCGTTTCGATCAGGTCCGTCACCAGGATCTTCTGCATCGCCTGCAGCGCATCGTGAAATACGTACTTCTCTTCCGCTCCGGGATGCGCTCCTTCGACTGCCTCATAAGCGCGTCCCAGAATGTTCACATGATCGCGAATGTGCCGGATCTCCAGCAGCCCCGACTCCACACCGTCATCCAGGTCCGCAGTCAGATACGCGATCTCATCCGCCAGGTCGATCAGCTGCGCCTCCAGCGGCGGCCGTTGATCGAGAAAAAGTTCGGTAAGCTCCGGATGCGTCTCAGCGCTATAGTCCCGCGAGTGCTTCACGATGCCCTCGCGCGCCGCCAGCGTCAGATTCAGCCCGCGATGCCCTGCATACCGTTGCTCAAACCGCTCGACGATCCGCAGCGCATGAATGTTGTGATCGAACCTCAGCCCATGTTTCTGCAAACACCTGTCCAGCGCTCGCTCACCTGCATGCCCAAACGGCGGATGCCCAATGTCATGTACCAGTGCCAGCGTTTCTGCAAGGTCTACATTCAGTCCCAGCGATTGCGCCACGCGCCGCGCCACCTGCGCAACTTCGATCGTATGAGTCAACCGGCTGCGAAAGTGGTCCGAAGCTCTGCTGGTAAATACCTGCGTCTTACCCGCCAGCCGCCGAAACGCCC
>JAZKBC010000124.1:1401-10667 GCA_040388825.1 Acidobacteriota bacterium | reverse complement strand
CCTGGCCTGAATCACACGGTTGCGGTCGCGTTCGAACGCCGCACGCCCCTCGCTCGGCGGGGCAGGAAACACTCGTACCGACAGCCGGCGTTCTTCCTCGCCGAAGACACCACAGCTCTCAAGGTTGTGCGTCATTATCTACAAGTCTAGCCTGAGCGAGCCGCTCGCAACGCAAACTACTTGCCGGGAGCCGCTCCAGCGTGCGCCAGCTTCACGCGCCCGCCTTCCAGCTTGTGCTGCACCTTGGCCACATCGACCGGGTCAGCTTCCGGAGGAAGCGACGTTGCATACTCCGCCAGCGACTTCTCCCACTCCCCAATCGCCAGCGCCAGCTTCCCGCTCTTCGCGTAGATCTCGCCCAGATGATCGTGCAGCGTCGGATCGGTCGGCATGCGCGCGACTGCCTTCCGCTCCAGGTCCTCTGCCAGCGCATACTGCCCCGACTTGTAATAGGCCCACGCCAGCGAGTCGAGATACGCTCCGTTCTGCGGATCGTAGCTCACGGCCTTCTTCAGCATGGCCACGGCTTCGTCGAGCTGCTCGCCCCGGTCTGCCAGCATATAGCCGTAATCATTCTGGATCGATGCACTCTGCGGATCGATCGCCAGCGCCTTCTGATAATCCAGCTTGGCCTGGTCGTAAAGCTTCTGCTTCTGCGCCACGTTCGCGCGGTAGTCTTCGAGAAACACCTTGTCCGAAGGCTTCGTCGAAAGCCCTTCAACCTTCTCCAGCGCTGCCGAAGCATCCTTCCAGCGCTTGGCCCGCGAGTTGATATCCGCCAGTGTGAAGTAAACCTCGCGATCGTCAGGAGTGCCCGCCAGCTGCGCCGTCGCCAGCTTGATCGCCTCGTCCACCTTGCCTGCATCGCCCAACTGGCTCGCGTAGCTCAACTGCACTTCGTGATTCGTGGGCATCGCCTTGGCCGCATCGGCTGCAGCCTGCAGTGCCTGTGGCCACTGGTGCGCATCGCGGTAGGCCTGCACCACGCCATCGGCGCCACGCGCCTGGAAGTCGCCGCCCAGCGCCTGGATCTGCTTGTAAGCCGCAACCGACTCCTTCGTGTTCCCCGCTTCCCGCTCCACAATGGCGAGCCGATCGAGAAACAGCGCGCGGTTGCTGCGATCCTGCTCGTTGTACTTGCCGTCAGCCTGTACCGTCGCCGCCAGCATCGCATTCAGCGTGGTGATCGACTCCTCGAACCGCCCCAGGGCGTCGTATACCAGCGCCTCGTTGTACTGCAGCTCCAGCGTATTCTCCGGAGCCAGTGCAGCGGCCTTCTTCAGCGTCGCCAACGCCTCTTCATAATGCCCCTGCTGCCGCTCGATGTCCGCCTGGCGAATCAACGCCTGCGCATCCTGCGGATCGCTCTTCAAAATCTCCGAGTACACCTTCGCCGCCGCGTCATTCTGTCCCGCAGCCGCCAGCGCATTCGCCAGTCCCTTACGCGCATCGGCGTTGTCCGGCTCCAGCTCCAGAGCCGCGCGATAAGCCTCAGCGGCCTTCTTCGGCTCGTGCAGCTGGTCATAGAGTCCCGCCAGCGCGAAGTCCATCCGCCCGCTGCGATCGTCCGCCGGAACCGCCGCAATCACGTTGGCGGCCTTGCTCAGGTCGCCCTGCTCCGAATACAACCGCGCCAGGCTCAGCACCACCTCTTCGCTCTGCCCATCAATCTTCTGTGCTTCTTTGAACTGCTCCTCCGCCCGGGCCGAATCATGGTTCAACCCATAGAGCTGGCCCAGCAGCAGATGCGTCTCCAGATCGTTCGGCTGCAGCTTCGCAATCGTCTCGTACTCCTTCAGCGCCGCCTGCAGCATCTCGTTCGACTGCGGTCCCTGCCCATCGCCCAGCGAGCGCAGGTACACCTTGCCCAGCAGCATGTGCGCGTCCACATCCTCTGGATGCCGCGTGATCTGCGACTCCGCGGCCGAGATCGCTTCCCTCACCCGACCCAGCCGGAAGTACAGGTTCGCAATCCCATTCTGCAGCACCGGCGAATCCGGGTCGGCGTCCAGCGCCATCTTGTACTGCTCAATCGCCTGCGTAGCCAGATCCTGCCGGCCAGTCGAAGCCGCCTGGTTCTCATACATCTTCGCCAGGCCATAGTGGTAGTACGACGCCCCATGATCGACCGCTGCCGCCGCAGGGGCTGGAGCACTCGCCCCCGACTTCACCGTTCCGCCTTGCGCCTTCGCGGCAGGGCTCCAAACAGAAAACTGCGCCATCAGAAGGGCGCAGCCAAGGGTCATAGTCATAGGAGACGGGCGGAAACTTTGGGTCATCGATTGGGTCCTGAATTTGGGACTAGCCTTAGCCGCGACTGTGACAAACGAGCCCTTCCCAGAGACAAGTGCGCTCCGGGCTGGGGTCATCGGCCTCAAATCGTTCTGCTCCTTTAGACGGTACACCATCCGGTTTGGATGCTGTCAGCCCAAAACCCCAAAATAATCCGCTAATTCCCGCCTTATCCGTGCCGGAAGTGCCTTACCCCGGTCATCACCATGGCCACCCCCAGCGCATCGGCCGCCGCCACCACTTCAGCGTCCCTCACCGACCCGCCCGGCTGGATCACCGCCGTCGCTCCAGCGTTGGCCACCGCCTCCAGCCCATCCGGGAACGGAAAGAAAGCGTCGGAGGCCGCCACAGTTCCTTCCAGCGGTAGCGCCGCCTTCATCGCTCCAAACCGAGCCGCATCCACGCGACTCATCTGCCCTGCGCCAATCCCCACACTCTGCCCAAACCCATCCTGCAGCCGCGCATAAACAATCGCGTTCGACTTCACATGCTTGCAGACCTTCCACGCAAACAGCAGACCCTTCATCTCCTCGTCCGTCGGCTTCCGTGCCGTCGCCACGGTCACCGTCGAAGCATCCACCAGCCGATGATCCTCATCCTGCACCAGGAACCCACCCGAGATCTGCTTGATCACCTTCGCCACCTTCGCCGGCTTGATCCGCAGCACCCGCAAATTCTTCTTCGCCCCCAGCGCCGCCAACGCCTCCTCCGTAAACTCCGGCGCCACAATCGCCTCCACGAACAGCTTCGCCATCTGCGCCGCCGCCGCTCCATCCACCGTCCGATTCACCCCAATCACGCCACCAAACGCCGACACCGGATCAGCCTCCAGCGCCCGTTTGTAAGCCTCTTCCACCGTCACACCCTGCCCCACCCCACAAGGATTGGTGTGCTTGATGATCGCCACCGCCGTAGCCTCAAACTCACTCACCAACGCCCAACAGGCATCCAGGTCGACGAGGTTGTTATAGCTCAGCTCCTTCCCCTGCAACTGCTCCGCATTCGCAATCCCCAACCCACTCGCGTCGGTATAGATAGCCGCCGCCTGATGCGGATTCTCCCCATACCGCAGCACCGCCTTCATCGGAGCCACCACCCGGAGCGTCGAAGGCAAATCCGTCTTCGACCCAGCCTCGTCTTTCGGATTAGAAGTGGGCTTTAGCCCACTGTCCTCGGCGCCCTCCACAACAGGGGCTTCAGCCCCGGCCTCCAACTCCGTCTGCTCCAGCGTCGACGCAATCGCCGCATCGTAAGCCGCCGTAGTCGCAAACGCCTGCTTCGCCAGCCGCCACCGAGTCTCCCGGCTCAACATTCCCCCATTCGCCTTGAACTCTTCCGCCACCGGGCCATACTCCGCCACCGACGTCACCACGGCCACATCCTCAAAGTTCTTCGCCGCCGACCGCAACATCGACGGCCCACCGATATCGATGTTCTCGATCAACTCCTCAAACTTCACGCCAGCCTTCGCCGCCGTCTTCTCAAACGCATACAGATTCACCACGACCATATCGATCGCCCCAATCCCATGCGCCTCCACGGCCTTAACGTGCTCGGCATCCCCGCGCTTGTGCAGCAGCCCTCCATGCACCACCGGATGCAGCGTCTTCACGCGCCCGTCCAGCATCTCCGGAAACCCGGTCAGCTCACTGATATCCTTCACCGCCAGCCCCGCATCCCGCAGCGCCTTGGCGGTCCCGCCGGTCGAAACCAACTCCACGCCCGCCGCCGCCAGCACCCCGGCAAACTCCACCAATCCCGTCTTATCCGTCACCGACAACAACGCCCGCCGAACCGCTTTCAAATCGCTCATACGTCAATTCTAAGCGGCTCAGCCTGTGCGTTTCTCTAGCCGGCCTTCAAGTCCTCAAGCATCCGTTCGCGCAGCAACTGGTTCGCACGCGTCTGATAACCATCGCCATCCTTTTTCAGCCACTCAATGACATCGGCATCCAACCGCAGGCTCACCGCCTTCTTCACCGGCCGATAAAACTTCCCGCGGACCGCGTTCTTCCACATCTCCTCAGTGATCGGCGGGATATCCGAAAAGTCGATATCCTCGTCCTTCAAATTCTTCAACGATTCCAGATCTTGCCGCTGTTGTTCAGTCAACGGCGTTCCCGGCTCACGTTCATACCTAACCATTCCCATAGAGTCCCCTTTCGCTTCTGGTCGCAAGTCGAGCTGATATCACGCGAACGACCTCTGTCTCCGCATCCTCATCACGATAGCTGTGCACAACAATCAGCAGCGTCGTTTTATCTGCGAGACCGATCGCGTGCCATCGCTCCTCCCCATCAACATCACGGTCTCGAAAAAGCACATGTTCGGGATCGTCGAAAACGAGAGCGGCCGTCCCGAAGCGAATCCCGTGCTTTCGCCAATTTCTCAAATTCTTCTCTTCATCCCATTCGAATCTCAACGTGGGAAATCCTCACTTGCATCTATACATTATTGTATATACACGCAGTGCCCCAGGGCAACGCCCGACAGGACCCATCAGCAAGTCCACGCTAAAATACAACCGTATGCTCGATTTAGCCTTTGTCCGGGCCAATCTCCCGCTCGTTGAAGAAAAACTCCGCCTCCGCGGCGCCGACCCCTCTCTCCTGGCCAACTTCGCTGCCCTCGACGGCGAGCGCCGCGCCGCCATCACCCAGGCTGAAACCCTCAAGGCCCAGCGCAACGCCATCTCGCAGCAGTTCGCCCAGCTCAAGCGCGAAGGCAAGGACGTCACCCTTCTCAACGACCAGTCCTCGCAGCTCAAAGCCGAGCTCGAATCCCTCGACGCCACCGCCGTTTCCGCCGACGCCAAGCTGCAGGAGCTCCTCCAGTCCCTCCCCAACCTCCCCGCGGCCGATGTCCCCTCCGGCACCTCCGAGCACGACAACGCCTGCCAGAAGACCTGGGGCACCATCCCCACGCTCGACTTCCCCGCCAAGCCCCACTGGGAGATCGGCGCCGAGCTCGGCATCCTCGACTTCGACCGCGCCGCCAAAATCTCCGGCTCACGCTTCGTCGTCCACTTCGGCTCCGGCGCCCGCCTCGAGCGCGCCCTCGCCAACTTCATGCTCGACCTGCACACTCGCGAGCATGGATACGCCGAAGTCCTGCCGCCCTACATGGTCAACTCGAAGTCCCTCTTCGGCACGGGTCAGCTTCCCAAGTTCGCCCACGACCTCTTCCACTGCGACGACAAGGGCGCCTTCACCGGCGAGCTCCAGGAGTCCGACCACTGGCTCATCCCCACCGCCGAGGTCCCCGTCACCAATATCTTCCGCGACGAAACCATCGACCTCAGCAACGGCCCAATCAGCTTCACCGCCTACACGCCCTGCTTCCGCTCCGAAGCCGGCTCCTACGGCAAAGACGTCCGCGGCATGATCCGCCAACACCAGTTCCAGAAGGTCGAGCTCGTTAAATTCACCACACCCGAGGACTCCGCCGCGCAACACGAGCAGCTCACCCGCGACGCCGAAACCGTCCTCGAAAAGCTCGGTCTCCCTTACCGCCGCATGCTCCTCTGCACCGGCGACATGGGCTTCAGCTCGGCCAAGACCTACGACCTCGAAGTCTGGCTCCCCGGCCAGCAGACCTACCGCGAGATCAGCTCCTGCTCCAACTTCGAAAGCTTCCAGGCCCGTCGCGCCAACATCCGCTACAAGCCCGCCGGAGCCAAGAAGTCCGAGTACGTGCACACCCTCAACGGCAGTGCCCTCGCCGTCGGACGCACCTATCTCGCCATCCTCGAAAACTACCAGCAGGCCGACGGCTCCGTAAGAGTCCCCGAAGCCCTCGTCCCCTACATGAACGGAGAAACCGTCATTACTAAACAATCCTTCGGTCGTGCCCTATGAGCTTTCTCTCAAGCTGGATCTTCTGGAAATATGAACGCGGCAGCGTGCAGTACGACGTCATGGTCACGCTCATCCTCGCCTTCATCTTCGTCACGCCGCGCTTCATCGACTTCAAAGACAAGCCCGCCCCTGTCGTCCCCATCCGCACTTCGGAGGTCCTCGTCAAGTCCGCCGGAACCGAGGGTGACGCCTCGCGCTACATCTACGAAGTGCGCTCCGAAGACCTCAGCGGAGCCACCACCGACGCTGACCTCCGCTCCGCGATGGCCCGCCTCATCCAACCCATCTCCGGCGACGTCACCATCCAGAAGATCGCTCCCGTCTTCGACACCAAGGGTCATATCGTCGCCTACGACGCGACCGTCCTTCGCTAACGCGACACATCAAACTGAAAACTCACAACTCAAGACTGAAAACTGGTATCCAAAATCTTGCCGTTGCAATTGTTTTTGCTGCCCGCCGTGCTAGCGCCGCAGCCCTCCCAGGAGTCGAATCACCATGACCTTCCGCAGCCTGCTCCTCCCCGCAGTCGCCGCTCTCCTCCTCGCACCTCTCGCTTCAGCCCAATCCCCACAGTTGAAGAAGGTCCTCGCTGACCTCGACGCCGCCAGCGCAAAGTTCCACTCCGCGCAAGCCGACGTCCGCTACGACAACTACACCAAAATCGTCGACGACCACGCTCTCGAAACTGGCAACCTCTACATCGACCGCAGCGGCAGCAGCCTCACCATGGGCGCTCTCTTCTTCGACCTCACCAACGGCAAGCCCAACCCCAAACCCTCCAAGGTCATCGCCTTCGACGGCCACTCCCTGCAGATGTACTCTCCTGGCGTCAATCAAGTCGACGTATTCCAGGCCGGAGCCAACCAGGCCAAGTACGAGAGCTTCCTCACCCTCGGCTTCGGCGGCAGCGGCCGCGACCTCGCCAAGGCCTGGAACATCACTGACCAGGGCGCAGAAACCATCGACGGCGTCAGCACGGAAAAGCTCGACCTCGTCAGCAAGGACGACTCTGTCCGCAACACCTTCACCCACGTCACAATCTGGGTCGACCCCACCCGCGGCGTCTCACTCAAGCAAATCTTCTACGCTCCCCACGGCGACAACCGCACCGCCCTCTACACCAACATCCGCCTCAACGCCTCCATCAACAAGAAGCCCTACGCCATCAGCAGCAAGGCCAACCGCATCAATCACTAGGCGAACTGGCTTAGCTTGAGACTTTTGCCCTGGCTTAACTTGCAGCTTTGCCCTGCTTTGCGTGCGGCTTTTACTCCGGATTAGCGTGGGGTTTTAGCCCCACGAATAATTCCGTTTCGCGAACCGGGCTTTAGCCCCGGGCCATCGAAGCCCGATCGCAAACGCCGCCCCCAGCATCACCACCGGAAAGCACTCCAGCGTATACCGCATCTCCGCGTTATCCATCGTCAACAACAACGCACACCGCAGCGCCACGAACGCCACCATCGCCCATCCCAGCGCTCCCTTCGGCTTCCATCGCCAAAGCCCCACCGCTCCCACCACCAGCAACGCCAGATTCAACCCCGCATAAGCCATCTCCGCCACCGTCCCCCCCGGATGCTCGTGAAACTCCCACCAGTCCACCGGCACCGCCAGCAGCTCCGTCCGTGGTCGCAGCCACATATCCGCCTCGCGAGCCACAGGCAGGCCCACCCAATACGCCACCGGATGCGCCTTCACCCGCTCCGCTGCAATCTTCGCAAAGCGCGCATCGAACGCCGGCGTCTCATACTGCAGCCGGTTGTAGTCGGCAAACAGCCGAGCCGTCTCTTCCCCCTGCGCCGCATCGTCCATCGCCCGCGCCGGCAGATCCTTCATATCAATAGCGCCGCCATCGTACTGCCAATAAAAATCAAAGTTCGACTTGAAATCCACGCCCCACGTCCGATACCAACGATAAAAACCCCGCGGCACATCATTGCCCGGATCGATCGCAGTCCGCGGAGCCAACGGCTCGATCACATGAAACACCCTCCAGTTCCGCACTCCCCAAAGCAGCAGCGGCAGCACCACCACAACCGAAGCCACCACCGCCCCACCCAACCACCACCGCCCACGCCTCTCCACCCAAACCATCGCCCCCACCACCGCCACAACCAGCAGCCCCTGCTCCGGCCTTAGCAACACAGCCCAACTCAACGCAAGCCCCACCACCAAAGCCCAGCGCGCCGATCGCAACGTAAGCCATCGCTCCAGCGCAAAGAACGCCGCCACCACGCAGAAAATGCTGCAAGTCTCCGCCAGCACCGCCGCCGCATAGTTCGCCGTAAACGGACACAGCGCCGCCACCCAAAGCGCCACCATCCCCGCACGACCTCCCCACAATCTCTCTGCGAGCTTCCCCAGCAGCACGCAGCTCATTAGATCCAATACCACCTGCACCCAAAGCACGGCCACATAGTTCTCGCGCCCGAACACCGCAAAGCACGCCACCAGGAACGCCGGATATCCCGGCAGCCGAATCAGCGTAGGCCGCAGCGCTGGCTGGCTCACCTCGTATGCATGGTGCTGCATCCAGTTTTTGGCAATGTCGCCATAGATCAACACATCGCCTGTAAACTCCGCATGATGCTTCACAAAGAACCAGCGCAGCAACAACCCGGCACATAACGCCGCTGTCATCCACCATCCACGCTTTGCCCGGTCGCGCATTTCTCTGCATCATACTTGGGCAATCCACTCCTGCGGCCACCCTCATCCCGAGTCGCCGTGCGACGCTCCATTGACGCCCGGCCCGCGTCTTAATAGCATGGGCTGAGATACTTCCATCAATGAGCAAACAAGTCTTCTACGATCCGCAACGCAAGCGCTGGAAGCGGCTGCGCAGAGTCTTCGATCTTTTTGCTCTCTTCCTCACGGCCCTCTGCGTGCTCTTCGTCCTCGGTCTGCTGCGCATGAAGCCGCTCGCCGGCCTCGATCTGCGCTCCGCCACGAAGAAATACCGCGCCCTCTCCAGCCCACCTGAAATCGAGCTCACCACCAGGGAGCGCCTCAACCGCTCCGCGCATCGCAAGTCCGATCTCCGCCCCTCCGACGTCGTCCTCAACCAGAGCGAAGGCCTCCGCGCCGCCTTCTACACCGACGCCGACCCAGGCA
>JAZKBC010000124.1:0-1391 GCA_040388825.1 Acidobacteriota bacterium | reverse complement strand
CGCACGTCGCGCAGCTCGCGGTGGTCCACGTGCGCGAGTCGCGCGGCCCGAAGGACGACGAGCGGGATGCGCTGGGGCTCGCCGAGCAGATGCGGACGGGCACGCTGGAGACGACGGTCTACAAGCACGTCAAGCAGATCGACATCCTCTTCCCCGAGTGGCTCCACGTCCTCAACCCCAACGGCTCGCTCACCGCCTACAACTCCGACAACGCTCCGTTCGCCGTCATCGACTCCGCCGGCGTCCACGGCGTCGATCGCGAAAACAAGATCGTCCACACCATCCAGGCAGCCAAGGAAGACACCGAAATCTTCCCGCTGGTCAACAACTACTCCCCCACCGAAGGCGTCTTTGAAGACAGCGTCGGCCCCTTCCTCAACGATCCTGCCGCCCGCGCCAACTTCATCCAGCAGATCGACAAGTTCCTCGCCGCCAACACCCTCTACCGCGGCATCACGCTCGCCTTCCAGGAAATCCCCCTCAACGCCCAGCCCGGCTACGACGCCCTCGTCCAGGCGCTCTACACCGACTTCCACGCCCGCAATCTCCGCCTCTACGTCGAAGTCCCCGTCGAAGACGACGACTTCAACCTCAAGGTCCTCGCCGCCAACGCGGACGGCATCGTGCTTATGAACTACGGCCAGCATCAGCCCGGAATCGAACCCGGCGCGGTCGCCGGACAGGACTGGTTCGAAGCCAACCTCACCGCCGCACTCAAGGTCGTGCCCAAGGAAAAGATCATCTGCTCCATCGGCGCCTACGGCTACGACTGGACCACCGCTCTTCCCCCTCCCGCCGACCCCAAACGCAAAGCGCCAAAGAACCCGCCGCCTGCCGCTCCGGCCAAAATCCTCGCCACTAACATGCTTACCACGCAGGACGCCTGGCAGGCCGCCTCCGACTCCGAAGCCAAAATCGAGCTCGATCCCGCCACCCTCAACCCGCACTTCGCCTACGACGACGAAGACGCCAAAATCCGCCACGACGTCTGGTTCCTGGACGCCGTCACTGCCCTCAACCAAATGCGCGTCGCCCGCGCTCTCGGCCTGCAGACCTTCGCCATCTGGCGTCTCGGCTCCGAAGACGACTCCCTCTGGAACATTTGGGACAAGCCCCTCCAGGCCGACCCCATCAAAGACCTGGCCACCGTCAACCCCGGCTGGGACGTCGACACCGAAGGCGACGGCGACATCCTCCGCGTCACCTCCCCGCCCCACTCCGGCCACCGCACCCTCACCGTCGACGACGACGACACCATCCCCAGGGGCTATCTCAGCGTCACGTCCGAGTCCATGGACTCCTACCCGCTGCCCTACACCATCTCCCAGTACGGCTATCACCCCAAAGAAATCGCCATCACCTTTGACGACGGCCCCGACCCCATCTGGACC
>JAZKBC010000123.1:0-5666 GCA_040388825.1 Acidobacteriota bacterium | reverse complement strand
CGAAGGCGTCAATGAGCTGGGCGAAGCCGGCCTTGTCCTTGAGCAGGGTGGTGATGTCGTAGAAGAGGATGCCGGGCTTGGGGAAGTCGGGGACGGAGCGGACGAGGGACTTGAGGGGGGCGCAGTTGATGGGTGCTTGTTCGGAAGACATAGGTTGATTGTAAAGGCGAGGGAGTAGGGAGTAGGGAATAGGGAGTAGAAGTGAGTTACCAGGCGCCTTCGATCTGGAAGCCCTTGCGGATGGCGGCGCGGAGGTCCTCGAGATCGTCGGGGGAGCCGGCGGCTACGGCTTCTACGTCGCCCGAGTCAGTATTGCGGACCCAGCCGCGGAGGTTGAGCTCGGCGGCTTCGCGGTGGACGAACCAGCGGAAGCCTACGCCCTGGACGCGGCCTCGGATGAGGAAGTGGAGGACCATGCATAGAGTGTAGAGCGTAGAGGGTAGAGAGTAGAAGGCCGGAATGATCAGGTGGGGAACAGGGGCCTAGAATGGGGGGATGGCGAAGCAGGTGAGGTTGAAGATGGAGCCGCGGTGGCCGGCGGTGATTGCGCTGCTGGCAGTGGGTGGGCTGCGGTTTGCGCTGCCGAATGCGCTTTCGATTGGTCCGCGCTGGTTGCTGCTGGTGGTGGTGACGGCGCTGCTGTTTCCGACGATTACGGCGCACATGCGCGGGATGCACACGTTGAACATGGTGTTGGGGCACTTGCTGACGTCGGTGGTGACACTGGATATGGCGTGGTCGCTGTCGCGGCTGATTGGGGCGCTGCCGAAACATGCGGTGTCGTCAGGGGAACTGCTGATTTCGGCGGCCTGCCTGTGGGTGACGAATATTCTGGTGTTCGCATCGTGGTACTGGCGGCTGGATGCGGGTGGGCCGAGGGAACGGGAGATCCGCGGCGTGCACACGGATGGAGCATTTCTGTTTCCGCAAATGATGCTGGATGACAAGTCGAAGAAGGCGATGGGCGAGCAGACCTGGAATCCGGGATTCATCGACTACTTGTTTGTGGCGTTCAATACAAGCACAGCGTTTTCTCCGACAGACACGCCGGTGCTGTCGCGGTGGGCGAAGGCGTTGTCGATGGTGCAGTCGTTGATTTCATTCGCGACGGTGGTGCTGCTGGCGGCGCGGGCGGTGAATATTTTGTAGAGGCAGCGCGGGTGGCTAGTCGGATTCTTCCTTGTCGAGGGTCCAGAGGATGCCGCCGGCGACGGCGACTTCCGCAGCTCCGATGGCGCGGATGAGGTTGGGGCGGTCGGCGAGGGTGCCCATGAGGGAGCGCCAGAATTTGGGACCGCGCTTCCAGAAGAGAGCGTCTTCGCGGGGGCAGGCGAGGGCGATGACGCCGTCGCAGATGAGGAGCGTGGCTATGAGGCGCTTTGCGCGTTTGGGATCGCCGAACAACATACACAGTTGGAGTGCGGCGGGGGGCTGGGGTGTTGCCTTGCGCGTGGCGAGCTACTGGATGGGGTGGCGGGAGAGTGCGCTGAGGGCTACGTCTAGGGGGTCGCGGGCGAAGTCGGGGGCAGGCTGGAGGTCGTTGAAGTCTGCGGGGAGGCGGGGCTCGTGGGTGGAGTCCGAGACGGCGACTACGCGGTTGCGGCCGGTGGCCTTGGCACGGTAGAGACAGCTATCGGCACGCTGGACCATGGACTCGACGTTGTCGCCGTGGCCCTGGAAGGTGGCGATGCCAACGCTGGCGGTGACGCGGACGGCTTCGACGGCTTCGTCCTGGCGGGTTTCACGAGCGGGGAGAAGGATGCGGGCGATGCCGGCGCGGACACGCTCGGCGACTAACAGAGCGGCGTCGGCGGAGGCGTGGGGGAGAAGCACGGAGAACTCTTCCCCGCCCCAGCGGCCGAGGACGTCGATACCGCGGACGGAGTCCTGCATTTTTTCGACGGCGGCGCAGAGAGCTTCGTCTCCGGTGGAGTGGCCGTAGCGGTCGTTGATGTGCTTGAAGCGGTCGAGATCGATCATGAGGATCGAGAAGGGGCCCTCGTTGCGCTGGCTGCGCTCGAGCTCGCGGTCGCACCAGAGGAGGAAGACGCGGCGGTTGTAGATGCGGGTGAGAGGGTCAGTGGAGGCCATGTGCTCGAGACCAGCGGCGAGGATGGTGGTGGCCATCCAGAAGAGGCCGAAGCCTACGCCGAGAGCGGCAGCGAGATAGACCATGAAGGTGATGGCCATGAGGTCGTGCGAGACACCGGCGTCCGTTACGAAGCGGAAGGCGGTGGCGATGCTGCGCAGCGTGGTGAGGAGGCCGAAGACGTACAGGATGGTGGCGGTGAAGCGGGCGGGGACGCGGCTTTCGCGGTCGGTCTGGCGGAAGAGCAGCGTGGCGGTTTGCCAGGCCTGAGCGGCGACGAGCAGGCCGGAGATGATGACGCGGGCGTTAACGCTGACGTAACCAATCAGGACCAGGCCGTAGGTGAGTGTCTGGAGAACGAGCAGGAAGATGCCGAAGCGGGGGATGAGGCTTTTGGACTCGAACATTTCGAGCACGGCGACGTGCTGCAAAACGAAGAGCAGCAGAGAAAGAATGGCGGCGACGGCGAGGCCAATGATCGGGCTGATGTGGGCGCTGCCGAGCAGCAGACCGCAGCTGCAGGCACCGGCCGCAAAGGCGCCGCCGACCCAACCGAGCCCACGCAGCAGTGGATTGCTGATGCGAACTGCCAGCAATCCCGCGCTTCCGAAGGCGAGGACGAGAGCTCCGATAATAAGGACTACTTCAATGGCAGGCATGAAGCCACTTTGCTTACTGAAAGTTAGGGCATGCGTACTCTGCAATTTCGCCTTTGCTGGGGCCCACTACTGTTATCAATCGAATTGCCCCAAATCGCCACAACACTAAAGTGGCAGTGGCTGAACTTGACTGTGCAGGCGACGTGACACGACGGGTTTGGGTGAGAAAAATAGGCTGCGGAGACGGGTCGCGCTATCCTAGGTTGGCATGGTCTTTGTGCTCGACAACTACGACTCGTTTACCTACAACCTGGTGCAGTACATCGGCGAGCTGGGCAGCGCTTTTCCGGATGTTTGCCGGGACATCGTGGTGCGCCGGAACGACGAACTGACTCCGGATGAGGTGGTGGCGATGCGGCCGGACAGGATTCTGCTGTCGCCGGGTCCGTGCACGCCGCAGGAGGCGGGGATTTTGATTCCGCTGCTGAAGCGGCTGGCGCAACTGCCGAAGAATGAACAGATACCGACACTGGGTGTATGCCTGGGGCACCAGGCGATTGGAGCGGCATTTGGGGGCGAGGTGGTGCGGGCTCCGAACCTGATGCATGGGAAGACCAGTGCGGTGGCGCACGATGGGAAGACGGTTTTTCAGGATTTGCCGCAACCGATGACGTGCACGCGATACCACTCGCTGATTGTGCGGGAGGATTCTGTGCCGGCGAGTCTGCAGGTGTCGGCATGGGTGGCTGGGGAGACCAAGGGCAGCCGGACCATTATGGGGCTGCGGCACAGAAAGTTACCGATAGAAGGTGTGCAGTTCCATCCCGAGAGCGTGCTGACCGATCACGGGAAGCGTTTGATTGCGAACTTTCTGAGGCAATAACGGAATGTGGATGCGGGCGGCGACGGTTCGGGTGGGTGTGGGCCTGGCGCTGGCAGGCGGTGCGGGAGCCGTGCAGGCTCAGCAGGCGGCGCAGGTTCAGGCGATGGGTAGCGTTTCCATCGAGAGCGCGACCGTGACCGGAGGGCTGGAGGTTTCAGGCGGGCGGGCGCGGCTGGTATCGAACGCAAGCGTGACGGCCAAGGACATGACGGCTCCGGTGGCGCTGCAGCGCGGGGGCGAGGTGCTGGTTTGTTCGACGAGCCAGTTTCATCTGCTGAAGAGCGGGACGGGCAAGAGCCTGCTGTTTGGGCTGGACCGTGGAGCGATTGAGATTCATGGGACTTCGGACACGCAGGATTTGATCCTGACGCCGGATTTGCGGTTCACGCTGGAGTCGCAGGGGACGTTTCACCTGAGTTTGCGGGTGAGCCAGGATGGCGATACCTGTGTGGACAATGCGGGCGTGAATGCTCCGGTGCTGCTGCTGAACGATGCGTTTTCGTCGGCGGTGTACCGGCTGATTCCGGGGCAGCATGTGCTGTTTGAGCATGGGAGTCTGCGTGAGGTCGTGGACAATGAGAAGTCGCCTTGTGGCTGCCCGGTGGTGGTGGCGCCAGTGGAGGTGGCCGTGGCTCCGGGAGAGAAGATGACGCCGGAGCAGGCGGCGGCGGCGCATCCGTTTCCGGCAGCGGTGAGCCAGGGGCTGGCGGCGGAGACCAAGCCGGTGGAGAACTCGACGCCGGGCGAAGCGCATACGCAGGTGGCGACGACGCTGGTTTATGGGAAGCCGCCGGAGGTTGCGCCGGTGGCGGTGGCGAAGCCGGCGGAGGTTGCGCCGGAGCCTCCGAAACCGCCGACGCCGCATGGGATTGCGCATGCGATTGGGCGGTTCTTTCGGAAGCTATTTCATCCGCATAGCGAGTAGGGCGAACGTGATGGTCGGGAAGCCGTCTACGGTACAATCACAGGGTTGGGCTGGAGCGCGGATGCGTGCTGTGCCCGCCAAATTCAACGCACAATTTTGAGGAGTTTCCTTTGTCTATTCCAGCTACGCAGATGCGCCCCGGCATGGTGATCAAGTTCAAGGACGACCTGCACCTGGTCTTCTCGGTGGAACACCGCACTCCGGGCAATCTCCGCGCCTTTATCCAGGCCAAGCTGCGCAACATTCGGACAGGTTCGATGTTTGTGGAGCGCTTCCGTTCGCCGGACCCGATCGACCGGGTGCATGTGGACTCGATCAAGATGGAGTTTTTGTACGCCGACGGCGACGACTACTACTTCATGGACCAGAACACGTACGAGCAGACTCCGCTGAAGCGCGAGACGCTGGGCGATGCGGTGGAGTACCTGACGTCGAACCTGCTGATCGAGGTGAGCTTCCACGACGGTAAGGCGGTGGGTATCGAGCTGCCGACGGCGGTGGAGATGACCGTGATTGAGACGGAGCCGGGGATCAAGTCGGCGACGGCGTCTTCGGTGACCAAGCCGGCGAAGATGGAGACCGGGCTGGTGGTGCAGGTTCCGCCGTTTATCAATGAGGGGGAGAAGATTCGGATTGATACGGCTGAGGGGACTTATATGTCGCGGGCGTAGGTCTTCGCAATAGCAGTTTTCGCTTTAGTGAGAGTTGGAAGGGGGCGGTGCAACTTTGAGCACTGTCCCCTTTTTTACAGCGCACGCAGTGAGAGTGTAGCGGACGTCGATATTGTTGACTTGAAGGTGCACCGCCGATGGCAGGCGAAAGCCATCGACGGTAGAGATGTCGAAGTTGTAGGTGACATCGGCGACGTTTCCGGGATGGGATGTGTCGACAGCGTGATTTCCGGAGAAAACGAAGCCGTCGGGGCTCGCGGTAAAGGCAGGATGCTCAACTACGGCTCCGTCGATGCTCGTGATCTGCGTGACGAGGAAGTTACGGTCCGTAGCCATCTCGACGGGGCCGCCAGGGACACGCAGGTGGAACACGAATCCAGTGTCGGACTGCGTTATTTTCTCGATCTGATTGTCGAATGGTGGAATTGGCCCTTGAAGACCCTTGGTAGGCCAGGTCATGAAAACACCCAACACGAGCGCGCGCAGGAGATTGGCAGCA
>JAZKBC010000122.1:9910-25062 GCA_040388825.1 Acidobacteriota bacterium | reverse complement strand
TCATCGGCCTCGACATCTTTCTCTCCGAAACCCGCCTCACCAACGACGATAAAGCCATGCAGGACGCCCTCACCTCCGCCGGTGTAGTCATCCTCGCCAGCCAGGCCCCCAACGGCACTCTTCCACTCGTCAAGCCCTTGACTACCTTCTGCCAACCCGAAGTTCCCAACGCCGCCTCCGGCTTCTGCGTCGAAGGTGCTCCCGGAGCCCTGGGCTACGCCTTCGTCAACATGCCCATTGAAGCCGACGGCTTCGTCCGCCAGGCCAATCTCTTCTCCGCCGGAACGCCGCCGACGGAAAGCTTCCCGCTCATGCTCGCGCAGCAGTACTCCGGCCAGAGTATCCAGCCCGGCGACCGCGAACACGCCCTCTTCCTCAATCGCAAAATCCACTACTCCGATCCCGACTTAAAAACCATCCTCATCGGCACCTGGGGACGCCAGCCCGCCACCATCGTTCCTGCCTGGCAAGTCCTCGACGGCATAGTCCCCGCCTCCGCCTTCGCCGACAAAGCCATCCTCATCGGCCAGTCCAGCGACGCCGCTCGCGACACCCACTTCACGCCGCTCTTCCGCCTCACCGGCCCCGACGGTGTTCGCCTCCGCATGGGCGGAACCTCCGTCCAGGCCGCCGCGGTTCGTTCGCTGCTCGAAGCCAAAGCCGTTCGCCCGGCGCCGTTCCCCGTGCGCGTCCTCTTCATCTTCCTCGCCTCGCTGATGGCTGCCTTCTTCGTGCTCGACACCAACCTCGGCCTCGGCTTCGGGCGCATGATCGCCATCATGGCGCTCTGGTTCGGCATCAGCCTTCTGCTCTACGCGCGCTGGAGATACTGGCTGCCGTTTCTTCCCGCGGAGCTCGGCATGGGCATCACGCTGCCCATCACGCTTGGCCTCCGCTTCGTCGAAGAGCGCCTCGTCTCCCGCGAGGCCCACGCGCAGCGCGAGCAGATGATGAGCCTGTTCTCCAGCTACGTCGACCCCGCCGTCGCTGAAACCATCTGGAACCGCCGCTCCGAACTTTCCCTAGGCGGCGAAGAGCGCATCGCCACCGTCATGTTCACGGACATCCGCGGCTTCACCGCCCTCAGCGCCAACCAGCCCCCCGCCCACGTCCTGCACTGGCTCAACCGCTACCTCACCGCCATGGACGAAGTCATCCGCGAGCACGGCGGCTTCCTCAACAAATTCATCGGCGACGGCCTCATGATCATCTTCGGCCTCCCGCTCAGCCAGGGGACAAAGGACGACGCCATCCGCGCCGTCAAAGCCGCACTCGCCATGGTCGAACGCGTCGACCGCCTCAACCTCGAGCCCAATACTGACCATCTCCCCCAGCTCCGCATCGGCGCCGGCATCCACACCGGCTCGCTCATGGCCGGCAGCATCGGCTCCGCCACCCGCCAGGAGTATTCCGTCATTGGCGAAACCGTGAACCTCGCCTCCCGTCTCGAGAGCTTGAATAAACAGTTCCATACGGAGATACTGATGAGCGTCGAGACACGGGACATGATCGCCGATTCCTTCCCCGACCTGATCGCGCTCGGCGACGCGAAGGTCGCGGGCCTCGAAGTTCCCGTTTCGATCTACACGCTGCCGCGTACGCCTCCGGCAAGCACCCCTTCCGCAACGCAGGAGTCCCCCCAATGAAAATCGCGATCCTCACCCTGACGCTCTCACTCACCCTTGCCGCCGGCGCACAGTCCGCTCCGCAACCTCAGCCGCAGGCCAAGCCCCACCGCGTCCGCACCGGCATGTCCGGGTTCGACATCTCCTCGAACTCCGGCAAGAGTGCCAACCAGGTCGGCGGAGCCTCCCGCGACCTCGGCTCGCCCAAACTCTTCGCGCCCGACTCCGGCAAGGCCTTCACTACCAACCCCGTCTTTAGCTGGGGCACATCCGACGCCGCCCAGAAGGTCACCTTCCGCCTCACCGACGCCCACGGCCAGACCGTCTACGAGAAGACCACGACCGAAAACCACCTCCGTTACCCTGCGGATGCCACCCCGCTCACTCCCGGCAACTTCTATACCTGGACCGTCTATCCCGAGAATGACGTCCTCGGCGGCCCTCCTCGTCCCGTCACCATGCTCATCGTGGGCGGCGACGAACGCAGCGCCATCCAGTCTGAAGTCGCCTCCGCCACCAGCGCCGCAGCCGTTGCCGACGTTTTCGTCAAGCACCACGTCTGGTACGACGCCGTCGCCAGCTACAGCGATCTGCTCTCCCAGTCGCCCAACAACCAGGACGCCCGCGCCACTCGGGCCTCCATCTACGAACAGCTTCCCGTAACAAAAGAACTTGCAGACGCAGACTGGGCCATGCTCAACTAGCTCCCAGTCTTTCCGACTATGGGTGAAGCAACCGAGTCCGGCGCTTCCTTCCACGTGCGATTTTGGGGCGTCCGCGGCTCTGTGCCCACGCCCGACGCCCACAACCTCGCCTTCGGCGGTAACACTCCCTGTGTCGAAGTCCTCGGCCCCGCCGACGAAGTCATCATCCTCGACGCCGGCTCCGGCATCCGCGCTCTCGGCGAATCACTCCTAGCCCGCCCCGATCCCCCCACCGTCGTCCACATCTTCCTCACTCACTTCCACTGGGACCACGTGCAGGGCCTGCCCTTCTTCGCTCCCATCTACGACCCGCGCTTCCACATCCACTTCCACTCCATGCGCACGCCCAGCGAGCTCCAGGCAATCCTCTCCGCGCAGATGCGCGCACCGTTCTTCCCCGTCACCTTCGCCGATCTCTCCGCCACCGTCGAGTTCCATGCGCTCGACCCGTTCCAGTCCGGCGACCTAACCTTAACCAGCTTCCCCCTGCATCACCCGCAGGGCGCCGTCGGCTTCCACATCGCAAGCGCGACGAAATCCGTCGTTTACGCGACCGACCACGAACACGGCGACGCCGCCATCGACGCCAACCTCGTCGAAGTCTCCCGCAACGCCAACGCCCTCATCTACGACTCGCAGTACACCCCAACCGAGTACGCCACGCGCCACAACTGGGGCCACAGCACCTGGCTCGAAGCCACGCACGTAGCCCGCCGCGCCAACGTGCAGCAGCTCGTCCTCTTCCACCACGCACCTGACCGCCACGACGATGCCATCCGCGCCATCGTCGCCGAAGCGCAAGCCGAATTCCCCGCAACCATCGCCGCGCAGGAATCCCTCACGCTCTAGCGCAATCTACCCCTGCTTGAACATCTGCTTGATCCCACGCAGTGCCTGCCGTGTCCGCTCCTCGTTCTCGATCAGCGAAAACCGCACATGCCCATCACCGAACTCGCCAAAGCCCACACCCGGGCTCACCGCAACCTTCGCCTCCAGCAGCAGCTTCTTCGAAAACTCCACCGACCCCAGCGCCCGATACTGCTCCGGAATCCGCGCCCACGCAAACATCGTCGCCTTCGGCAGATCGACAGCCCACCCAAGCTTGTTGAGGCCAGGAACGAGCACATCCCTCCGCGCCTTGTACGTCGCCACAATCTCCGCCACGCAATCCTGCGGCCCTTCCAGCGCTGCAATCGACGCCACCTGGATCGGCGTAAACGTCCCATAGTCGAAGTAGCTTTTGATCCGCCCCAGCGCCGCCACCAGCTTCGGGCACCCAACCATAAAGCCCACGCGCCACCCCGGCATGTTGTAGCTCTTCGAAAGCGTGAAGAACTCCACCGCAATCTCCTTCGCTCCCGGAACCTGCATCACGCTCGGCGGCACATAACCATCGAATGTCAGGTCCGCATAAGCAAAGTCATGCACCAGGTAAATCCCCAGATCCTTGCACAACGGCACCAGCCGCTCAAAGAACGCCAGATCCACGCACATCGCCGTAGGATTCGCCGGAAAATTCAGGATCAGCATCTTCGGCCGCGGACTCATCCGCGGAAGCTCACTCTCCAGCTTCTCCAGCAGCGCATCCGGATCCACCCCATCCAGCTCAATCGACTGAATCTTCGACCCGGCAATCACCGGCCCAAAAATATGAATCGGATAGCTCGGATTCGGCACCGCGACCGTGTCCTCGTCGTCCAGCATCGCCAGGCAAAGATGCGCAATGCCTTCCTTGGACCCGATCGTCACAATCGCTTCGCTCTCAGGATTCAGCTCAACGTTGTACCGCCGCCCGTACCAGTCGCAGATCGCCTTGCGCAGCCGCGGAATCCCCCGCGACAGCGAGTACCGATGCGTCCGCGTTTTCTTCACCGCTTCAATCAGCTTGTCCACGATGAACTGCGGCGTCGCCCCATCCGGGTTCCCCATACCGAAGTCGATAATGTCTTCGCCGCGCCTGCGTGCCGCAGCCTTCAGCTCGCCCGTTATGTTGAACACATACGCCGGCAGCCGCGTCAGCCTTCTAAACTCTTCCATCGGACTTCAGTCGATCCAATCCCTAAAACCTCGCGCACCAGTGATCGACAGCTCAAGAGCCGTCGCCATCACCTCGTTGCGTTGTGCAAAGGAAAGCCCACACGCCCCGCTGCGCCGTTGCCCCTTAGTCTACCGCAGCACAGCGAATCCCTTCACAGCACTCCAATCGATCCATCGCAGTCACGCAGAAACTCCAACACCTTTCCGCACACCTGCCAAACCCATCCAGCGGCAAACACCCGTTCGCCCGCTGTGCCTATGAAGCCTTCGTTCCCGCCCTTGCTGCCGTAATCACTTTGCACGCTTCCCTCCTGGCCCAACATCTCACTGCTTCCCAACTCGAAGGCTCACTTCACCTCAAACCTCGCCGACAACGCTGCCTCCGACGACCCACCCGCCCAAACGGTGAACCACCCCGGCTCCACCACCCACTTCTTCTCCGCATTCCAAACCGCCAACTGCGGCTGCGGAATTGCCACATCGACAGTACGCATCTCGCCCGCCTTCAGATGCACCCGCGCAAAGCCCACCAGCGTCCGTCGCGGAGTTTCCACGCTGCTCACCTCATCCCGCAGATAAACCTGTACCACCTCATCCCCATCCACCTTGCCCGCATTCGTCACATCGACGGACACCTTCACGTCCCCATGCCCTTTGGCAGCCAGCGCCTTGGCAGCCGGTCCTTTGGCAGCCAGCCCTACCGGAGCCGTCGCAGTCAGGCGCTCATACTTGAACGTCGTATAGCTCAACCCAAATCCGAACGGAAACAGCGCCGCACTTTTCCCATCCACGTACTTGAATCCCCGCGAAGGATCGCTGTTATAAAAATCCGGAATCTGCCCTACATTCTGCGGAAACGAAATCGCCAGCCGCCCCGCCGGGTTGTTGTCCCCAAACAGCGTCTCTGCAATCGCCCGCCCGCCAAACTCTCCGGGGTACCACGCCTCCAGGATCGCCGGAACATTGGCCTTGGCCCATGCAATCGACAACGGCCTCCCATTCTGTAGAACCAGCACCACCGGCTTTCCCGCTGCCGCCACCGCTTCCAGCAAAGCCTCCTGCTTTCCCGGCAGGTCCAGCGAATCACGATCATGCCCTTCGCCCGATGTCTTCTGGTCTTCGCCCAGTCCCAGCACCACCACGTCCGCGCGCCGCGCCGCAGCCACGGCACTGAACACATCCCGTCCGTCCTCGAACACCACGCTCGCCGCCGGAGCCGCCTCGCGAATCCCCTTCACCAGGCTGATGCGCTCGCCATTTCTCTCCTCCTCATAATCCCCATAGCGCGCCACATTCGCATTCGGCCCAATCACGGCAATCGACTTCACCGTCTTCGCCAGCGGCAGCAACCCACCCTCATTCTTCAGCAGCGTCATCGACTCCCGCGCCGACCGCAGCGAAACCGCCAGGTGCTCCGCCGACCGGTCCACCCGCGCATTCAGCGCCGTGTCCACCATCGGCTTATCAAACAATCCCAGCTCAAACTTCACCCGCAGCACCGACCGCACCGCGCGATCCAAATCCGCCGCGCTCAGCGAACCCTCGTGCACACAATCGATCAACGCCTTCTGAAAAACATCATGCGTAAAGTCATAAAACTGCATATCCACGCCCGCCCGAACCGCCATGCAGCTCGCTTCCTTCGGCGACGACGCCACATAGTGCGAGCTGTACAGCCGCCGGATCGCCCCCAGGTCCGACAGCACAAATCCCTTGAACCCCATCTCCCCGCGCAGCACCGTCTTCAGCAGGAACGGATCCCCCGCTACCGGCACCCCATCAATCTCGTGATAAGCCGCCATCACCCCCATCGCATGTCCGTCGCGAATCGCCGGCTCAAACGACTTCAGCATCACCGTCCGCAGCTCGCGCTCCCCAATATGCATCGGCGAGGTATTCGTCCCACCCTCCGGCGACCCATGCCCCACAAAGTGCTTCGGCTCGGCCACCACCGTGTGGTCGCTGAACAGGCTCTCCCCCTGCGCTCCCCGCACATAACCCAACCCCATCTGCCCGGTCAAAAACGCATCCTCCCCAAAGTCCTCCTCAATCCGTCCCCATCGCGGCTCCCGCGCCACATCCAGCACCGGCCCCAGTACCATGTGCACCCCGGTCGCCCGCATCTCCGCCGCAATCGCCGCTCCGGTCTCCTGCGCCAGCTCCATATCGAACGTCCCCGCCAGCCCGATCGGCGCCGGAAACACCGTCCCCTTATCGAACCCGTGCAGCCCCTCCTCAATAAAAATCGCCGGAATCCCCAATCGGCTATGCGCAATCACCCACGCCTGCACCGCATTCGCCTGCTCCGGCCGCGGATACAAATCATGAATCCCCCCCACCCCCAACCCACCGAACAGAGCCTCCGCCTTCGCTGGATCAAACACCGCCCCCGGAGCCGCATGCGTGTCATCCAGCTTCGCGCTCACCAGCGCCTTCGCCCCGGCGTACAGGTCCAGCTGCCGAACCTTCTCTTCCAGCGTCATCCGCCGCAGCAGGTCATCCACCCGCAACTCCACCGGAGCCTTCGCCTGCCGGTATACCGGAACAGTCTTCGCCGCCTGAGCCCCAGCGCCCAGCCAACCCGCCCACACCACCGCCAGCCAGATCGCGCCTCGTCTCAACATCCGCTCATTCCCATCGCCCAACGGCCTCAAGCCCGGGAAACCCCAGACCCCGCCCCCTAACTTTTCCAGCGATGAAATGAGTATCCGCCGCGCCTATTTCACCCGCAAGTAAATTTACGGTAAGGCCCCCATAACGTTCGCGATCCCACACTTGCCGTCGCGACCCCATAAACAAAGCCCGATTAACGGCCTCTAACCGTAAATCGGGCTTCGCTCACGTCCCCAAAAGATGTACCACGTCTACACACCGGCAAGCGGCCTTACTGCCAGCCGCCACCAAGCGCCTGGTACAGCTGCACCAGCGTCAGTGCCTCCGCCTGCTGCGCCTGCGCCAGCGACAACTGCGCCGTAAACAGGTTTGAGTCGGTCGTCAGCACCTCGAGGTAGCTCGTCGCTCCCCCCTGGTACCGCATCCTCGCCAGCCGCACTGCGTCCTGCGCCGACGCCACCAGCTTCTCCTGCTCCTCGCGGTAAGCCTTTTGCTTGTTCACCGCAATCAGCGCATTCGACACATCGCGGAACGCTCCCTGGACCGTCTTCCCGTACGTCAGCACCAGCTCCCGCTGCTGCGCCTCGGCCAACTGCACCTGCCCCTTCAGCTTGCCGCCTTCAAAAATGGCCTGCGTCAGCGACCCCAGCAGATACAGCGACTTCCCCGACCCATTGAAAATCGACGGGAACGATTCCCCGGCCAGCTCCGCCACGCCGTTGATCGAAAGCTGCGGAAAAAACTGCGCCCGCGCCACGCCGATGTTGGCGTTGGCTGCAACCAGGTCCGTCTCCACCTGCTGAATATCCGGCCGCCGCTCCAGCAACTGTGAGGGCAAACCCACCGGCAGGTCCAGCGGGGGCGTCGCAACTACATTCGCCCCCGTCCGCACAATCGGCCCCGGGTTATCGCCCAGCAGCACATGGATCGCGTTCTCCTGCTGCTGAATCTGCTGCTCGAGCTGCGGAATCTCCGCCGTAGCCGTATACAGCAACTGTTCGGCCTGCCGTACATCCGAAAGCGGAGCCGCGCCGCCCTTCTCCAGCCTGCTCGTCAGCCCCAGAGAATCCTGCCGCGACTTCACGGTCGACTTCGCAATCTCCAGCTCGTTGTCCAGCGTCCGCAACTGAATGTAGGCCGCAGCCACCTGCTCCACGAGCGTCATCCGCACTTCGCGCTGCGCCCACACCTGCCCCAGCAGCTTCGCCTTCTGCGCCTCGGTCTGCTTGCGGTAGAGTCCCCAGAAATCCGGATTCCACACCGCCGACAACCCAAACACACCCACACCCTGCGTATTCGAAGAGCTGCTTCCACTGCTGCTGTTGTTGTTCCCGCTGCCGGAACTCTGCCCAATCGGCAACCCCGGTCCCACGCCTTCCACGGTCGCGCCCAGCGTCGGGAGCTGCCCCGCCCGCGTAATCCGCACCTGCGCCTGCTGCTCGGCAATCCGTTCAGCGGCAATCCGCAGATCGTAGTTGTTCTTCAGCGCCTCCTGAATCAGCGCCTGCATCTGCGGATCGCGAAATACATCCGCCCACTTCTCATCGCCCAGCGATCCCTGCGCCGCGCTGGCCACAGCCGCATCATCCGCTCCGCGATAAGCCGGAGGCGCAGGCACGTTAGGCCGCGTGTACTTCGGCCCGACATTGCACCCGGCCAGCACGGCCACCAGAGAAATTGCACCAATACGTGATATCGAAGTCTGCATTAAGCGTGACCTCCTTGCCCGGAGGCAGGTGGCGGTCCACCCGCAGCTTTGCCCAGCGCAACCGGATCAACGTCATGCTCCGAATCCATCGTCGTCCCCTTGCCTCCCGGCACAAACCGGTGCGAAACGTACTCCACAAACGAAAACGTCACCGGAATAAATAGGATGCCGATAAACGTCGACATCACCATCCCGCCAACCACAACCGTCCCCAGAATGCGCCGCGAAACCGCACCAGCTCCACTCGCTGTCCACAGCGGCAGGCAGCCGAAGATAAACGCGAACGCCGTCATCACAATCGGACGGAACCGCAGCCGTGCAGCATTCAGCGCAGCATCCGAAATCGATTGCCCGCTTTCGTAATTCGACTTCGCGAACTCCACAATCAAAATCGCGTTCTTCGCCGAAAGTCCGATCAGCATGATCAACCCAATCGTCGCGAACACGTCGTTCTCATACGCCCGGAAGTTCAGCGCGAGATACGCTCCCAGAATCGCAACCGGCGTACTCAGCAGCACGCTGAACGGCAGCGTCCAGCTCTCATACAGTGCCGCGAGAATCAGGAACACGAACACCAGCGACAGCGCAAACACCACCCACGAGGGCAAGCCCTGCGCCGCCTTGTGCTCCTGAAAGCTCATGCCGGCATAGTCAAAGCCCATACCCTGCGGCATCGTCTCTTTGAAGTTCTGCTCGAGCGCCTTCATCACCTGCCCCGAGCTAACACCCGGCGCACCCACGATATTGATCTGCGCCGCGTTGTACTCGTTGTAGCGATAAATAAACTCCGGCCCTTCAATCTTCTTCACCGTCACCAGCGAGCTCAGCGGAACCTGCCCTCCGTTGGCGCTGCGAACATAGAACTGGTTGATGTTGTCGATCTTCGATCGATCCGCACCTTCAGCTTCCACAAACGTCTGCCACTGCCGGCCAAACCGGTTGAAGTAGTTCACCAGGTAGCCGCCCATGAACGTCTGCATCGTCGAGTAGACATCCGACAACTGCACCTGCTGCTGCGTCACCTTCTCCTTGTCCACCTGCGCATACAACTGCGGCACCGCGGGCAGGTACGAAGGAATCGCCAACGCAACCTCTTTGTGGCTCTTCAACCCGCCCAGAAACGCTCCAATATTCTGCCCAAGGAACGCCGGATCGTCGCCACCGGACCTGTCTTCGAGCACAAACGTCACACCGCCCGACGTACCCACGCCCGGAATCGACGGCGGCGGAAAGCTGAACGCAATGCCGTCAGGATTGCCCGCCAGCTGCTGCGCAATATTCGCCTGGATAGCCGCAAACTGCTCCTGCTTGGACTTCCGCTCATCCCAGTTCTTCAGCGACACAAAGAAGAACGCCGTGTTCGTGCTCTGCGTCAGCGTCAGCAGGCTGAAGCCGTTCACCTGAATCACGCCACGCACGCCCGGAGTCTTCAGCAGCGCATCGGAAACCTTCAGCGCCGCCGCATCCGTCCGTTGCAACGACGAAGCATCCGGCAGTTGTAGCGCCACGAACGCATAGCCCTGGTCTTCCGTCGGAATAAAGCTCGTCGGCAGCCGCGATCCAAACACGAATGCCAGCACAGCCACGCCCACCAGCAGCAGCATCGAGAAACCGGACTTGTGCAGCAGCACGTTCGACGTCGAAACGTAATTGTCGGTGGTGCGCCCGAAGAACCGGTTGAACCAGCCGAAGAATCGTCCCAGCAGCCCCGGCTTGCGAGCACCATCGCGTGGCTTCAGCAGCAGCGACGCCAGTGCCGGGCTCAACGTCAGCGCGTTGAACGCCGAGATCAGCACCGAGATCGCGATCGTAATCGCGAACTGCTGATACAGCTTCCCGGTGATTCCCGGAATCGCCGCCGTCGGAATGAACACCGCCGCCAGGATCAGCGCAATCGCAACCACCGGCCCGGACACTTCCTCCATCGCCTTGTAGGTCGCATCCTGCGGACTCATCCCTTCATCAATGTGATGTTCAACCGCCTCCACCACAATGATCGCGTCATCCACCACCAGCCCGATCGCCAGCACCAGCCCAAACAGCGACAGCGTGTTGATCGAAAATCCCAGCAGCGGAAAGATGATGAACGTGCCAATCAGCGATACCGGCACCGCCAGCAACGGAATAATCGTCGCCCGCCATCCCTGCAGGAAGATGAACACCACCAGCACCACCAGCGCCAGCGCCTCGCACAGCGTCACCACAATCTCGTGCAGCCCGGCGCTCACAGCCTTCGTCGTGTCCAGCGGAATCTGATACTGCAGCCCCGGAGGAAACGTCTTCGACAACTCCGCCATACGCGCGTTCACCAGCTTCGCCGTCTCAACCGCGTTCGATCCCGGAAGCTGGTACACACCAAACACACCCGCGTACGCCTTGTTATAGCGTCCATTCAGCCCGTAAAACTGCCGCCCCAGTTCCACCCGCGCAACATCGCTCAAGTGCACGATCGAGCCGTCCGGATTGGCCCGCAGCACAATCTTGTTGAACTCTTCCGGCGTCACCAGGCGTCCCTGCGTCTGCACCGTATACGTGAACTGCTGTCCTCCCGGCGCGGGCTCACCGCCCACCTGCCCTGCAGGGTTCACATTGTTCTGCACCTGTAGCGCCTGGATCACCTCCGGCGCCGTAATGCCCAGCTTCGCCAGCTTGTCCGGCGACACCCACACGCGCAGCGCATACTGTCCGCCGAACACCTGCACGCGCGCCACACCCGGCAACCGCGTCAGCTCGTCCTGCACCTTGATGATGGCGTAGTTCGTCAGGAAGTTCTGGTCATACCGTCCGTCCGGCGAGTTCAGCGCCACAATCATCAGCGGCGACGTCAGCGACTTCTGCACCGGGATGCCCGCCACCGTCGCCTGGAACGGCAACTGCGACTGCGCCTGCGACACCCGCAACTGCGTCAGAATCTGATCCGTATCCGGATTCGTCTTTCCGTCGAAGTCCACATACACGGTCGCCTGCCCGTTGTTGGCATTCACCGAGGTCATGTACAGCATGTTGTCGACGCCCGTGATCTGCTGCTCGAGCGGCGTCGACACTGCCTGCTCCAGCGTCTTCGCATCGGCGCCCGCGTACGTCGCCTGCACCTGGATCTCAGGCGGCGCAATATCCGGGAACTGCGCCGTCGGCAGCGTGAGCATGGAAACCACGCCCAGGATCACCGTAAGAATAGCGATAACGATGGCGACGATCGGTCGCCTGATAAAAAACTTGGACATCGGCTAGCTCCCTGCCGGCGGGTTGTTCGCGTCGGGTAACGGCACGTCGTGCGGATTGACAGGGGCGCCTTCGCCCAGCTTCTGCAGGTGGTCCATCACCACCTTCGAGCCGGCCGGCAGACCGCTTTCGACCACCCAGTCGTTGCCGTACTGCGAGCCCAGTTTCACGTTCAACACATGCACCTTGTTGTCAGACCCAACCGTGTACACGTGTTGAATCCCCTGCTGTTCCACCACCGCTGCCTGCGGAACCAGCACCACGTTGTGCATCACCTGCGTCTCCGCCGCAACCCGCCCAAACTGCCCCGGCCGCAGCACGTTGCCGGGATTCGGAAACGCCGCCGCAATCCGGATCGCTCCGGTCTGCGCATTCATCTGGCGATCGACAAAAACAATATGCCCCTTCGCCGGGTACACATCGCCGTTGGACAACGTCAGCGTCAGCGGCAACCGGCTCGCCGCAGCCAGCAGATTTCCATTGCCCGCATGGGCCCGCCCAATCAGCGCCAGGTACTCGCTGTCGCTGATCGAAAAGTAAGCCTTCACCGGGTTCAACTGCGACACCGAAGTCAGCACCGCCTGCGGGCTCACCAGGTTGCCCACCTGCACCGTAGCCTGCCCTGCAATGCCGCCAATCAGCGACCGCACCTGCGTAAATCCGAGGTTCAGCTTGGCCGCAGCTACCGTCGCCTCAGCCGAAGCCACCGCGGCCTCGCCCTGCGTCACCTGCGCCAACTCAGTATCCAGTTGGCTGGTCGCAATCGCATGCGCTTCCGCCAGCGGCTTGTCGCGATTCACATTCGTCTGCGCCAGCCCAAGCTGCGCCTTCGCTTGTCCAAGCTGCCCCAGTGCCTGATCCAGTACCGCCTGGAACGGCCGCGGATCAATCTCGAACAGCACCTGTCCCTTCGCAACCGGCGAGCCCTCGCGATAGTCCTGCTTGATCAGGTACCCGCTCACCTGCGGCTGAATCTGCGCGTTCACATAGCCGTCCAGCGTTCCGACCCACTGCCCCGTCAACGGAAC
The DNA here is from genome assembly GCA_040388825.1 of Acidobacteriota bacterium. Classification (GTDB taxonomy): domain Bacteria; phylum Acidobacteriota; class Terriglobia; order Terriglobales; family Acidobacteriaceae; genus Granulicella. Next base: position 12,125 of record JAZKBC010000122.1, on the reverse strand, counting down.
ATCGCTCTGCTGCACAGTCACAACGCCCACAGGCGTCGGAGGCATCGCCGGTCCGCCAGGCTCATTCGACCCCGGCCCGTCCTTACATCCAATTGCAGCCGCCAGCGTCAGCGAAACCGCCACTGCCGCCATCCGTCCCAAATTCTGTTGGCCCAAAACGCCATCGCTCCCGGCCAGTCTTCTGGTCGATTCCCCAAATCGCATCGCTTCTCCGAATCGTTTCTTCGTGCGCGCTCAACACTATCGCTAAAACTCTTGCTGTCGGGCTTAGGGGTCAGACGCACCACCCCCGTGGCAGGATTCAAAAAGTCACCAATAGCTCCCCGGGCCCTAACCACAGCTTTTCTCACCCGTTACCGCCGTCGGCCCAACTTCCCCCGGTCCGTCCCTCCTTTTGCACGTTACAGTTACAGGCAAAAGCCTCCGAATCCGATATCCTGTCTGCAGAGACCAAGTTCAGCTTCTCTGGTTCAATTTTTCCGGGCGGTTGCGATGAGCGAATCACGCGAGTTCAATTCGGTCTACGACAGCAACGTGGACGAGGTCTACCGCTTCTGCCTGCGTGCCGTTTCGCGCCCGGCCGTCGCCGAAGACCTCACCAGCGAGGTCTTCCTCCTGCTCTACGAACGCCAGTACGAATTGGTTAACGCGGACCTCTCCTCCTGGCTCCTCACCACGGCCCGCCGCCGCGCCGCCGACTTCTGGCGCCATCACTACGTCGAGCAGCGCTGGCCCAACGTCCAGCTCAACGACCCCATCCCCATCCCGCTCCACGAGTTCTCGCTCGAAAACGTTCTCGAGCAGGTTCAAGAGCTCGACGGCCAGCAGTGCGCCGTCCTCATTCTTCGCTACCGCCACCAGATGTCCTACCCCGAGGTCGCCTACCAGATGCGCACCTCCGTAGCTCAGGTCAAGAGCCTGCTCCGCTCAGCGCTTCAACTCATCCGCGACCATACCGGGCAGAACCCTCCGCCCTCCCCCGATCTCCCTTTGTTCGGAAAGGCCTCCAGTCCCAATGACTGACCGCATACGATCGCGGCGACGCCGCTCCCGCATGATCGAGCCCAGCGACGCCAAACTCTCGCTCGCAGAGCGCATCGCGCGCGGCCGTGCACGCACCCTCGAGCTCAGCCGCGAGTTCCTCAATCAGCCCGAACCGCCCCGCCCCGAGCCCGAAGACCTCTCCCTCACCGACACCCAGACCGCCAACCTTCTCCGCGAGCACGTCGAGCCCGGCTCCTGCCCGCCCCCCTATCTCCTCTTCGCCGCCTTCGCAGACGTCCTCTCTGAAGAACACGCCGGACGCATCCGCGAGCACGTCACCGAGTGCCTGCTCTGCGACATCCTCCTCGACGAGCTCAACCCGCCCGAAGGCGCGCTTTCCTCCGAAGCCGAAGCCCGTGTCCGCAAGGCCGTCCCCGAGGCCGCCTTTACCGGCGAGGTCCTCCCGGAACTCAGGCCTCTGCCGCCCATCCGTCGTCTCGTCATCCTTCCGCTTCTCGGCCTCATCGCCGTGATCGCCATCGCTGTGCTAGGCTACCTCGCCTTCGCCCGCCGCGAGCCTTCCACCCCCGCTGCGGCCCCGGAGCAGGCCACCGCCCCTCGTCCCGTCGCGCTCGACGCCCCCGAACTCATCCACATGCCGCCACTCCCCGCCCCGACGGATCTCCCCACTTCGCCCGTCCACGACGCAGCCGGTATAGCTCTCCCCACGGTTGCCGATCTCGCCCCCGCCTTCTCGCTCTATAACCACGCCGACTACGCCGCCGCCGCCGAAAAATTCCGCTTGCTCGTCGCCAGCTTCCCCAGCTCAGAAATTCCTTCCCTCTATCTCGGTGTCTCCGAGCTCGAGCTCGACCACAACGCTCCCGCGCAGCACGCGCTCGTAAAAGCCCAGCAACTGGCTCCCGCCAAGCGCATCATGGATGTCGACTGGTACCTCGCCATCGCCGACTTGCGCGTAGGCCTCCAGTCCGAGGCCCTGCCGCTCCTGCAGTCCATCTGCGTGCTAGACGACAACATCCACCGCCCCCGCGCCTGCGCCATCGCCGCCCAGGTCGCAGCGCCCACCAACAAGTAGCTCTTCCGCAGCTATCCCGCCGGCGCCGCCGTCGACTTCCGCACCACCAGCTCCGTCTTCACCACCTGATCCACCTTCGCCCCCGCCGTCCGGTTGCTCGCCGAATACAGCGCAAAGAACGCCCGCGTCGCTATA
>JAZKBC010000122.1:8570-9900 GCA_040388825.1 Acidobacteriota bacterium | reverse complement strand
CCGCACCGTCGTCAGCGGAGGATTCAACGCGCTGCTGATGTCGATGTCGTCAAACCCCACCACCGAAATATCCTTCGGCACCGTCAGCCCCGCCTCATAAATCGCCGAGATCGCTCCAATCGCCGTCAGGTCGTTCGAAGTCAGCACCGCCGTCGGCCGCGGCGTATGCTGCAGCAGCCGCTGCATCGCCGCATACCCTCCATCCACGCGATGGTTGCCCACCGTCAGCCACTTCTCATCAATCTTGATCTTCCGGTCCTCCAGCGCACGCAGAAAATTCTCCTGCCTCCGCACCGCCGACCGCAGATCCTGCGGTCCGCCGATGAACGCGATCCGCTCATGGCCCAGCGCCGTCACATGCTCGATCGCGTCAATCATCCCCGACTTGTAATCCACGTCAATGTAGTTGAGCTCCGTGTCCGCCTCCGGCTCATCCAGAAACACCATCGGTATCCCTTTGTCCGCGATCATCGAAATCAGCTCCGGGCTCATCTCCGAAGTCATGATCGCAATCCCTTCCACCTTCTGTTCCAGGAACCCCTGCACCGCCGCCCCTATCCGTGCCGGATCATAGTTCGTATTCGCAAACACCGCGCGATACTTGTGCTGCACCGCCAGTTCGTTGAACGTGTACACCAGGTCCGGAAAAAACGGGTTCGTAATATCCGAGATCAGCAGCCCGAACAACCGGCTCCGCCCCATGCTCAGCGTGCGCGCACTCGAGTTCGCGACGTAGCCCATCTCGTCGATCACCCGGCGCACCCGTTCCGCTGTCTCCGGGCTCACCACATTCAGCCCGCTCATCACCCGCGACACCGTCGCCGTCGAAACCTTCGCCCGCTTGGCTACATCCCGAATATTCATCGCCGCCACCCAACGCCAGCCATCGCTCCACACGGCTGCCGCCCATCACCGCACACCCATTTTCACAAGCGCGCAACTGATAGAACTGCTACCCTTCCCACGTAAACTTTCCACTCCAGACTTCGATGTAACCGTATACCACCACGGGAGGATTTGACCAGTTGCGCTTCCGAGCCCTGTCCCTCGCAGCACTGTCCCTTACCGCCTCCTCCGCCTTCGCCGGAACCCGCCCCACGCCTTCTGCCGTCGTCCTCGCCCAGGGCTGGCAGCTCCAGTACTCGTCCCGCGTCACCACCTCGCCCGCCACGCTCTCCAGCCCAGCCTTCGCCCCCACCGGCTGGCTGCCCGCCACCGTGCCCGGAACTGTACTCACGACTTTGGTCAATAACCACATATATCCAGAACCACTCTACGGCGAGAACGACCGCCCCGAAGTGATCCCGGACACCCTCGCCCGCGAGTCGTT
>JAZKBC010000122.1:7519-8560 GCA_040388825.1 Acidobacteriota bacterium | reverse complement strand
TACCGCGCCACCTTCAAAGTCCCCTCCGCCTACAAGCACCAGCGCATCTGGCTCAACTTCGACGGCATCAACTTCTCCGCCCAGATCTGGATCAACGGCACCCAGACCGGCTCCATTCGCGGCGCGTTTGTACGCGGCCGCTTCGACGTCACCTCGCTAGTCACTCCCGGCAAAACCGCCGCCGTCGCCGTCCTCATCACTCCCCAGCCCCACCCCGGCGATCCCCACGAGCACACCCTCCGCTCCGGCATGGGGCTCAACGGCGGCATCACCGCCATCGACGGCCCCACCTTCCTCTCCACCATCGGCTGGGACTGGCTCCCCGCCATGCGCGACCGCGACGCCGGCATCTGGCAGCCCGTCACCCTCTCCGCCACCGGCCCCGTCACCCTCTCCGACCCCCTCGTCACCACCGACCTCCCCCTCCCCCGCACCGACTCCACCGACATCGCCCTCACCACCACCCTCACCAACCAGACCGCCGTCCCGCAGCACGGCACGCTCCACGGCAGCATCGACAACATCACCTTCTCCCAGCTCATCACCCTCGATCCCCACTCCACCAAAATCCTCCACCTCGACCCCACCACCACACCCGCGCTGCACGTCCTCAACCCCCGCCTCTGGTGGCCCAACGGCTACGGCCCGCAGAACCTCTACCACCTCCGCCTCACCTTCGACATCGCCAACCACTCTTCCGACACGCAAGACCTCAACTTCGGCGTCCGCAAAATCTCCTACGCCCTCCCCGGCTCGGACAACCTCGCCCTCAGCGTCAACGGCGTCCCCGTCTTCATCCGCGGCGGCGACTGGGGTCTCGACGAAGGCCTCAAGCGCATCCCCCGCGCCCGCCTCGAAACCCAGATCCGCCTCCACGCTCTCGCCCACCTCAACATGATCCGCAACTGGGTCGGCCAGTCCACCTCCGAAGACTTCTACGCGATGTGCGACAAGTACGGCATCCTCCTCTGGGACGAGTTCTTCCAGCCCAACCCCTCCGACGGCCCCAACCCCGACGACCTCCCCACCTATATCGCCAAC
>JAZKBC010000122.1:264-7509 GCA_040388825.1 Acidobacteriota bacterium | reverse complement strand
GACAAGATCCTCCGCTTCCGCAACCACCCCTCCATCGCCGTCTGGTGCGCCCGCAACGAAGGCCCTCCGCCGCCCGAAATCGACGCCGAGCTCCGCAAGCTCATGGCCGAGCTCGAGCCCACGCGCCTCTACCAGCCCTCCTCCACCGACGGCCGCGGCGTCAAATCCAACGGCCCCTACAAGTGGCGCACCCCGCGCGAGTTCTACAAGGTCGACGCCGCCTTCAAAACCGAAACCGGCACCGTCTCCGTCCCCACCCTCGAATCCATCCAGTCCATGATGCCGGCCAAAGACCTGCTCACCATCAACGACGACTGGGCCGAGCACGATCTCGCCAAAGGCGCCTCCGGCGGCGACAAATTCCCCGGCATCCTCGCCGCCCGTTACGGCCCCATCGCCAACGTCGCCGACTTCGCCCGCAAATCCCAGCTAGCCGACTACGAAGCCTTCCGCGCTCTCTACGAAGGCCGCAACTCCGCCCTCTTCCACCCCACCACCGGCGTCCTCACCTGGATGTCTTCCCCCGCCCACCCCAGCTTCGTCTGGCAGATCTACAGCTACGACCTCGAGCCCTTCTCCAGCTTCTTCGCCACCATGCACGCCTCCGAAGCCCAGCACATCCAGCTCAACCAACTCAACGACCACATCCAGATCATCAACAATCTACCCACCGCCCTCAACGCCACCGCCCACCTCACCGTCTACAACCTCAACGGCACCGTCGCCTCTCAACACGACTACCCAGTCACCGCTCCCGCCGACGAAGCCCTCGACCTCGGCCCCATCGCCTTCCCCACGGTCCTCACGCCCGTCCACTTCATCCGCCTCGACCTCACCACTCCCACCAACGAGATCCTCTCCACCAGCACCTACTGGCGCGGCTCCGCCCCCAACATCGACGACTTCACCGCCCTCAACACTCTCCCCACGGTCACCCTCGAACCTACCATCAACCGCACCGACGCCGATGGCCGCACCACCCTCACCGTCACTCTCCACAACCCCTCAACCAACATCGCGCTCATGACCCACCTCCAGCTCCACCGCGAGACCTCCACCGTCACCCTCACCGACAGCCGCGTCCTCCCCGTCACCTACACCGACAACTACATCACCCTAACCCCCAACGAAACCCGCACCGTCACCATCGAAGCCGCCACCGCAGACCTGGAAAACCACGCCGCCATCGTCGAAGTCGACGGCTACAACGTAGCCATCACTCCCGCCTCAACCCACGGCGCCTCCATCACCCTCAACCTCAACGCCCAACCCACCCTTTACCCCACCACTGGCCTACCCTTCCAAACCGAAAACCTCCGCTAGCACGGCCTTCACTGCTTTCGTTCGGACCCCCACAACTCTGTCATCCTGAGCGAAGGCTCGCGGCTTCATGCGAGCCGCAGTCGAAGGACCTGCAGCCCTGCTTGCAGTTGCACACCGCTCGAACCTTTCTAACCCGACTCCGCCTTTGCACTTCACGAGCCTCTACTTCACCTTCACCCCACTCCCAAAATCATTCACCAGGTGATCCACCCCGCGAACGCTCCGCCCCGGCGCCGCATCCAGATCAAACACCACCACCTCATTCCTCCCCGCCTTCCACCACGCAGCCGGAACATACAACGACCCCTGCGGCCCCACACTCCAGAACCTCCCCACGTTCCGCCCATTCACCCAGAGCTCTCCCTTCTTCAACCCCCGCGTATCGAGATACGTATCCACCGGCTTCGCCACCTCCAGCGTTCCGCGATAAAAACACGGCCCGGTGCATCCATCCCCCTTGAACTTCACTGCACCCACATCGCTCATCGGCAGCGAGAACATCTCCCACCCCGTCAGCACCTTCCCTCCAGCCGACACATCCGTCAGCAGTCCAATCCGTTCTCCCAGCATCTTCGGACCAAAGTTGATCCGCCCGGTATTCTCCACCAGCACATCCAGCCGCGCTCCAGCCTTCGCCACAATCTCCACGCTATGCTGCAACTCTCGCCGGTCCACACTCCCCTGCAAAACACCATCCACATACACCCGCGCATACTGATGCATCACGCCCAGATCCAGCGTCCCGGTGAACCCCTGCTTCAGCGTCGTCCGGTACAGCAGATACCCAAAGCTCTGCCCCAGGTCCTCCATCGTCAGCGGATGCTCACTCTTCACCGCCTTCGGCAAACTCCCCCACAGCGCAGCCGACTCCGTCAGCTTCGCCTCTCCCACCGCCTCCAGCTTAGGAGCCTCCGGCATCGGCGCAGCCTTCACGCCCGTCGCCCTCTCAATCGCGTCCCGAAACAGAAAGAACTTCGCCGTAGGCCGCCCGGCCTCGTCCATCACCGCGTCATAGTCATAACTCGTCACATCCGGCTCATAGTCCGCCGGCCCCGAGTTGTTCGCTCCGCCCATAAACCCGAAACTCGTCCCTCCGCGAAACATGTACAGCGAAATCGAGCTGTCATGCGTCAGGATGTACTCCAGCTCCCTCGCCTGCTGCTGCGGATCGAGGTTGATCCACGGCCCTCCCCAGTGCGAAAACCATCCATCCCAGTACTCGCTCACGATGTAAGGCCCCACCGGACGATTCTTCCGGTATAGCGCCATATTCTTCGCAACGCCACTCGTCCCATCCTCCGACTTCTTCCGGCTCGGCCCAAAGTTCCCACCCACCGGCATATCCCCCAACTGGTCGTTCGGAATCTCCGTCGGCCCATCGCACTGGTACAGCACCGCCTTCGTAAACCCTGCATCCACCAGCGCCGCGCGGCTGGCCTTCATGTACTCCTTGTCCTTGCCGAACGAACCGTACTCGTTCTCCACCTGCACCAGAACAATGTTTCCTCCGTTGCCCACCTGCAACGGCGCCAGCTCTTTTCCCAGCCGCTTCAACCATCTCCGCACCGGCCCCATGTACCGCTCGTCCGGAGTCCGCAACGGATTCGTCTTATCCTTCAGCAGCCACGAAGGCATCCCACCCAGATCCCACTCCGCGCAAACATAGGGCCCGGGCCGCAAAATCACGAACAGCCCCTCCTCCCCCGCCTCGCGAATAAACTCCGCCACATCCTTCTGCCCGCTGAAGTCATAAACCCCCGGCTGCGTCTCATGCTCATTCCAGAACACGTAAGCCGTAATCGTGTTCAATCCCATCGCCTTCGCCATCCGAAACGTCGACCGCCACTGCGACCGGTCGATCCGCGGATAATGCACCTCACCCGAGATCAACTTGAACGGCTTCCCATCCAGCTGAAACTCCCCACCCGCCACCGCAAACGTATGCTTCCCCACACCCTCAGCCGCACCAGCGCGCACTCCGCCCACCGCCATCGCAGCAGCACAAACCAAACCCAAAACTCTCTTCATCAAAAATCCCCTCGCAAACCGCAAGAGAATCCTACCCACCCCACCCCGCGCACACAACCCACTACCGCCTGCTACTCCCTATTCCCTACTCCCTATTCCCTGCTCTTAAGCAATCCAGGCCTGCCGCGCCGGCTCCCCATGCACCGGATGAATCCGCAGATTGCTCCGCAGCAGCGCCGGAACCTCCGCCGCCGGCAGTGGCCGCGAAAACAGATACCCCTGCAACGTATCGCACTTCAACCGCCGCAGACAGTTGAGTTGCTCTTCATCCTCAACACCCTCGGCCACAACTTCCATCCGCAAGCTATGCCCCATCGAAATAATCGCGTCCACAATCGAGTACGTCCCATTCGCATGGCAGATCCGGTCAATAAACGTCCGATCGATCTTCAGCGTCTGCACCGGCAGCTTATCAATCTGCCCCAGCGACGAGTACCCCGTCCCAAAATCGTCGATCGAAAACGCAATCCCCATCTCCGCCAGCACTTCCATCTGCCGCGAAGCCTCCGCGAGATTCCGCATCATCGCCGTCTCGGTAATCTCCATGCCCAGCAGCGCCGGGTTAATCTCATGCTTGTTCAGCGTGTTGATTACCTGTGCCGCAAAGTCCGGCCGCGTAATCTGCAGCGGCGAAATATTGATCGCCGTCCGCACCGGCGGCAGTCCCTGCGCCATCCACACCGCTGACTGCGTGCAAACCTCATTCAGCACCCAATGGCCCAGCGGCACAATCAGGCCGCTCTCTTCCGCAACCGTCACAAACCGATCCGGTGAAATCAACCCAAACTTCGGATGCCGGAACCGCACCAGCGCTTCCAGACTCCGCAGCTCTCCATTCGCCTTGTACAGCGGCTGATAGTGCAGCTCCAGCCCGCCTTCCTTCAGCGCCCTGCGCACCTGCAGCTCCATCTCATTCGCTTCCGAAGTCTGCAACCCAATCTCCGGACTCATGCACAGGTACTGGTTCCCACCCGCCCGCTTCGCCCGATACATCGCGCAGTCCGCATTCCTCCACAACCGCGCAGCATCCTTCGCATCCCCCGGATACACCGCAATCCCGATGCTCGCCGTAACCTCCAACGTGTATCCGCTCGCATAAATCGGCGCCTGCAGCGCCACCAGCAAATCCGTCGCCACCTGCTCCGCGTCTTCCGGCATGGAAATCTCATGCAGCAGCACGCTGAACTCTTCGCCGCCCACTCGAGCCGCCACATCCACACCCCGCAGCCGCCCCGCCAGCCGCCGCGCCACTTCCTGCAGGCAAATATCCCCCACGCCATGCCCATACGTATCGTTGATCTGCTTGAAACGATCCACATCCAAACACAGCAGCGCCGACATCCGGTTGTACCGCTCCGAATGCGCCAGCGTCTCACGCATCTTCTGTTCCATCCACGCCCGGTTCGGAAGCCCTGTCAGCAGATCATGATTCGCCTGGTGCATCAATCGCTCATGCAGCTGCTGCCGTTCGGTCACGTCCTGCACCAGCGACAGCGTCAGCGCCCGCCCTTCGCTCTGCATCTCGTGCGACGCCGTATCCGCCAGGAACTCCGTCCCGTCGCTGCGCTTATGCCGGCTGGAAACATGTTGCAGCTTCTCTCCAACTCCGTCGCTCACTTCCACCGGAGCCGAGCCGTGCGCTGCCACGTCATTTACCTTCAGCCCCAAAAACTCTTCGCGCGCATATCCATACTGCGCCAGCGCTGCATCGTTCACCGCCTGGAACGCGAGCGTCCGAGGATCATAGATCCACATCGGGTGCGGGTTCGACTCAAACAGCATCTTGTAGTGCTCGCTCTTCCCGCTCGCCGCACGAATCTCTTCCTCCAGCAGCACCAGGATCATTCCAAACGCCACAAAGTACTTCGGAATATTCCAAAGCTCCGGGCTGATCTTCGCCACAATCCCCAGGTGGTCGCAAAACTGCGCCGCGGGAAACACCGCCGACCACGCCAGCAATCCAAACGCCACCGTCAGCGTTCCGCCCGAAATCCGCCGGAACTCGCTCATATAAACAATCGCGATCAGCAAATAAAGCTGCATCAGGATCGCCGAAATCCCCACATCCTCGCGCGCGTGCGCCACCGACCACAGCATCCATCCCGACGAAGCGATCGCCGTAAACATCAACATCGTCGGCGCAATCGCCGGTGCCCTCCGGAAGCGCACCGCATACATCAGCCACGCCACCTGCCCCACCGCAATCAGCGCGTAATACGGTGCAACGCTCTGCACACCCCAAACCACCAGTCCCATGAACGCTAGACCCGCGGCTCCCGCCACGATCGCTTCCATCGGATACTTCCGCCGCTCGCCCGTCTGCTGCCCCGTCGGCCACAGAAAAATAACGCCGCAGATCACCAGCCCCGCAAGGCTCACCAGCTGCACTGTATTCTGAGCCCACGCTGCCGCCGGATGCAGCATCTGCGCTGTAAAGTGCACCAGGATCAGCATCCACCCCAGCGTCCACGACCGCACCATCGACGTCGTGCGCTTGCGGTACGTGGAGGCGAACAGCACTACCAGGCAGCCAATAATAATGATGTCCAGTAGTTCGCTCTGCATGCGGGCCGTCCAGCTCTGTGGATGAAAAAATGCTTTCTACTGGAGGCTACTAACCGCATCCGGCTCTTGAAATGTAGCTTTAGTTGTAGTCACACTCGCTGCTTCTCAATTCGCGCGCCGTTCCTGCTCCCACGCCGCTCACCACATCCAAACACGTCCCGCAACTTGCTGATTCCCAACGCGCACCCCACCGCGCGCCCAAAATCGGACACCCTCCACCCTCCACCCAACTTTTTTCATCCAGTAAGATCAAGAACGACGAATCGCAGCCGTTTCGCTGGCGTTTGTGAATCCGCCGTCATCTCCCTCACAGCGAACCTCAAGGACTCGCACCGATGAAGGCCCTCGTCCTCTCCGCCTACAAGCAGCTCGACCTCAGCGAACTCCCCACACCCACACCCGCCACCGGTGAGCTCCTCATCCGCGTCGCCGCCTGCGGCATCTGCGGCTCCGACGTCCACGGCTACGACGGCTCCACCGGCCGCCGCCTCCCGCCCATCGTCATGGGCCACGAAGCCGCCGGCATCGTCGAATCCATCGGCCCCAACGTCACCTCCTTCGCCCCCGGCGATCGCGTCACCTTCGACTCCACCGTCTTCTGCGGCCAATGCTTCTTCTGCCGCCGCGGCCAGCCCAACCTCTGCGACAACCGCGAAGTCATCGGCGTCTCCACCCCCACCTTCCGCCGCCACGGCGCCTTCGCCGAGTTCGTCACCGTCCCCTCCCGCATCGCCTTCCACCTCCCGCCGGAGATGCCCCTCGCCCACGCCGCGCTCATCGAAGCCGTCTCCGTCGCCGTCCACGCCGTCTCCCTCACCCCCATCGCCCTCAACGACACGGTCTTGGTCGTCGGCGCCGGCATGATCGGCCTCCTCACCCTTCAGGCCGCCAAACTGGCAGGCGCGGGCCGCGTCCTCGTAGCCGACATCGACGAATCCCGCCTCACCTTAGCCCGCGAACTCGGCGCAACCCAAACCCTCAACTCCTCCCACCCCGACTTCCTCGCGCAGATCCTCGCCCTCACCGAGCAGCGCGGCGTCGACGCCGCCATCGAGTGCGTCGGCAACACCCCCGCCATCCGCTCCGCCATCGAATCCACCCGCAAGGGCGGCACCGTCACCCTCGTCGGCAACATCGCCCCCAACATCGATCTCCCCCTCCAATCCGTAGTCACCCGTCAGATCCGCCTGCAAGGCTCCTGCGCCTCCGCCGGCGAGTACCCCGCCTGCATCGCCCTCATGAGCTCCGGAGCCATCCGCGTCGATCCCCTCCTCTCCGCGGTCGCTCCCCTCTCCGAAGGCCCCGCCTGGTTCACCCGCCTCTACAACC
>JAZKBC010000122.1:0-254 GCA_040388825.1 Acidobacteriota bacterium | reverse complement strand
AGGAAGCCACGACCTGAGGGAGCGGCGACCGCGTCGTTTTTCGCTTCATCCTGAGCGGAGCGAAGGACCTCTGTATTTGACCCGCCCAGAATCTTGATCGAAACCGCGACCGCCGCTCTTGCTTTTGCTTTTGCCTTTCTTTCTGTCATCCTCGGAGAGGACCTGCTTCACCAACCACCAAACCCCATGCCCGACACCAACCTCTTCGACCTCACCAACCAAACCGCCCTCATCACCGGCACCAGCCGCGGCCT
>JAZKBC010000121.1:4706-5987 GCA_040388825.1 Acidobacteriota bacterium | reverse complement strand
CATGTCGCCGACGCGGAGATCGTCGGTGCCGGGAAGCCTGCAGAAGAGGTCGCGGTCGGTGTTCCCGACGGCGCGGCTAGAGCCCGAGTCCCGCGAGACAGTGAGGCAGGAAAGCTTGACCTTGCTAAAGGTGCGGTTGTTGTTGTCGAGCTTTATTCCCTTGACGCCCTTGTAGGCGGGAACGGGATGCACTAACTGGTTGAGGAGCGTGTCGACGAGGATGGACTCGCGAGTGGATGGGTGAGAGCCGGCGGAGATGGACGGACTTGTGATGACGGTGCTGTGGACGGCTGGGGAGGTCCACCACTCTTCGACGGTGCCAGTTTCCTGCGGTTTGCCCTGGAGGGTGAATATCTGAAAGGAGATACGGAGATGCCAAGGATGCATGCCCTCTCGATCAAGTGATGTGGAGGTACGGAGCTGGTCGAGCCCCGTTGCGGGAGGCACATCCTGAGCGCGGCAGTTAGAAGTGAACTGCGAAAGCGCAAGGAGGCCAAGCAGGACCGAGAGATGGAAGGAGTTGGATGAGCGCATCAGTGAAATCCGGTGGTTCGAGGGTACCGCATTTCATCAACGCACTTCTTCTCATCCAGGATGTACAGCTTCTTCGCTTCACCGATGCGTGCGGGCCGTGAGGATTTAGCCGCCATAGAGGTTGAAGTTGACGGTGATGGTGGTGTCGACGTCGGTGGGTTGGCCATTGAGAAGGTAGGGCGTGTAGGTCCAATGCTTGACTGCGTCCATGGCCGCGTCAGTGAGACTCTTGTCGGGGCTGGCGATGGGGGAGAGACTGTGAATGATTCCGTCGGTGCCGATGATGGCATGCAAGAGGACGGTGCCGTGGATGTGATTGATTTTGGCGTTGAACGGATAAGTGGGCGTGACTTTATGGAGGATTCTCCCGGCCATGACTCCGCCGGTGATGTAAGCCCCTGGATCGGGGCTGGGTGTGGCCTTGGCATCGGGCGTGGGAGTGAAGGTTTCAAGGGTTTCGATGTGGCCGCTGATGGCGGGGATGGCGTTGTAGCTGAGAGTGGCGTCAAGCGCGAGCTGGGTGTTGAGGAAGGTCGCAGAACGGTTGCGAACGGCGCTGGAGAAGGGGGTGTCAATGACGATGCGGAGATTGTCGGTTCCGGGGTCCATGCAAAAGAGACCGGGGTCGAGCGGAGGGCCTGAGGGGACGTTGCCCGGCGCAGGAGCGCTGACGACGAGGCAAGAGAGTGTGGTCTTGCCGAAGGTTCGGTTTTCCTGAGTGGCGGTGACCGTTGTGGGATGGTCGGG
>JAZKBC010000121.1:0-4696 GCA_040388825.1 Acidobacteriota bacterium | reverse complement strand
CGGGATGGACGAACTGGAGGTGGAGACGTCCTACGAGGAAGGATTCGCGGTTGGAGCCGTCCGAGCCAGAAGGTATGGACGGGCTGGTGATGACGACGCGGTCGTCGTGTTCGGACGTCCACCACTCTTCGATGGTGCCGGTCTCCTGCTTTTTGCCTTCGAGGGTAAAGAGCTGAAAAGAGATGCGGAGATGCCAGGGATGCATGCCTTCGCGGTCGAGGGAGGTGGAGGAACGGAGCTTATCGAACTCAGCGGCGGGCAGCGGGGCCTGGGCCACCGAGCGCAGACAGGGTGACGCGGTGGCGAGGAGGCAAGAGAGGGCGATGAGGTGGCGCGGTTTGAATGAAGGCATTATGGGTGTCCGGTGGTTCGAGGGTACAGCATTGCGCACGGGCGAAGCGAGGGGTGGGGCGGGTGAAGCTGGAGGACGATAAGATGAAGATGGGATGCTCATCAACGCGATTCTCCTGATTCAGGATGTACAGCTTCTTTGCTTCACCATCATCTTCGGGTTCGTCGCCTTACAGCGCCGGGATGATCCAACGCCACGATGGTTGTTTTACAGCTTTCTGGCGAATGCTGCGGGAGCCTTGTTCGATTTTTCGAGCGGGCACCTGCCTGGCTGGATCGCGCGCGGGGTCAACCTGGAAATGATTCCGCTCTCCTATGCGTTGATCAATTTTGCGGTCATCCAGTTTATGCACCGGTTCAAACGGACGCAGTGGGGAGCGTGGGCGATCCTGCTGGCGACGCTGCCGGTGTTTTTGAAGTGGAGCGGCAACGCTGAGCATTGGCGCGGGGATGCGCTGCAGGATGGGACGATCGCGCTCGAGGTGGTGATTACGGGAGTGATCCTGCTGTGGAGCAAGGAGAAGGCGACGCTGTATCCGCGGGTGCTGATGAGCTTCTTCCTGCTGGCGTTCTTCTGCGTGGAAGGGCTGCGGGCGTGGGTGGCGCTGGTGATCGGGCAGAACCCGGATGTGTGGTCTTCGAACCTGGAGTTTGTGAGCTCGGTGTCGTATGTGGTGTCGACGAGCGTGCTGCCGCTGGCGTTTGTGTGGATGATGGCTTCGCGGCTGCAGGCGGAGCTGACGCGGGAGACGATTCTCGATCCGCTGACGATGGTGCTGAACCGGCGCGGGCTGCGGCAGGTGCTGGAGAAAGAGCTGGCACGGTATGCGCGGTATCAGCATCCGCTGAGCCTGGCGGTGGTGGACCTGGACCACTTCAAGCAGTTGAACGACACGCATGGGCATGTGGCCGGCGTGGCGGAGTTGCTGACGAAGCTGGTGCGGAAGACGGATGCGGTGGCGCGGATTGGCGGCGAGGAGTTTGTGCTGGTGCTTCCGCATACAGATGATGTGAGCGCGAAAATTCTGCTGGACAGGGTGCGCGAGGGGCTGGAGAAGTTTTCCGGCAAGACCGCGGCGCTGACGCTGCCGGTGACAGCCAGCATCGGTTTCAGCGGGACGCGGAAGCGGAAAGATATTGAGGTGAAGGCGATTATGCGCGAGGCGGACCTGGCGCTGTATCGGGCGAAGCGGACGGGGAGAAATTGCGTGGCGGCGTTTACGAGTGAGGATGAACGCGCGGCAATAGAGCCGTTGGGGTAACTCGAGCAGGGTCGGGGTTCCAGGAGTTCCCTAACGGATGCTGTAGTTTGCCACGATTTCCGACTTGACCTGGAGGGCGATGCCATTCAAGAGGAACGGACGATAGATCCGTTGCCTGAGCTCGGCATCAACCGCCTCAACAAGCTCCCGAGACGCCGTGCCTACCAGGTGGGTCGACACGATTTTTCCATCGACGCCAATCAGAACCTTGAGGTCAACGGCACTCGTGATGAGATTGGCGCGGACTGACGGAGGGAAGGCTATAGAGGTCCGGTCGAGGAGGGTTTCGGCGGAGAGCAGCGGGGACAGCGTGACGGGACCGGAGAATGGGGAGAGCTCGGGCGACGGCTGGAAGCTGGAGGGCTGCGGGGTGAAGGTCTGGAGGATGGTTGTGGTGGCTTTGGCGACGAGTATCTGCCGGTAGATGACCTGCAGTTCGAGAGGGACGTCGATGGAGAGAAATTTGCCGGTCCGTGCTCGGAGCAGCATAGTGCCAAAGGGCATCGTTGCGAGGCTTAGGTCGGCCTTTGCCTGCGCGAGGCAATAGCTTAGACCTGTCCCGCTGTAAACGAGGGCAGCATCGGGGTCCACCAGCGTTGGCTCGATGCAATCGAGCGTTTGCTGGCCTGCTTTGCGAGCGACGAGCTTGAGCCGCACTTTGGGCTGGTAGACGGCGTCGGGGATGGGCTTGAGGGCCTGCTGCAGCAAGAGGTCGAGGGGGAGGATCGCAGTGTCGTCGCCGGGGGTGCGGAAGAGCTGGTTGCCGACGCGGAGAGTGGCAATGGTGGTGGCGCCGAGCGTTTCGACAGTGCGCATGCCATTGGGGCTGGCCCAGACTTCGATGGTTCCCTGCTGCGGGTTTTGGCCCTTGGCGTCGTAGAGGGTTACGTCCAGCTTCCAGTGCCAGGGGCCGAGGCTGGGGTCGAGCGTGGAGGCGGCGACGGCAGCTTTGAGGCGCTCGGCTAGTTGCTGGGATCTATCGGCGGCGTGGGCCGGGGAGAGAAGGCACACGAGAGCGGCGAGGATGAATGGGCGCAGACTTTGCATAAAGACTCCGGGGCTGCTGACATGGCGGGGACTGAGAAGATGGTACTCCAGCGGCGAGGAAGAATCTTCTGCACTTCGGGTCGGTGTTGGCTGAGGATACGAGTGTGGTGTTTGCTTTGCGGGGGGGGGTCGGCGGCGCGGACGGCGGTATTGCGATGGGTAGCGGTATGGATGGAGCAACCGCGAAGATCAGGGAACGATATAGCGGCCGGAGTTCACGACACTGGTTACCGTCGCGTTCGAAGGCGATGCCAATTGCGACGTGTACGCGGTCTGGGTGACGGATGCATCCCAATTGACAAATGTGCCGGAGACTGGAGGAGAGAGGAATCCCGTCACGCTGGATAGATCCGGGAAGGTGATCGATGTTCCGCCGTTGAGATAGTTTCCCGTGGCGTGGATAAAGTTGAAGTAGAGGTCGCGGCTACCGACGCCGAGTGGCTGCCATGACCCATATGCGAGATAGCTAATGCCACTGGCGCCGGAGAAACCCGCATAAGCAAGATTGAAGATTGGCGTGCTGGCGGGACTTGGCCCTGCATAGACCCAAGCGGCCGGAAAGGCGAACGCAACTGGAGCGGCGGAGGTCGACGTAGTGGTGATTGAGGTGACTTCGGTGCCGCTCGAGGCGATGGTATTGATGCTGTAGTAGTCCCCGCTTTCGGTGGCGCCCGCAGGCAGCACCGGGTAATGCGCCGTGGCTGGAGCTGCAAGAATGATCTTGCCGAAAGAGGTCACAAGGTCTGCGGTCGTGCCTTCCGATGCGAAGCCCGCTGGAAGGCTACTGTAGGTGATCGGAGCGAATGTCGTCTCGTCTGACGGCGCGAGGACAACTGGGTTGCCGCTGTTCAGCGCACCCGGAAC
The DNA here is from genome assembly GCA_040388825.1 of Acidobacteriota bacterium. Lineage (GTDB taxonomy): Bacteria > Acidobacteriota > Terriglobia > Terriglobales > Acidobacteriaceae > Granulicella. The sequence goes on along the minus strand of JAZKBC010000121.1, from coordinate 1,172 downwards.
GGCTTGGTTATCAAAGTTTTTTGCGGCAGCCAACGTGGTGCTTCCGGCAGATGCTGGGGGACTGGAGATGTTGTCGTAAGCCAGCACCAGAACTCTGTTCGACCCTGTCGCCGCCGCGAAGCCAAAACTGGAAGCGTTGGAAAATGGTGAATAGGACCCGGAGCCATAGCCGTTACCCGTTGCGTCGACGGCCAGAGTAGAGACACCGGGGATGGCAGTGGCATCGACCGACCCTGTCAATGTTCCCGTTGCAGGTGTGGAAGGCGGCGGCGCAACCCCTGCGAGGCAAGATCCAGTAAACGCATTGCCATCAAGCGTAGTGGCCTCATAGACGTGCTGTTCCACCTCTCCAGCGGGGCCGGTGCCGCTGGGTGGAAATGACATGGAACAGGCATAGGCGACTGCAAAGTTGTTCACACCACTGGGCAGGCTGATCCTCACCGTGCCTGATGCAAGGGTAGCCGCGGTAAATGGACCGGAGCCGACCCTGGTGGCGACGACGGTCGGCGGAACTCCTGTGATTGTGAAGGTAGCAACCGCTGGTGGACCGCCCGGATCACCGCCGGTGGCGACCATGGAACTTCCGCAGCCGGCAATAAGCGTGAGAGCCGCACAGAGAGTCGAAGAGCGAATGAACATGGACGCGGCGGATTGATTGTAGAAACGGAATTCGAGGGGTCTTTGCATGCTTGCTCCGGATATTGCTCATCGCCGGCTATCTGAGATCGAACGACGGCTTCGCGATTACTCGTCGTAGTGGAGGAGAGAGAAGACGTCGTATTCGGGGAATTTGGCGCGGCCTTTGAGAAAGTCGAGCTCGATGGCTACGGCGAGGCCGGCGATTTCTCCGCCTAGCTTTTTGACGAGGTCGATGGTGGCCTGCATGGTGCCGCCGGTGGCGAGGAGGTCGTCGACGATGATGACGCGCTGGCCGGGCTGGATGGCGTCCTTGTGGATCTGGAGAGAGTCGGAACCGTACTCGAGGTCGTACTTGATAGTGACGGTTTCAGCGGGGAGCTTGCCGGGTTTGCGGACGGGGACGAAGCCGGCGTTGAGGCGGTAGGCGAGGGCGGGGCCGAAGATGAAGCCGCGGGCTTCGATGCCGAGGACGAGGTCGATGCGCTTGTCGATGTAGTAGGCGGCGAATGCGTCAATGAGCTGGGCGAAGCCGG
>JAZKBC010000120.1:0-10601 GCA_040388825.1 Acidobacteriota bacterium | reverse complement strand
TCGATAAGGTCTGGAAGTGAATCGCGGCGATATCATCATTGGGGCACCGCAGTCGCCTTTCAACAAACCTCGCCCCGCGCTGGTCGTGCAGGATCGCCTTCAGGACTTCAATGAAACGGTTCTTGTGGCCCCAATCACGAGCGATCTGGAGCACATCCCCGGTGTCCGAGTTCCTATCGTTCCGACAGGCTCGAACGGTCTTCGCAAACCTTCCGAAGTCATGATTGATCTGCTTCAGCCATTGCGGCTACTCCGCATCGGAGCCATCATCGGCAAGGCAGACGACGCCCTCATGCTTGAAGTCGATGCCGCGCTCCGTCTCTTTCTTCGGCTGCCTTGAGCACCCCGCCTCAGCTAGCTCTTCTCCTTCGCCAGCACCAACTGCCCCCCATGAAACGCCGTGTGGTTCGTCCGGCTCAGAAACATCGCCAGCCGGTTCCGCAGCGGCTCCTTCGCAAAGTCCTCTTCCGACACCAGCGTATGCCGCTCCGCCCACTCTGCCGGAGTCAGCTTCTCCACCGCCGCCGTCAGCGCCGCATGCACCTCGGTCCACGCCGCCTTTAGCTCCTCGGTCGACACGGGATCCGCCACCACCCCATCCGCATTCCGAATATAAGCATCATCCAGCTCCGGATGCAGCCTCGCCCCCAGCCCCAACCCCTCAAACAGCCGGTCATTCACCGCCACCAGGTGCCCCACCACGTACCGCACACGGTTCCGTCCCGGAGCCACATGCCGCTCCATCCCCGCGTCATCCAGATCCTTGATCCCACCATCCAGCCGCCCGATCACCATCTTCCATCCAGCCACTGCCGTAGCGATCAACAACTCGTCATTCTTCATCACAGCCTCCGTCGTCCGCACTTCCACCAGCGAATCTTAGATGAACATCGAACCAATCCGTTGCGCAATACTGTCAGAACACCCTCATTCTGAGCGCAGCGAAGAACCTCCGTATTCTGCCTGCGGGGCTACTACGCCATGCGACAGCCTACTCCGTCTCCAGCACTTCCGGCTCTTTGCCCAGTTTCTTGGTCAGATACGCCACCAACTCTGGATTCACCGGATTATCCTCCCGCGTACTGAAGGAGTTCCACTCCCGCCCATCCGTGAACCGTAAAATCACTCTCGGCTGTGAAGCGAACGACCCGTCCTTCTCCCGATACCCCTGCACAATCAAGTACTCCTCTACATCGGCATATGAGTGCCGCTCCGGCGACCACTGCGCATAATGCCCAACCGAAATTCCATCATGTGAGAGGTTCGCGTGGACCGGCACCGCCAGCACATTCGCAATCCCCACAGGCACTCCCAGCAACCACCCCATCCACTTCATGATCCTCGTCGACTGCATCCCAGACTTTTTATCCGACCAAAGCGCATACGCCCGCGGCACCTCCTTCCCCGCAAACAGCGACCAAATCCAGAGCGTCGTCCCCCACGCCAGCGACAACCCGCCGAACAGCGGAAAGAACATCCACTCGAAGCTCTCTGGAAGCAGTCTTAGCACCGCCGTTCCATCCCGGGCCGCCATCCAATGGTTCAACCCCTTCATCGCGAAGAAACTGCCCGCAGCAATTGCAATCCCTACGCCCACCATGCACAGCGCAACATACGGCTGCTTGCCGGACGCATCGATAGCCTCATCATCTTTGAGCGGCCTGTTCTGCGGCAGATACCTCCGCGCCGCCGCAAGCGCCATCCCCACGACCGCAATAATAATTCCACGAGTCGCGCTGCCGCCCCAATCCGAACTCATCACCATCGCATCACCGTATCAAAATTCCGCGCACCTTTTCCTCAAATCGCCCACCCTTAACCAAGCAGTAAACTACCCCTATGGCAGCCGAGTTCACCCATCTCCACCTCCACACCGACTACTCTCTCCTCGACGGCGCTTGCGACGTCGACAAGCTCGCCAAGCACCTCGTCAAAATCGGCCAGACCTCCGCCGCCATCACCGACCACGGCAACATCTTCGGCGCCGTCCACTTCTTCGACGCCATGAAGAAAAAGGACCTCAAGCCCATCCTCGGCTGCGAGCTCTACATCTGCAAAGAGGAGTCCCATCTCCGCGAGCACGCCGACCCCGACTCCAAGTACAACCACCTCCTCATCCTCGCCGAAAACGAAGCTGGCTACCGCAACCTCGTCCGCCTCACCTCCGAGGCCGCTCTCCACGGCTTCTACAAAAAGCCGCGCGTCTCCAAGTCCTTCCTCGCCAAACACACCGAAGGCCTCATCGCCTTCTCCGGCTGCCTCGCCGGCGAGCTCCAGCAGCACCTCCTCGCGGGCAACTACGACGCCGCCAAGAAGACCGCCGGCGACTACGAAACCATGTTCGGCCGCGGCAACTTCTTCCTTGAAACGCAGGACCACAATCTCGCCCCCGACGCCGCTGTCGTCAAAGCGATGTTCCAGCTCGAAAAAGACCTCGACATCCCGCTCATCGCCACCAACGACTCGCACTACATCGAAGACCAGGACTCCCGCGCCCACGAAATCCTGCTCTGCGTGCAGACCGCTGACTCGATGAACAACCCCAAGCGTTTCAAGTTCGATACGCAGGAGTTCTACATCAAGTCCGCCGACGAGATGCACCGCCTCTTCAAGGAAAACCCCGAAGTCTGCACCCGCACCATGCAGTTCCCGGAGCGCTGCGCCCTCGAGCTCCGCAAAGTCAAAGACCCATTCCCCAAGTTCGACTGCCCCGCAGACCTCACCCTCGACGACTACTTCGAGCAGGTCTGCCGCGAAGGCTGGCGCAAGCGCCGCGAAACCAACGTCAAGCATCTCGAAGACACCGGCAAAATTCGCCACTCCATCGCCGACTACGAAGCCCGCCTCAATCGCGAGATCGACTGCATCAAGCAGATGAAGTTCCCCGGCTACTTCATGATCGTCTGGGACTTCATCCGCTACGCCAAAGAGCAGGGAATCCCCGTCGGCCCCGGCCGTGGTTCGGCCGCCGGCTCACTGGTCGCCTACGTCATGGAGATCACCGACATCGATCCTCTCCAGAACGGCCTCCTCTTCGAGCGCTTCCTCAACCCCGAGCGCATCTCCATGCCCGATATCGACATCGACTTCGACATGAACCGTCGCGGCGAAGTCATCGAGTACGTCCGCCGCAAATACGGCAACGACCAGGTCGCGCAGATCATCACCTTCAACACCATGGCCGCCAAGGCCGCCATCAAGGACGTAGGCCGCGCGCTCGACATGCCCTACGGCGAAGTCGATCGCATCGCCAAGCTCATCCCACCCACCATCGGCATCACCATCGAGCAAGCGCTCAAAGATTCGCCTCAACTCGCCACCGCGTACGAAGACCCCAAGATCAAGGAGCTCATCGACACCGCCCTCCGCCTCGAAGGCCTCGTCCGCGGAGCCGGTGTCCATGCCGCCGGCGTCGTCATCGCGCCTCAGCCGCTCACCGAGCTCGTCCCCGTCACGCGCACCAAGGACGAAGCCATCGTCACCAGCTACGACATGAAGGCCGTCGAAAAGATGGGCCTGCTCAAGATGGACTTCCTCGGCCTCACCACGCTGACGGTCATCGACGACTGCCTCAAGCTCATCCAGTCCAATCGCAACGAAACCGTCGACCTCGACGTCATCGACCTCGAAGACACCGCCACGTTCGAGCGCGTCTTCCATCGCGCTCTCACCTCCGGCGTCTTCCAGTTTGAATCCGGCGGCATGCGCGACGTCCTCCGCCGCTACAAGCCCAACTCCATCGAGCACCTCACCGCGCTCAATGCTCTCTATCGCCCCGGCCCCATGTCCATGATCGACGACTTCATCGAGCGCAAGTGGGGCCGCAGCGAAGTCGCCTACACGCTCCCCGAGCTCGAACCGCTCCTCAAAGAGACCCTCGGCGTCATGGTCTACCAGGAGCAGGTCATGCAGATCTCCAACGTCATCGGCGGCTACTCGCTCGGCGGCGCCGATCTCCTCCGCCGCGCGATGGGAAAGAAAGACGCCGCCGAGATGGAAAAGCAGCGCGCCATCTTCCTCGCCGGCGCCGCCGAGCGCAAGTTCAACAAAAACGCCGCCGGCGAAATCTTCGACCAGATGGCCAAGTTCGCCGGCTACGGCTTCAACAAGTCCCACTCCGCCGCCTACTCGCTCCTCGCCTACCACACCGCCTGGCTCAAGACCCACTACCCGGTCGAGTTCATGGCCGCCCTGCTCACCTCCGAAACCTCCAAGCCCGAAAATGTCGTCAAGTACATCGGCGAGTGCCGCGAGCTCGGCATCGCCGTCGTTCCTCCCTCCGTACAAGTCTCCGCAGCCAACTTCACCCCCACCGGCGACAGCATCCTCTTCGGCCTCGCCGCCATCAAGAACGTCGGCCACAACGCCATCGAATCCATCATCAAGGCCCGGGAAGAATTGAAAGCAGCAGGGAAGCAGGGCTTCTCTTCGCTCTGGGAGTTCTGCGAAAAAATCGATCTCCGCCTCATGAACAAGCGCGTCCTCGAGTCCCTCTGCAAAGCCGGAGCCATGGACGCCTTCGGCAAGCGCGGCCAGGTCTTCGCCGCCCTCGACAAGGCCATCGAACGCGCCCAGAAGTCGCAAAAAGACGCAGCCTCCGGCCAGCACGGCCTCTTCGGCATGTTCGGCGATGACTCCCCATCCACCGCCTCTTCCTCCGACGACGAAGCCCTCCCCACCGCACCCGACTGGGACGAGCACACCCGCCTCCAGAACGAGAAGGACGTCCTCGGCTTCTTCGTCTCCGGCCATCCCATGGACAAGTACCGCGAGAAGCTTCGCAACCTCAAAGTCGTCGACACCGCCACCGCCTGCGAGATGAAGCCCGAGCCCGTCGTCTTCAACCGCGGCCGCCGCGAAGAAGGCGCCAACGAAATCCAGATCGCCGGCGTCATCACCGGCCTCAAGGTCGCCAAGTCCAAACGCAGTGGCGAAATGTACGCGCAGGCCATGCTCGAAGACACCACCGGCAAGATCGAGCTCATCGCCTTCCCACAGTCCTACGAGAAGCTCGCCGAAAAGCTCAAGATCGACGTCCCCGTCCTCATCCGCGGCCAGCTCCGTGGCGACGAAGACGCCGCCCCCAAGCTCTCCGTCTCCTCCATCCAGGCCCTCGAAGACGTCAAAATCAAACTCCCCGACGCCCTCCGCATTCGCGTCCCTCTCCACAACCCCGACGCCGCTCTCCTCACCAAGCTCGACGCCATCTTCCGCGCCTCCCCGGGCGACGGAAAGCTCCTCCTCAACCTCGAAGAACCCGGAGCCTTCTGCGCCGTCCTCGAACCTCAAGGCCTCAAAGTAGCCGCCGATGTCCTCTTCATCGAAAACGTAGAAGCCCTCGTAGGCCGCGGCGCCGTACAAGTCATCCAGTAACCGTCGCACCAAAACAAAACCGCCCGGCTCATCACCGGGCGGCTCGTTTATTCTGCGCAAAACTTACTGCAACTTCACCGCATCGCTCGCACGGCCAAGCACACCGTGCGTAATCGGCAAGTCCGACAACCGCAGCGCCAGCGACTTCGCGCCGCCGCCACCCTTGATGAACTCGCTCAGCTCCAGCTGTACCACATCGAATCCAGCGTCGAACAACCGGAACGCCAGGTCCTGGCTCAGCTCACCCGTAAAGATCGCCCGCCCGATATTCAGCGCGCAGCAAGCCATCCGAGTCGCATCCGCCTCCGAAACAGCAATCCGCTTCTTCGCCGGATAAGCCGCTTCGATCTGCGCGAGACTCGCGACATCGAAAGCTCCGGGGTAATAAAGCAGGTAGCCGCCATGCAGCGGAGAGAAGCAAGTATCCAGGTGATAGAACCGCGGATCCACAAGATGCAGCGAGTGCGTCGGCACGTGCCACGCATCGGCCACATGATGATGCGCCGACCGGCAAGTGCGAACTCCATGCGCCGCCCATAGCTGCGTTCCCGCATCGTTGAACGTGATATCGCCTTCACCTTCGAAGGCAGTGCCACGCGGAGTCTCCCACAGCAAAAATCCCTGGCTGATAAGCCAGCGCCGCAGGTACGTTGTTTCCGCCCGTCGTTCCGGCGGGTTGAAGCTCGATACAGCAGCCACGCCATGATGTACCAGGGCGCCGTGGCCGAGGAACACCATATCCGGGCATCCGGGTTCGGGGTGAAGGAGGCGGACGTCAGCAACGCCCCGCAGGACGCTGTGAAATCCCTTCCATTGCGCAAAGGCCAGATCGCGGGAGCTGCGATGCAGGTTGCCGGCCATCCAGGGATTGATGACGTAATCCACTCCGTACCACTCCGGAGGACACATCAAAAAGGTAGGGCGGGTGAAGTGGGGCGTGGAGGCGAAAACTTCGGGGCTTACTGCTGCGGTAATGCTGGTTGCCATGATTCTGATTTCCTAATTCCCGACGAGGATACTGCTACCGCGAGACAACGATCGTCAAGTGGCAAAGAGGGGGCAAAGGTGGTACGTCGGTACCCAAAATAGGTTCGTGTCTGGACACTCCTCCAGCCACTGTTCTGGGCCCCACAATAGGACGTCCCAAAACGCAAAAAAGTCCGCCTCATTGGCGGACTTTTCACGTTGCTGAAAGAGGTTGCCTGCGGCGTTAGAGCTTCTCGAAAAAGTCACACGCCGAACAGGAAATGTAAACACCGCCCGGAACGCCGCGCTCACGATCCTTGACGCGTTTCACAATGCGGGTGGGCTTCGAGCACTTGGGGCAATCCGTGCTCTTCTGGGTATCCATGACCTTCTTGCGGTCACCGGTCTTGGCAATCTTCGCCATGGTGTTTATCTCCTCGAAACAAAAGTGTGGCTCGCCCGGCTGCTGCGGGTCTAGACCTTGCAAGTTCCGTGGGCTGGGCCGAACAGGAAGAGGCGAGGCGGCGAACGCCGGTTAAAGCTCGAAATTTAGTTTACATGATCCCCACATCAATTGCTCGCGCCCGGCAACCCGCAGGTGCCTTCAAAGGGTCGGGCTCGACCCCAGCTGCTTCGCCGGCGTCGTGCTCGACCCCGTAGTCGGCGCGGAGCTCGGAGCAGGCGTAGCCCCCGGCGGCAAACTCGACGCCGGAATATTCACCCTCCCCACCGTATTCGGAGTCTCCAGCACCTCACCCGGTTTCCGCAGCGTTGGCGCCGCCCTGTGGTCGGTATCGCCGCCCACCGGAACATCCCCATTGGCAATCGTCCGTGTATGCAGCGTCGGATCTTCCTCGGTCGGCCCAATCTCCGGCTTGTCATGGATCTCGATCGGCTTGCCCAGCGCTGCAATCTCCAGCCGCACCACCCGTCCTCCGCGGAAGCGCACAAACTGCGTCGCCTGCGGAGGCTGCCCATAAATCCACTCCTCGTACCACGGGCTTTCCGAGTCTCCCGGAGTAACGTGCTCGCGATCCTTCGTATGCGGCTCGCCCACCGCCGCCAGCACCATCCGCACGTCCATCCCCACCAGGATCTGGTGCGCTTCCACTGCGCTCTTGATCATTGGCTTCAGCGTATTCGTGTAAGCCTCCGCGGAAGACTTCGCATGAAAATCAATCAGCGGATCCAGCAGCGCCTTCACCTCCGCCGCCGAGATCTCCGGCAGCCCACCCTCAAACACCAGCGTAATCCGGCACCCCACCGCATCCGGCCCTCGCCGCGCCAGTTGCATGTCATTGATCGAGATATGCGAAAGAAACCTGTGCTTCGCATACGGCCCGCCATTGAAGTCGATCACCAGTCGGTCGCCCTTGAACTCCAGGCTCGAAATCTCCACCCGATCGCCCGGCCCCGCAGCCTGCCCCTTGGTGTACAGCATGTGCTTGTACTCATCAATTCCAAGGGACAGATGACCGTTCGCAATCAAAGTCAGCCCCACGCCCATCGGAAGCTGACGATGCGCAAACCCCTGCTCAGCCTCCAGGTTCCGTATCAGGTCCAGGTGCCCCCGCTCTGTCAGCGGAGCACTAGGAATCTCCACATGCGTCGGATGGAAGTCCGTCACCACATCCGCCTCAGCCGTCTTCTCACCCACCACAAACACCTGCGCCGACCCCGTCGCCGCCAGCAATGCCCCAAGGACCATCGTGCACAGTTGAGAAGAGAGAGAAAGCTTCATAAGGACCCCCTGCGCGTGTGCTGATTGTGCTCTCACAGAGTCGCTTTTCGCAACCATTCGATTCGAACCGCCGCGCATAACTACAGCATTGTCATCTCGACCGGAGCGTCACGCCTTTGTCTTTGTGACGCGGAGCGGAGAGACCTGCCGCTCCGGGGCCATGCTGACACCGCGGGAACTCAGTCATACGCCGTATAACCCGCCAGCGGCTTCGCCCGCTCCCACAGCCTCGCCGTCAACGCCCCAAACGCAAACCCTCCAACATGCGCCATATAAGCCACCCCACCGGTTTGCACGTGATGCGCTACCTGTCCTGCATTGAACAGCTGAATCAAAAACCAGAACCCGATCAACAGTACCGCAGGAATAAACGTAATCTTCACGAAGAACAGAAAGAACAGCGCCGTCTTGATTCTGTCCCGCGGATACGTCACCAGGAACGCCCCCATCACCGCCGCAATCGCTCCGCTGGCTCCCAGGTTCGGTATCGTCGAGTTCGGTGCCGCCACCACCTGCGCCAGCATCGCCGCCACGCCTCCCAGTAGATAGAAACTCAGGAACCGCCCTCGCCCCATCAGGTCTTCAATCTCCGGTCCAAACGCCCACAGAAAAATCATGTTCCCGATAATGTGCGACCACGACGCATGCAGAAACATCGCCGTAAGAATCGTGATCCACGCATGCCCGCTGGTAATCAGCGCGGGCACAATCGCAAAGTGCTCCACGAACGGCTCCCCAAACAGCAACTCGCAACCAAACACAAACGCGTTCAGCACAATCAGCAACACGGTGATAACCGGTGTTCGCGTGGGCCGACGGCTCGCGTCGCCCAATGGGATCAGTCCACCCATCGAGGAATCCTTTTCCTACCGGAGATAAAAACGATTATGCCACTCCTCCCCACATTGCAGAGGAGCAACGTCTTTCAAGGTTGCCGAAAACGCCGCCATGCCAGAGGCTGACTCGAAAGCATTGATGCTGTCATTTCCCCGATGCCATGCTGTTTGAAAGTGGGTTCACTGTGCGTCGGGAGGTTCTCTCTGTGAATGCTAACCTTGGGGCATGCCCGTCTTTGAACCACCTGAACCGTTGAGCAAGGCTCAAAAGCGTTGGCGATGGATAGTGGCAAGTATCATCGCGGCGGCGAGCATTGCATTCGCCACCTGGGCAGCCGTCGACTGCGCTCATATCTCCTCCGGTTACGCGGCCTCGTACTCCTTTGCGACGGTTTTCTTTCTGGCCTGCCTCATTGCCCTCGTCGGCGCCGGACTCATGATCTACTGGCGGACGCGTTCGACCGGAGCCGCTTTGCTTGGCTCTGGCATTGCCATGTATCTCATCTTCCTTGGCTGTATAGCAGTCCTCAAGAAGCTCGACAAGGTTGCATGGCAGCATGAACCACCCTTACAGTCTTTCGGACCGGACCGAAAGGCATCACTTGTCATTTATTACCGGCCCGGCATTACCGATCAGCAGATAGAAGACTTCGTCGAGCACAAACTGGAAAATTTTCCTTCCGCGGTCCACGACGGAACAGACTTTCCTGATTTTGTGACCGAATATCTGGCGCTTCTGCCATCGCAGGCAAATGGATTTAGCGGAAGTGCGCTGACATTCCGGCAGGACGCGCATGGTATCGGCGTTGAGTCTTTTGTTGCTATGGTCCAATCCGATCCACGCGTCGCGCGCGTCTTCCGCGACACCGTGCCCACGGCCATTCACCTGCCGAGTCCGGAAAGAGCTCCGACTGTTCCGACGGGGAGCGGGATGACCCGGCGGCCCTAGGTCTCAAGTGTAGTCAAGCCGGTGCAGACATCAGCACGACCTATCATCATCACCGCCTCCGCAAATAATTCACTCCCCCATGGAACTTTTCTCCCCTCCGCCGCATTACCCCAGTCGAACGCTATACTGCGGAGCGCCGAATGCCCGAACCACCCACACCCGAGCCGGAACAAACGGAAGCCACCGACGAAGCCCTCATGCAGTCCTTCGCCGCCGGCTCCCAACCCTCCTTCGCCGAGCTCTTCGCTCGCTATCGCCAGCCCATCTTCGCCTTCTTCCGCCGCCGCCTCAACGACCGTGAACGAGCCGAAGAGCTCACCCAGGAAACCTTCATCGCCGTACTCCAGTCCGCCCCCCGCTACGAACCCCGCGCCCTCTTCCGCACCTTCCTCTACGCGATCGCCCTCAAAAAGCTCACTGCCGACCGCCGCAAGCGAGCCTTCCGCGGAACCTTCTGGTCCACCTCCACCGACGTAGAAACCGCCACCACCCCCACACCCTCCACCGCCGAGCTGGAACTCCGCCAGGCCCTCACCCGCCTCGAACCCATGGACAGGGAAGTCCTCCTCCTCCGCGAGTACGAGCAGCTCGCCTACGCCGAAATCGCCGAGCTTCTCCACCTCCCCCTCAACACCGTCCGCTCCCGACTCTTCCGAGCCCGATCCGCCCTCCGCGACCAGCTCACCTCCCCCGCCTCGGCATCCACCCCACCCCTCACCCTCAGAACGGAGGAACG
>JAZKBC010000119.1:5514-13753 GCA_040388825.1 Acidobacteriota bacterium | reverse complement strand
CTTGACAGGTGTGGGGGTGGATTTTTTCGGACGGCGCGCGGGGGAGTTTTTGGAGAGGCGGAGCTTGTAGGCGGTGTGGAGGGCGCCGGTGAGGACGTCTTCGGTGGCGGCGGCGAGGCGGATGTGGGTGGAGCCGTTGCGTCCCCAGCCGCCGGGGATGGGGAGGAAGACTTCGGGGGAGTCGGCGACGAAGGCGGCCTGCTGCTCGGGGGTGAGCATGAGGTTGCCGTAACCCTGGGTGATGGAGGCGAGGGTGGCGAAGATGCGGTTGCCGACGCGGAAGTCGGCTGCGCCCATGTGGGAGGATTCTTCGGCGGCGGGGAAGCTGAGGGCGATGCGGCGGAAGTCGGATTCGGTCATTGGGGTCACCCAGGGTTGATCGATTTGCCGGGTGGGGCTTCTCTTAGAACACCAGAGGCGACAGTGGTTAGTGATTCTGGATGCCAACACACCTGGTCGGCGGCGGGGAGGCAGAGACCTATGCGGCGTAAGCCGGAAAGGTCTTTGGAATCTCAGGGGCGCTCTTTTTCCCAGTTCTTCCACATGAGGAGCGAGAGGATGAAGATGTTGGCTTCGGCAGATTTTTCAATCTGATCCCAGGATGCCATCGCGCCCAAGGCCAATTGGACCAATTGGAGAGGGTCGGTCGGATTGAAGTTATAACTGAGGTCGTAGTCAGCGCTGTGACGCGCTTCCTGGAGTTGAATGAAGCTTTGTGCGACGTTTCGCAATTCGGGCGATGCGGCCGGCCCGAGAAGATCGAGCAGCGGCTTTTCCAGGCGAGTTGCCAGAAATCGGCCACAGACGCGCTTCATTTCGGCGTGTTCAAACCACCGCTGGATGCGGTGGTTGGTTTGATCGCTTACCTGGGGAGCGATTTGAGATACAGCGCTTGCGTTGATGTGGTGAAAGAGCGCGTAATAAGCGGCGGAGATGGCGCGCCGTTCGCATACGTTGCGCATTTCGTCCCGGCGGGGGCCAGCGTGTTCCTGGACCAGGAGCTGACTCGCATGCACGATGAGAGCCTTGGAAAGGCTCACGCGGCATTCCTCAATCGCGTGTAGGGGAATCTCGTGAGGCCGCTGTCGATGAGTTTTAGCCCGAGCTTTCCCGAGAATTCATTGAAGCGCTGCAGCCAGACATCCGTCGGATTGACTCCCGGCTGCATCTGGAAAATGAGCCACATGGCGGGATCGCCCGTGTGGTCCTCGCCGAGCTCCACAGTGACTCCGTTGATGCCGTCCATCAAAGGGGTTTCGGCGATGATCTGCTCGGCTTTTGCCTTTTCGAGTTGACCCTGATCTTCAGTCGCCATCATGGCTGCATTATAGGCCGAGCCCTACTTGATCAACATGCTGACGATGCTTGCGGACATGAGGTTGGCCATGGTTCCGGCGAGCATGGCGCGGAAGCCGAGGCGGGCGAGGTCGTTGCGGCGATGGGGGATGAGGGCGCCGATGCCGCCGATCTGCATGCCGATGGAGCCGAGGTTGGCGAAACCGCAGAGGGCGAAGGTGGCGATGGAGAAGGTGCGGGGGGTGAGCTGGGACTTCCAGAGGCCGAGCTGGGTGTAGGCGACGAACTCGTTGAGGACGGCGCGGGTGCCGAGGAGGTTGCCGATCTTTGTGCACTCGTTCCAGGGGACGCCGATGAGCCAGGCTACCGGCTTGACGATGGTGCCGAGGGCGTTGCCGAGGGAGTGGGGGAAGGGGATGTGTCCGTGCGCCCAGGTGAAGTCGGAGATGCCGAGCATGCAGGCGTTGACCAGGCCGACGAGGGCGAGGAAGCTGATGAGCATGATGGCGACGTTGAAGGCGAGCTGTCCGCCGTCGATGGTGCCGCGGGCGATGGCGCCGATGAGGTTCTCGTTGGCGTGTTCGTCGGAGGGGGGCATTTTGACGGTGCCGAGGGTGGCGGGGACTTCGGTTTCGGGGACCAGCATCTTGGCTACAAGGATGGTGCCGGGGGCGGTCATGATGACGGCGGAGAGGAGGTCCTTGGCGTTGATGCCGAAGGCGATGTAGGCGGCCATGATTCCGCCTGAGACGTGGGCCATGCCGGAGGTCATGATGGTCATGAGCTCGGAGTTGGTGGCGCCGGCGAGGAACGGGCGGATGGTGAGCGGGGCTTCGGTCTGGCCCATGAAGATGCTGGCGGCGACGTTGGTGGACTCGGCGCCGGAGGTTCCCATGGTGCGCTGCATGATCCAGGCGACGACGCGGATGATCTGCTGCATGATGCCGAGGTGATAGAGGACGGCGAAGAAGGCGGAGACGAAGATGATGGTGGGAAGGACGGCGAAGGCGAAGGTGGAGAGCGCGTCGCCGGGCGTTCCGAGGCGGCCGAAGACCATGGAGGAGCCGTCGGCGGAGTGGCCGAGCATGGCGGTGACGGCGTTGGCTCCGGCGTGGAGGATGGCCTGACCGTAGGTCCACTTGATGACGAGAAAGGCGAAGACAACCTGGAGGCTGAGGCCCCAGGCGACGGTCTTCCAGCGGATGGCGCTGCGGTTGGTGGAGAGGGCGTAGGCGATGCCGAGGAAAACGATAAGTCCGAGAAGGCCGGTCATTCGGGGCAAGGCGCGCTCCATATAGCTGAGGTTGAAAAAGCAAGTGTATAGGAAGGGGCAGGAAGTAGGGAGTAGGGAATAGGGAGTAGCGAAATTGGGCAGTGGAGGGGGTGGAGGAAGATTTTCCTGGGAAAAGGACAGGGGATGGTACACTAAGAGAGATCGTGGAACTTCGATCTGGTCTACTTGCTAGTTCTGGCTGTACTGCTCTACTCGCAAACAACTCCAAATTGCGTTCAGCGGTACATGAATTAAAGGAACTAGCACACAATGGAACAGGGAACAGTTAAGTGGTTTAACGACGCGAAGGGCTTTGGCTTTCTGAGCCGTTCGAACGGGGACGACGTGTTCGTCCATCACACCGCCATCCAGTCGAACGGGTTCCGTTCGCTTCAGGAAGGCCAGGCCGTTGAGTTCAACGTGGTCAAGGGCCCCAAGGGCTGGCAGGCCGAGAACGTTCGGGTCGTGTAAGAGCTTTCAAGTCAAGACGAAGGGGCGGTTCGAGAAGAACCGCCCCTTTTCTTTTTGGGTAAGCATGATTTTGAGCGCGGCATGCGGGTGGTTTCCGCGGGGGATGTCGTGGTGCGTTTCGATACCGGCTGCAGATTCGGCGGATGCAGCCTCCAGCGAAGTTGTACGGAGGACTGGCAGCAATGGCAAACCTGGTTGAAAACAAGTATTCCCTTAAGACGATCCATGACGAGATCGATCTTTACGACCGCAAGCTGGCGCACATGACAAAGTACGACACCTTTGCGACGGACGCGGATCGCGATGCCGCGGTGCGGAAGCTGACACTGAAGCGCGAGCTGCTGGTGACGACCGCCAAGCGCATGGTCGCGGATGGCGTGGAGTTCAAAGAGAATGATCTGCCGCGGTCGTTCCGGCCGAAGGATGCTCCCGTGGAAGCGGTGGAAGTGCCGGCGGATGCAGCGAAGGCGGAAGCTCCGGCGTTTGGGGAGAAGCGCAGCGTGAGGCGGCAGGCTTCGGCGTTTGCAGGCACGTCGCTCGATTGGGAGCAGAGCGTGAAGCATTACATGGAGAAGAAGGCCAAGGCTTAGAAACAGGAAGTAGGAAGTGGAAGACTCCCGCAGATTACTGCGGGAGTTTTTCTTTGGTGATGATTTCGCGGATGAGGGGTTGGGGTGTGGGCTTCGCGTCGCTGATTTGGATGGTGGCCTCGAGCATGCGGAAGGACTCGGCGAGGAGAGACTCGTCTTCGGTGAAGAGGGTGAAGATGGGGTCGCCTGGTTTGAGGAGGGTGCCTAGCTTGGCGTGGGATTCTATGCCGGCGTGGGCGCTGACGGGGTCGCCGGGTTTGGCGCGGCCGGCGCCGAGACGCTGGACGGCCCAGCCGACTTCCTTGCAGTCCATTCCGGCGAGGTAGCCCGCTTTGGAGGCGGTGAGGGTGCGGGTGGCTTTGGGTTGGTGGAAGGCCTGGGGGTTGGTGAAGACGGAGGTGTCGCCCTTGTGGGCGGCTACGATCTGGAGCCAGGATTTGTAGGCCGCGCCGGAGGCTAGGATTTCGTCGGCTAGTTTGGCGCCGGCTTCGGGGGATTCGGATTTGCCGGAGAAGAAGAGCATCCAGCCGGAGAGGATGTTGGAGAGGTCGATGAGGTCTTGCGACATGGGGTGACGATGGCCCTGCAGGATGTCGACGCACTCCCAGACTTCGACCCAGTTGCCGGAGAAGCGGCCGAGGGGCTCGTCCATGGTGGTGAGGCAGGCGACGGTGCGCGTGCCGGCGAGCTCTCCGGTGGAGACCATGAGCTCGGCGAGGTATTTGGATTTTTCGTAGGTGGGCATGAAGGCGCCGGAGCCGACTTTGACGTCGAGCACGAGGCCGCGGAGGTCTTCGGCGAGCTTCTTGCTCATGATGGAGGCGCAGATGAGGAAGGGGGACTCGACCGTGCCGGTGTGGTCGCGCATGGCATAGAGGATGCGGTCGGCGGGGACGAGGCGCGGGGTCTGGCCGACGAGGGCGGCGTGGGTTTCTTTGAGGACCTCGAGCATGCGGGCGAGGGGGAGTTGGGTGTCGAAGCCGGGGATGGTTTCGAGCTTGTCTAACGTTCCGCCGGTGTGACCGAGGGAGCGGCCGGAGATCATGGGGACGGAGATGGAGGGGTTCAGCTCGAGGCCTGCGGCGGCGATGGTGGGGGCGATGAGGAGGGAGGACTTGTCGCCGACGCCGCCGGTGGAGTGCTTGTCGACGGTGAAGGTGTTGAGGGAGGAGGCGTCGAAGGTTTCGCCGGAGAAGCGCATGGCGTTGGTGAGGGCGGCGAGCTCGGTGCGGGAGAGGCCGCGCTGGAAGACGGCCATGAGGAAGCTGGCGATCTGGGCGGCGGAGATTTTGTCGGTCGGGGCGAGGTCTTTTGGGGTCTCGTTGTGATCGAGAGCGATTTGCTGCTCGCCGTAGAGGACTACGGTGTGGACGAAGTGTTCGATTTCGGCGTTGGAGAGTTCGAGGCCGTCGCGCTTTTTGAGGATGAGGTCGATGGGGTGGATGGGGTGAGACATTTTTGGTGGTCCTTTTGATGGGTGAGGCAGCACGGGAAAAACTGCAGGTCTCTCCGCTGCGCTGCGCTTCGGTCGAGATGACAAATTTGTCGAGGGTGCGTTCGTTGGAGGGTTACTTCGTCTCCAGGTACTCGAGGCGGAAGGCGTGGGGGAGGAGATCGCCGAGGGTGGTCTCTTCTAGGGCGCCGTCTTCGCCGGGGTAGAGGATGAGGGTGTTGTCGTCGCCGAACTCGGTGAGGGTTTGGCGGCAGGCTCCGCAGGGCATGGAGGCGGAGGCGTTGAGGTTCGCGACGGCGACCGCGCGGAGGCGGATGGTGGGGCCGAACTGGGCGACGGCGCGGGCGATGGCGCCCTGCTCGGCGCAGGACGTGAGGCGGTAGGAGCAGTTTTCGACGTTGCAGCCGGTGACGATGGAGCCGTCTTCGAGCAGGAGCGCGGCGCCTACGCGGAAGTGCGAGTAGGGGGAGTAGGAGTGCGCAGCGGCTTCTGTTGCGAGGTCGCGGAGTTGCTGGCGCTGGATGGAGGTGAGGGGGCCGGATTGTTGCGTCTGCGTCATGGTGAGTCGTTTAGGGTATGCCTTCGGACTCGGGGTTGCAAGGGGAGGGGCCTGCGAAGTGACGGGTGGAGTGCGGTCTATTTGGGGAGGAAGTCGTTGGCTTCGACGAGACGGAAGCCGGGGGTTTGGGTGATGCACTGGCGGAGGAGGAAGGCGTGGCCGGCGCCGTAGAAGACGACGACGTGGTCGCCGGGGTGGGAGTTCTGAATAAGGTTGGCGCAGATGAGGTCGTTGCGGTGCTGCCAGGAGGCGAGGAGGGTGGCGCCGGGCTGGTCGGCGCCGGAGCCGATGTGGAGCATCTGGGAGTAGAAGAAGTTGCCCTCGCGGATGTTGGCGGGGTCGTTGAGCAGGCGGAGCGTGGCGGGGATGCCATTGGTGTCGAGGGAGGTTTGCTCGGCTTTGACCATGGTTTCGGTGTGGGCGTTGATCTGTTCGAGGAGCGCGGCCTGGTCGTGGGATTTGGCGAAGGCCTGGACGGCTTCGTAGGGGAAGTCGCCGTCGGCGTCGATGCCGTAGACGTGGGTGAGATGCGCAGCCTGGGCGAGGCGGAAGGCGAGCTGGACGACTTCGTTGTGGGAGGGTGGGAGGGTGCCTTTGAGGAAGTCGGCGTAGCGGGTGTTGACGACGTCGGCGGACCACTCGGCCATGACGGCCGTGGGTTGAAATTTGGCGAGCGCGGTGGTGACGGAGGCGATCTGGGCCTGCGCTGCGGGCTGGAGGACGTCGCCGGCGGTGACGTTGTGGAGGTCGCGGTGGGGGTTGGACATGTGGAACGTGGCGACGATGATGACGGAGATCGGGGCGTCGGCGGGCTGCTGCGCGATGACGGCGAGGTGGATGAGGATAAAGGCGGCGGCGATGAGGCAGCGGCGAAGCATGCGGGACTCCTGAAGCGAATGGGTTCGAAGGAGGATACGCGGTGGCGGGGGTGATGGTTCCTTGTGGCGTGGATGTTGCTGACAGGATGTTGGCAGGAAGTGGCTTGACCGCTGGCGTGGTAACTGATTGCATCCAATCGTGAGGCTTGTGCGCGGAGGCGGTTGAGATTGAGCGAGCGGAAGAAGAAAGCGGCGGCGAAGCGGCCTGAGGTTGAGGCTGCGACGGACGTGCTCGCGCTGTTTCATCCGGTGACGGCGCGGTGGTTTCGGGCGGTGTTTGAAGATGTGACGGCTCCGCAGCGGGAGGGGTGGCCGGCGATTGCGAAGGGGGAGTCGACGCTGATTTTGGCGCCGACGGGGACGGGGAAGACGCTGACGGCGTTTTTGTGGTGCCTGGACAAGCTGATGCTGCAAAAGCAGGGAGTAGGGAGTAGGGAGGAGGGAGTAGGAGTCGAGGCGGGGTGCAGGGTGATTTATATTTCGCCGCTGAAGGCGCTGGCGGTGGATGTGGAGAGGAATTTGCGGTCGCCGCTGGCGGGGATTGCGAATATGGCTGAGCGCGAGGGTGTGGCGGTGCATCGGCCGGAGATCAGCGTGAGGACCGGGGATACTTCGCCGAAGGAGAGGGCGCGGTTCAAGCGGCATCCCGGGGAGATTTTGATTACGACGCCGGAGTCGCTGTACCTGATGCTGACTTCGCAGGCGGGGGAGGCGCTGCGGACGGTGGAGACGGTGATCATCGATGAGATTCATGCGCTGGTGCCGACCAAGCGCGGGGCGCATTTGATGTTGTCGATTGAGAGGCTGGAGGCGCTGTGCGGGAGGCGGCTGCAGAGGATTGGGTTGAGCGCGACGCAGAGGCCGCTGGAGGAGGTGGCGAGGTTTCTGGGTGGGGCGGAAGGGCAGGGAGTAGGGAGCAGGGAACAGGGAGTAGCGAAGAGCGGTGAGGATGAGGATGCCGGCGTGAGGTTCAGGCCGGTGACGATTGTGAATGCGGGGGTTAGGAAGACGCTGGAGTTGACGGTGGAAGTGCCGGTGGAGGATATGGCGCGGATGGGGGAGATGCAAGAACTGCCGAGTGGGCCGGCGGCGCAGGGTCCGAAGAGGACTTCGATTTGGCAGTCGATCCATCCGCGGCTGCTGGAGATTGTGCGGGAGCGGACTTCGACGCTGATCTTTGTGAATGCGCGTCGTGTGGCGGAGAGATTGGCTGGCGCGCTGAATGAGCTGGCGGGGGAGAACATTGCACGGGCGCATCATGGGTCGCTGGCGGCGGCACAGCGGAGTGAGATTGAGGAGATGCTGAAGGCGGGGACGCTGCGGGCGCTGGTGTGTACGTCGTCGCTGGAGCTGGGGATCGATATGGGGGCGGTGGATCTGGTGGTGCAGATTGAGGCACCGCCGAGCGTGGCGAGCGGGCTGCAGAGAATTGGGAGAGCGGGGCACCAGGTGGGAGCGCCTTCGACGGGAGTGATCTTTCCGAAGTACCGCGCGGACCTGGTGGCTTGCGCGGCGGTGACGCAGGCGATGCATGAAGGGCATGTGGAGGCGACGCGGTTTTTGCGGAATCCGCTGGATGTGCTGGCGCAGCAGATTGTGGCTACCGTGGCTCATCCGCCGACATTGGTGGCTGTCGACCCCACCCTTTCGCAAAAAGCGCGAAAGGATGGGCCACCCAAGTTTGTGGATGGGGCACCCGGCTTGGAGGGCGAGGATGAG
>JAZKBC010000119.1:728-5504 GCA_040388825.1 Acidobacteriota bacterium | reverse complement strand
GCGCGGTCATCCCGAACTTCCTGTCGTTCAGCGGGTTGGTGCGGAGTGCGGCGCCGTTTGCGGGGATGACGGTGGGGGCGTTTGAGGGGGTGCTGGATATGCTGGCGGGGCGGTATCCGAGTGACGAGTTTGCGGAGCTGCGGCCAAGGATCACGTGGGACCGGACGCGGAACTGGATCACGCCGCGCGCGGGAGTGAAGCGGATGGCGATTCTGAATGGAGGGACGATTCCGGATCGTGGGCTGTACGGCGTGTTTTTGAGTGGGAGCACGAAGGCGGTGCGCGTGGGTGAGCTGGATGAGGAAATGGTGTTTGAGGCGCGGGAGGGCGAGACGTTTGTGTTGGGAGCGTCGACGTGGAGGATTGATGAGATTACGCATGATCGCGTGCTGGTGACGCCGGCTCCCGGAGAGCCGGGGAAGATGCCGTTCTGGCATGGGGATCGGCCGGGGAGGCCGGTGGAGTTTGGGCGACGCATTGGCGCGCTGACGCGGGAGTTGCGTGCGATGCCGCGCGGTGCCGCAATGGCGAAGCTGACGAAGGAGCATGATCTGGGTGCGCAGGCAGCGGAGAATGTGCTGCGGTATCTCGCCGATCAGGAGTTGGCGACGGTGGAGGTTCCGGACGATCGCACGATTGTGATTGAGCGCGTGCGCGATGAGATGGGGGACTGGCGGATGTGTGTGCTGACTCCGTTTGGAAGCCGGGTGCATACGCCGTGGGCGATGGCGGTGAGTGCGCGGCTGCGCGCGGCGGGGATTGAAGCGGAGACGATGTGGACGGAGGATGGGTTCGTGCTGCGGTTTCCGGATACGGAGGCGGCGCCGGATGCGGACCTGCTGCTGATGCCGGCGGAGGAGGCGAATGAGCTGGTGCTGCGGCAACTGGGGTCGACGGCGTTGTTTGCGGCGAAGTTTCGCGAGGCGAGTTCGCGGGCGTTGCTGTTGCCGAGAAGGAGGGCAGATGGGCGGACTCCGCTGTGGCAGCAGAGGAAGCGGGCTTATGACCTGCTGAGTGTGGCTTCGAGGTATGCGAGTTTTCCGATGTTGTTGGAGGCGTATCGCGAGTGTTTGCGGGATGTGTTCGATATGCCGGCGCTGATGGAGATGCTGCGGGCGGTGGAGTCGCGACAGATACGGGTGCATGTGGTGGACTCGCGGACGCCGTCGCCGTTTGCGGGGGCGCTGCTGTTTGGGTATGTGGCGAATTACATCTACGACGGCGATGCTCCGCTGGCTGAACGAAGGGCGCAGGCGCTGGCGATTGACCAGGATCAGCTAAGGGAGTTGCTGGGGGATGCAGATCTGCGCGAGCTGTTGGATGCGGCGGCGATTGAGGAGGTGGAGGAGCAGGTTCAATGTATCGCTGACGGATATAGGGCGAGGAACGTGGCTGGGGTGCATGATTTGTTGCTGCGGTTGGGAGATTTGACGCGTGCGGAGATTGCGGAACGATGTGTGAGTGAGGAGGTCGCTGCGGGTGTCGACCGGCTGGTGAAGGCACGGCGGGCGCTGGAGTTGAGGATTGGTGGAGAGAAGCGCGTGGTGGCGGTGGAGGATGCGGCGCGGGTGAGGGATGCGCTGGGAGTGCCGCTGCCTCCGGGATTGCCCGGGGCGTTTTTGGAGCCGGTGCCGGAGGCGATGCTGTATGTGGTGCGGCGGTTCGCGCGGACGCATGGGCCGTTTACTACGGTTGAGTTGGTGGAGAGATATGAGCTGGCGAAGCCGCTGGTCGAGGCGGTGTTGCAGCGGCTGGTGAATTTGGGGCGAGTGATTGAAGGAGGATTTCGGCCGGGCGGGTTGAATCGGGAGTGGGTGGATGCGGAGGTGTTGCGGGCTATACGGCGGAAGTCGCTGGCGAAGTTGCGGAAAGAGATTGAGCCGGTGGAGCAGCGGACGCTGGCGCGGTTGTTTACGCGGTGGCAGGGAGTGGTGCAGCCGCGGAGAGGGCTGGATGCGCTGCTGGATGTGATTGAGAATTTGCAGGGTGCGCCGTTGCCGGCTTCGTTGCTGGAGACGGAGATATTGCCCGCGCGCATTGCGGGATATAAGGCGGCGGACCTGGATACGCTGGTGGCGGCGGGGGAGGTTGTTTGGGTGGGGTTGGAGCCGTTGGGGGAACGCGATGGGCGGGTGGGGTTGTATTTGGCGGAGAGGTTGCCGTTGTTGTGGCCGCCTCGCGCGGCGGTCGAGTTGGAGGAGAAGGAGCGGTTGATTGTGGAGTATCTGCGGGCGAATGGCGCTTCGTTCTTTCAGCAGGTGCATGAGGGTGTGGGCGGAGGGTATCCGGGAGAGACGATTGATGCGTTGTGGTCGCTGGTGTGGAAGGGATTGCTAACTAACGATGCGGTGCATGCACTGCGGGCTTACTGTGAGCGGACGGCGGCGTCGAAGCCGGCGAAGAGAGTGCACAACCAACTTGATTCAGCGGCGTTTCGTTCGCGGAGGACGACTCCGCCGACGGCGCAGGGGCGATGGAGTTTGAATGAGGCGGCGTTTGATGTTTCGCGGCCGGTGACGGCCTGGAGTCATGCGATTGCGCAGCAGTTGCTGGCGCGGTATGGGGTGGTGTTTCGGGAGACGGCGCATGCGGAGAGTTTGCCGGGTGGATTTTCCGCGGTGTATGACGTGCTGAAGGCGATGGAGGAGAGTGGGAAGCTGCGGCGAGGGTATTTCGCGGCGGATTTGGGGGCGACGCAGTTTGCGTTGCCGGGAGCGGTGGATTTGCTGCGGTCGCTGCGGCAGGAACGCGCGGACGATGTGCGTGAGGTGGTGATGCTGGCGGCTACGGACCCGGCGAATCCTTATGGAGCGCTGTTGCGCTGGCCGGCGGCTCCTGAGGAGGGGAGTTCGTTGACACGGAGTGTGGGGGCTCGGGTGGTGCTGGTGGATGGAGCGTTGACTGCGTATATGCGGCGAGGGAATGCAAATGTGCAGGTGATGCTGCCGGAGGAGGAGCCGCAGCGGTCGCAGGTGGCGAGGGCGCTGGCGGAGTTCCTGGTGAAGCGCGTGCAGATGGAGACGGCGGAGAATGTTCGCGGAGGGTTTGTGGTGGGGAGTGTGAATGGGGTGGCGGTGGCGGAGCATCCGCTGGCGCGGTATTTGCTGGATGCGGGGTTTGTGGGGTCGCCAATGGGGTTCAATGTGCGGCGGGTGGCGGCTGTGCGCGGGAGTTGAGGCGGCGTAGGATGTTGGCAGGAGGCTGCTATGGATTGGAACGGATGCGCGGACGTGGAAGTGATTCCTGGCAAGGTTTCCGGAGTGCCGCTGGTGAAGGGGTCGCGGGTGCAGGCGGATAGCGTGGTGGAGAGCTTTCTGCTGGGTGAGTCGGTGAAGGAGATTGCGTTCGATTATTCGCTGGATGCGTCGCTGGTGGAGAGTGTGTTGCGGTTTACGATGTCGCGAGCGGTTCAGGTTGCGGCCTGATGCACTTTACTCGGAATGCATCAGCAGCCAACGCGGTCAAGAACCTGATGCTCCATTGCAACTACGCTGGCCAGTAAATCTTCTTCAACGGAAGCAAAGTCCTTGTCTCCGTATCCATCTTGTCGTAGTGCTCGACTATGGCTTTCCCGAGATCGGAAGCATCCATTAAGGCGACGTGATGGTTAGCTCGGTCCGCCTCATAGCGTGCTTCCCTTGAAAATCCACCGGTGCTTACATACAAGCCGCTGTTGTCGTGCCGAAGGCCGCCTGCGAAGGCGCGGATTTCTCCGGCACCCATCGCTCCCTTTCGGTGCTTTACTTCAACCACAATCCGCGGAGCCTGAAAACCGAAGCCATCAGGCGACGCGATGATATCGCGCCCGCGGTCAGCGCCGGGTGGCGATACGCGGGTCTTATAACCCATAGCCCGAAGAAGGCCAGCCACCAATTCTTGCATTTCTTCCCAATCTAATGCCGCCAACCGATCCTGTAGAAACTCTAAAGCCCTCTGTTCTGTATCTTTGCGGATCTCAATTTCATCATTTGGGACATCACTCTCAACCTCGACCTTATTGGATACCGTAGGACTAATACCCAAAATGCGGGACTCGATCTCCTGGCTAGCGGAGTCTGAAATACAGAAGATAGTGGCGATCGCTCCCAAGGAATTTTTCGTCGAGACGGTTAGGTCATCCCTTCGGATTTGATTTGTCCATCGAACCTGCCGCGTGTGCCGCAACTCCTCGTGCAGATCGGGGCAGAACTTGTAGTCGCTGGTTACAGTTCCGATGTGATAGATCCGGGCTGCTGTATCAGAAGTAATAACAGTTGATCCTTCGACAAGTTCATCCCGAAACCGATATACCTGGCCGGTATTAACGGCGCTTTGGAATTTTGTGTACTCGCTATACTCTCGCTTCATTAATTCGGCGACGGCTTCGCGTCCATGAACATTTGTCAAGTCGCCCAATTTCGCCCAGCCGATTGCAACCATGGTTTTTTCGATGAATTCTTGGACAAATATGGATTCCTGGCCAGCGCGTACGACCCACATGTGATTCGACATACAGCCAAGCTACTACAGCCCCTGCTTTTGCGAATGGCGCATCATAGAATCTATGCCTGAGGGAGACACAATTTATCGGACGGCTCGCGCTTTGGAGAAGGCGTTGGGTGGGCGTGCGGTTACGGGGTTTGAGACGTGGTTGGCGAAGCTGGCGCGTGTGAACGATGATGCGCCGCTGGTGGGACGCGTGGTGGAGAAGGTGGAGGCTCGGGGGAAGTGGTGTTTGATTTTCTTTTCGGGGGACTTGATTCTCGCTACGCATATGTTGATGTCGGGGGCGTGGCA
>JAZKBC010000119.1:0-718 GCA_040388825.1 Acidobacteriota bacterium | reverse complement strand
TGGGGGAGAAGTGGCAGAGGCCGCGGGGGCAGATGCGGGTGGTGATTCGGGTGGGGCCGGCGGCGGAGGTTCCCACTCATCGCGCAAGTGCTCGCGATGAATGGGCCACCCGGGCTGTTGAGGCGGGCGCGCGGGCGGAGGCGTTTGAGGCGGTGGGGTTCAATATTCCGGTGGCGGAGTTCTTTACGGCGAAGCAGCTTGCGCGGAGTGCGGCGATTCCTCAGCTGGGGCCGGATGTGTTGAGCGGGGAGTTCACGCTGGAGGCGGGGGTGGAGGCGTTGCGGGAGTTTGGGGAGCGGGAACCGGATGCTGAGGTGGGAAATGTGTTGCTGGATCAGCGGGTGATGGCGGGGTTGGGGAATGTTTATAAGAGTGAGGTGGCGTTTGCGGCGGGGGTGAATCCGTTTCGGAAGATGCGGACGGTGACGGAGCGCGAGCGGGAGAAGATGGTGGAGTTCGCGATGCGGTATATGCGGGCGAATGTGGCGGATGGGGCGAGCGAGGCGATTGTGACGTTCGCGGGGAATCGGCGGACGACGGGGTATATGCATGAGGGGGAGAGGATGTGGGTTTATAAGAGGGCGGGGTTGGAGTGTCGGCGTTGTGGGGCGACGATTGAAAAGCGGAAGCAGGGGAGTGGAGCGAGGGTGACGTTCTGGTGTCCGGAGTGCCAGAAGTACAGGGATTAGGGATTAGGGAGTAGGGAGTAGGGAGTAGA
>JAZKBC010000118.1:9270-12620 GCA_040388825.1 Acidobacteriota bacterium | reverse complement strand
CGAAAGCTGTCGACGATCCGCGCGTCCTGCCGCACATCCACGCGCTCGATAACATACTCATTGCCCTGAGCCCCGCCCGCCGGAGTCGCCCGTCCGCTCGCTCCATGCGTATCCACCACCAGCGCGCCTCCACTGGCCTCTTCGTCATCGTCCTTGCCCACGCGCACGAAAAACACGGGGTCGTCCACGTGCAACTGCACATCCGCCGTGTACCCGTTGAGGGCCACAATCCGGTGCGGTGTCGACGCTGGATTGATCGGCCCCTTCAGCACCGCATGCGCCGTCTCTTTATTCAGATCGCTGCCCTGCTGCGGAAGCGGCACCAGCTCCGGCCCGCCTTCAAACGTATCCATCACCAGCATGCTGTCTTCTTCAGGAAGCCGCAGCCGCGGAGCCACTTCAGGCATTCTCGCTGCCCGCGCTGTCTCTTCCTTCGCCAGCTCCGGGCTCAGCACCGGCCGGTCCTGCGGAGACGTCACCGGGCCGCCCCCCTCGTGCTCGTCGGCCCACTGCTTGGTCTTCGCCATGTCCACCAGCGTCAGAGGAATCTCTTCCACCTCGCCATCGCGCTCAGCGCTGCGATACCGCACCACCTTGCCCACCACCTTGAACCCCAGCACCACCTGGTAGCTTCCATCCGCCAGATACAGCCGCGTCCGCCCCTGCTGTGGCGCGCCCTTCTCAGTCGTATCCGGAACATCCATCGGCCGCCGCTGCGCATGCGCAGGCCCCGCCACTAACAAGGCCAGCAACCCAGCCTCAACCCCCGCCGCACGCATCGCCCTAAACCTCATCGCTGCCCACTGCTTCCTGCTCACTGGATCTAGAACTTCTGCGACTTCAGCCACTCCCGAAACTGCGGCCCCAGGTCATCCCGCTTCAACGCAAACTCCACGGTCGCTTTCAGGAATCCCAGCTTGTCGCCCGCGTCATAGCGCTTGCCTTCATAGCTGAAGCCATACACCTTCTCATACCGCAGCAGAGCCTTGATGGCGTCGGTCAACTGCAGTTCACCGCCGGCTCCCGGAGTAATCTTCTCGATCATCTCAAAGATCCGCGGCGTCAAAATATACCGCCCGATGATCGCATGCTGACTCGGCGCTTCGCTCGGCTTCGGCTTCTCCACCATGTCCTTCACCAGCAGCAGCCGCGGGTCATGCGCATCGGGAGTCACATCCAGGCACCCATAGTTCGCGATCGCCGCACCCTCCACCACCTCCGACCCCAGGATCGAAGCCTGCGTCTCGTTGAACGCTTCCACCATCTGCTTCAGGCATCCGCTCTTCGAGTCCACCACGTCATCGGCCAGGATCACCGCAAACGGCTCATCGCCCACCAGCTCCTTCGCCATCAGCACCGCATGCCCTAAGCCCAGAGCCTCCGGCTGCCGCGTGTACACAATCTTTGCCAGCCGCGACATCGACCGCGCCAGCTCCAGCAACTCCTTCTTGCCGCGAGCCTCGAGCGTCGCCTCCAGCTCGAACGACTTGTCGAAGTGGTCCTCCATCGTCGTCTTTCCACGACCGGTGACGATGATGATCTCCGTGCACCCTGCCGCCACGGCCTCTTCCACGCCGTACTGGATCAGCGGCTTGTCGACCAGCGGCAGCATCTCCTTGGGCATGGCCTTGGTCGCGGGAAGAAAACGGGTGCCCATACCCGCCGCCGGAAACACTGCCTTGCGAACCTTCATCATGGCCATGGAAGCGCACCACTCCTTTTGCCCGCATCTCGGCGGTCAACGTCCATCCTACTTAACCCGCGCCGCCACCGTCGATAACACTTCTGACAATACCCACCTACAACACCGGCGAATCGTCATGCAGCATCGTCTTGCGAATCACCTTGATCGGCGCAAAGCCCTGCCGCATCAGGTCGTCGTGAAACTTCTCCAGCGAAAACGCCGATCCCTGCTTCTTCATCACGTCCGCGCGCAGCTTCATGATCTCCAGCTTGCCCAGCGTGTAGTAGAGGTACAGCGCGTCAGCAGTCCCACGCTTGGTCTCGACCTCCGCAATCGGCCGCCCCTGGTAGCCTTCCTTCACGAAGAAGTCCTCCGCCTGCTCGATCGTCAGCGCCCCACCCACACCAGTGTGCATGCGAATCGCCACAATGAATCGCGCATCGCGCAGCAGCGCGTCCTGCAACTGCCCCAGCCGGATCAGCTTCGCCTCCGTCGCATCTTTCGCAGTCGCGTCGCCATAGCCTTCATCGAGCATCATCTGCTCGCAGTAGTGTGCCCAGCCTTCAATATTCGTGTTGGCACCGAGCAGCTTGCGAATCTTCGACGGAAACTCCGGCGTCCACAGGAACTGGATGTAGTGCCCCGGATACGCCTCATGCACGCTCGTCGATACGATGGTGCCGATATTGAACGCCGCCATGTACTCATTGGTCTTCGCTGCATCCCACTTCGGATCCGGCAGCGTGACATTGAAGTAGGCCTTGGTCGAATGCGTCTCAAACGGCCCCGGAGGATCCATCGAAGCCTGCGTCGTCGCCCGCTCAAACGGCGGAGTCTCCTCCAGCGTCGGCTGCACATCGCTCGGAATCGTGATGATGTGGTGCGACTTGATGAACCCAACCTCCGAGTCGAAGCGATCGTGAAACGCCTGCAGGAGCTTGTCCGGCGCCGGATGCATCCCCGCCAGCTCCGCTAGCTCCTGCTGCGGAGTCTTGGTCGCATCAATCTCCTTCGCCACCTTCGCAAACTCCGCCTGGTTCTTGTGCAGATCGTCATACCCAATCTGCAGCAACCGCTCCAGCGGAATGTCCACCATCTCGTTGTACGCAAGCGCCTTCTTGTACGTGTCCGCACCGTAGCGGAAATCGCCATTCGACCTCGGCAGCAGGTCCGCCTTCATCCACGCGCCGTAGCTCTTCAGCGCCTCAATCACCGCCGCATTCGTCTTCGCGAACTCGGCCTTCGTGTCGGCATCGTTCGCATCCGCAAACGCCGTCGGCACATCGTTCTGAAAGAAGCTCACGTCGCCGTCAATCTGTTGCAGGGCAATCTCGGTATAAATCTTCGGCGGGTTCTTCAGATTCTTGCGCGCCTCCGCAAACACCTGCGGAATCAACTTCTCACGCTCCACCACCGACCGCAGCCGGTCATTCGCCGGTGCATACGCCCGCTCCATCAGCGTAAAGATCGACCCCGTCACACCCGACGAATACGTATCCGGATTCTTCTCCCACCCGCGCACCACCTGCAGATATAGCAGCGTCGATTGAATGTTGTTCGTCAGAATCGCATAGTCCGCCGCCGGCCCCGCATCCAGCGCCGCCGGATCAATCTTCGCCAGCTTCTTCTGCATTTCGCGCTTCGTCTCTGCCTTGTCGATCTTGTC
>JAZKBC010000118.1:0-9260 GCA_040388825.1 Acidobacteriota bacterium | reverse complement strand
GCCAGCTTCTTCTGCATATCCGTCAGCGCCGCAACCTCGCGCTTCACCGCATCGGCCGAGTAGTCCTCCAGCAGCGCGTCGTACTGATGCAACCCCGCCTGCGTCCCCGCCGTCGGCCCAAACTTGAAGTACACCTGCTCAAAGTACTGGTCGGTAAAAACACCAAAGGTCTGCATCGCTCCATCCGCAGACACATTTTGGGCAGGGGCAACGGAAACAGCAGCGAGACCAAAGACACACAGCGCGCCGAGTGACAATTTCATACAAAGAGTCTACCGCGACACCACGATAACCAGCGCTACCCACCCCACCAATGCCTGCGCTGGTACGGCTTCTCCTTGATCTTGTGTAATTTCTGCACCCGCTTCATGAAGGCGACACTGTCGATCTGAATGTCTGCAATCGCTATGCTGGTCCCCAGGCGCGATCGCAAGTAGATCTGCTCGACACCATACTGTGGCATTGGAAGCAATTCGTAGTGATCAAGTTCGTCCCACGGGATAATGATCGATCCCCAGAGCCGAGAGTAATGCACGCCCGCAGCGTCCAGGCGGTATCTCACCGAGAGGCCATAAGCTGCACCAAGCAAAGTGGAAAATCCAATCACGCTCGCGAGCCATACGCCCGTCGGATCAGTCTCCCGTGCCGCACAAACGCAGGCTACAAGGCCCCCGACACCAAAGAGGTAATAGATCACCTTCATTCCGGGGCGCGTGGGATAGATGACCTCTTCCTCCTTCTGCACGGGAGCGCCACCCTTCCGCAGGAGCGGAGCCAGGGCGATGCACCCAAGCACCAACAGAGGGTAGAACAGAAATCGTACCCCGCTTGAAACCGCCATCACTGTGAATCTCCTTCCTTGCCTCTGATGGGGACGAGTGTGCCGCTAGTGCGTGCCTTCCAGTTGCTGTAGCAACTCCCGCGTCTCCCGCAGCACCGTCTCCGCCTGCCCATCGGTCAGCGGCCACCGCAGCACACCCTGCGGAGTCAGCTGCGCCCCGCGCTTGCCGTTCTTCGCCACCAGCCGCATCAGCGCACCCACATTCACGCCCTTGCCTTCTTCCGCCGGGGCCGCATGCAGCTTCTCGCTGAACGTCACATACAGCATGTCGCGCATCGCTTTCATTTTTCCGGCCTGCGCCAGCGGTGCATTCTCCGGCCTCTTGCCGGCAATCTCTCTGGCCGCGAGCGTGGCATTCGTCACCGGACGATTCGCCACGGCGCGATTGGAAAACTGCAGATTCGCCGTCACCGGCGGCTGTCCATGCCGCCCCGCCAACGCTGTTCGCGGAGCCGTCCCCGCCTCCCACTGACGCACATAGCCCGAGCGCCCCGGAGGCACCTGAACCGCTCTGACTCCAGGCTTCGGAGCAGGCGGAGGTGCAACCTTCTCCTCGATCGCCGTCCGCTTGCGCTCGATGGTCGCAATTCCCAGCAACTCGCATGTCAGCCGGATCTCCCCCGCCGCCAGCAGATGCAGCACGCTCTCCGGTGGCTCGCCGTAGCGGTCCTGCAGCTCCGCGCGAACATCCGTCAGCACCGCCATCGTCTCCGCGCCCGCAATGCGTTTGTACATCCGCAGCCGCTGGCCTTCCTCCGGGATATAGCTGTCATCAATCCGCAGAGAGATTCCCAGGTTCACCGAAACCTGCGGCCGCTCCTCGCGTCCTTCGCCCTTGAGCTTGCTCACGGCTTCTTCGAGCATCTGCGTGTACATCTCAAAGCCGATCGCCTCGATGTGCCCGCTCTGCTCGCCGCCCAGCATGTTGCCCGCGCCGCGCAGTTCCAGATCGAGCGCCGCAATCTTGAACCCCGCACCCAGATCTGAGAACTCCTTCAACGCCGCCAGCCTGCGCCGCGCAATGTCCGTCAACTGCTGCTCCGGCGGAATCAGCAGATACGCATACGCCCGCCGGTTGCTGCGCCCCACCCGCCCACGCAATTGATACAGCTCACTCAGACCGTGTCTATCAGCCCGGTTGATGATGATCGTGTTCGCCCGCGGAATATCCAGCCCGTTCTCAATGATCGAGGTCGCACAGAGCACGTCATACTCGCCGTTCATGAACGACAGCATCACCTGCTCCAGCTCTGCCTCCGGCAACTGTCCATGGCCCACAATCACCCGCGCCTGCGGCACCAGCTCGCGAATCTTCGCGGCCAGTTCGTAAATCGTCTCCACGCGATTGTGCACAAAATAAATCTGCCCCTGCCGCTCCAGCTCCACCTCAACCGCGGTGCGAATCAGCTTCTCGTCGAACTTCGCCACGATCGTCTGGATAGCCATCCTGTCCTTCGGCGGAGTCTCAATCACGCTCATATCCCGCAGCCCCACCAGCGACATATTCAGCGTTCGCGGAATCGGCGTCGCACTCATCGCCAGCACATCAATCGACGCCCGCAACTGCTTCAGCCGCTCCTTATGCTTCACGCCGAAGCGCTGCTCCTCATCCACCACCAGCAAGCCCAAATCCTGAAACTTCAAACCCTGCGAGAGCAGCGCATGCGTCCCAATCAGGATGTCCACCTTGCCATCCGCCGCCCGCTCCAGCACATCCTTCTTCTCTTTCGCCGTGCGGAAGCGCGACAACATCTCCACCACCACCGGAAACTTCGCGAACCTCCGCTTGAAGCTTTCGAAGTGCTGGAAGCAGAGCACCGTCGTCGGAGTCAGCACGGCCACCTGCTTGCCATCCTGCACCGCCTTGAACGCCGCGCGCATCGCCACTTCCGTCTTGCCGTAGCCCACATCGCCGCACAGCAGCCGGTCCATCGGCTGCGTCGACTCCATATCCGCCTTGATGTCCGCAATCGCCGTCAGCTGATCGTCCGTCTCGTTGTAGTCGAACTCGTCCTCAAACTCGCGCTGCAGATTGTTGTCCGGAGAAAACGCCGTGCCCACCGCGGCCTTGCGCTGCGCATAGAGCTTCAACAGCTCCTCAGCCATGTCCTCCATGGCCTTCTTCACGCGAGCCTTCGTCTTGGCCCACGTCGCTCCACCCAGCCGGTTCAACACCGGTGCGGGCCCTGTCTCCGTCGATCGATACTTCTGAATCAAATCCAGCCGCGTCAGCGGAACATACAGCTTCGCATCGTCGGCAAACGTCAGGATCATCAACTCCAGATTCGATCCGTCCGGCTGCTCCAACGCCCGCAGCCCGTCGTAGCGCGCAATCCCATGCTCGACATGAACGACGTAGTCGCCGACGGCCAGGTCGCGAAAATCCGAAACGAACGCCGCTGTCTTCGACTTCCTCGCCGCCGGCCGCGCATACACATCCGCATCGTCGGAAAGATCATTCGCGCCGATCACCACAACCTGCCGCCCGGTTGCGCGATCGAGGTCCAGCACCTGCACGCCATTCGCAATCGCCGCGCGCACAATCACCGGCGTCCGCAAATCACCCGCGAGATAACTCGACTCCGAATAAACCGTCTCCGACCCCGGCTGCGCCACCCTCGACCCAATGCGATACGTGACGCCATACTCCTGCATCAACCCCGCCAGCCGCTCCACTTCACCCTGGTTCGGCGCCGCGATCAGCACCCGCGCCTCGCTCTCCATCAGCGCCTTCACCTGATCCAGAAACGCCGGGATCGACCCATGAAACCGCAGCGTAGGCCGCGTCGCAAACTCAATCTCACTCGCCGTCGACCGGTCCCCATCCAGCACATCCACCGCGCCCAACTGATCCAGCTCACATCCCGAGTAGAACCGCAGCTTGTCCTGCAACTCCCACGGCGAAAGATACAAATCCCCCGGCCGCACCAGCGACCCAATCCCCGCGCGCTCGTGCCTCTGCTCCACCTTGTTCCACCAGCGCTCGCCCTGATTGGTCACCATCGCCGGCTCTTCCACAAACACCCGCGCCTGCGGCCCCATCAGCTCCAGCAGCGACGACTTCGCTCCCGCCACCGCCGCATAAAACTCCCACCCCGGAAAGATCGTGGCCTCGCGCGTCACGCTGCCAATGTGCGTCTGTAGCTCCGCTGGAGTCTCTCCACCCTCCAACTCCGCGCCCGCAACCGTTCCACTCCGCGTCAGCCGAGCATTGATCGCTCCCAGCAGCGCCTCCGTCGCCGGAGTCTCCGTCAGCGGCAGCAGCAGCACTTCATCCAGATGCGTCGCCGACCGCTGCGTCTCTGGATCAAACCGCCGCATCGACTCAATCTCATCGCCAAAGAAATCGATCCGTACCGGCCGCTCCATCTCCGGCGAGTACACATCCAAAATCCCTCCGCGAATCGTCACCTGCCCCGGCATCTCCACCACGTCCACGCGCGTGTAGCCGACGCTCACCAGGTGATCCACCAGCATCTCCGGCAGATGCTCTTCACCCACCTTCAATCGCAGCGCCAGCCCGGCATAGTAGTCGCGCCCAAACAGCCGCATGCACGCCGCTTCCACCGGAGCAATCACCAGCTTCGCGTGCCCACTCGCCAGCTTCCAAAGCGCAGCCGCGCGCTGCTCCTGGATCTCCGGATGCGGCGACAAATTCTCAAACGGCAGCACATCGTGCGCCGGAAGCCGCAGCACCTCGTCCGCGCTGAGCACGCCGGTCAGCTCACAAGCCGCCATCACATTCGCATGCAGTGTTTCCGCCGCCTTGTTATCCGCCACCAGCACCAGCGCCGGAGCCTGCCCCGCTCGCACAAAGTAGGGCAAATACAGCGACCGCGCCGTGGCGGTCAATCCGGACACACGTCTCCGCCCCGTGCCGCCCGCAAGATGGCGACGCGCACGCTCAAAAGCCGCCGAGTGCTCCAGGTCCGCCATCAGCTCGCGGACGAAGGGAAGAATCATTCTTCCCCTATTTTACGCGGTCCTCCGCACCCGCCGCTTATGGCTGCGCAGGCGAAACCGCGGGCGCGACCGACGGCGGCAACAGCTTGTTCACCAGCGGCAGCAACGCATCCGCCCAAAGCTGGTACCCCGAAGCATCCGGATGCAGATGGTCCGGCCCAAGTCCCTTGAAGTTGTCGCCCACAGGCGTCATCAGCGGCACCAGGTCGAGGTAGTAAATCGTCTTGTCGTCCGCATACGTGCGCAAAATCGCATCGGTCGCCATCATCAGATCGTTGAACTGCGACCGCGGCATGATGCTCACCAGGATGATCTTGATCCCCGGATACATCGTCTGCGTCTTCGTCAGAACGGCTTTCACGCCTTCCGCAATCTGCGGCGCCGTGTCCCTGTTGTTCGTCCCGATCAGCACCACAGCCACCTTCGGGTGCAGCCGCTGAATCGGGTAGTTCTCCATCCGCCACAGCACCTGCTGCGTCCGGTCCCCGCTGATCCCAAAGTCCAGCGCATTGCGCGGCGCAAAGTTCGCCTGCCAAACCGCCTCGCCTTTAGTCCGCCATCCCTGCGTAATCGAGTCGCCGATAAAAATCATGTCCGCATCGCGCCCATTGAACGCCGCCACCTGCGCCGTGGAGAATTTCAGCAGGTCAGGATTATTCAAATACTTCGTAACGTCCGGCATCGTCGGCACAGACGGTGGAACCGGCAACTGTGGCAGCGGCTTCGCAACCACAGGCGCCGCAGCCGGCGTGGTCGTAACGACGGCGGGAGCTGTCGTTGTGGGCGTTGGCGCAACAGGCGTCTGCGCAACAAGCAAGGGAGCAACAAGGCTAAGGGCTACAGCGGCAGCAAGGCATACGCGGCGAGTCATACGTGTGGTCTCCATTCGCCATGAGTATAAGGCAGCCATGCCGAAAGACCCTCCCTCGCCCGATCCCGCCCCGCCGTTGGTAAACTGATCCCATGCCCGCCGTAGCAGGTCTCTCGCCCGAAATCCTCGCCAAGTACCAGCCCGTCATCGGGCTTGAAGTCCACGTGCAGCTCCTCACAAAGACCAAGGCCTTCTGCGGCTGCCGCAATGAGTACGGCGGCGAGCCCAACACCCACACCTGCCCCACCTGCCTCGGCCTGCCCGGAGCCCTCCCCGTCCTCAACCGCCAGGCGGTGGAGTTCGCCGTCCTCGCCGCCAAAGCCATCGGCTGCGAAATTCGCGAAACCAGCATCTTCTCGCGCAAAAACTACTTCTATCCCGACTCTCCCAAGGGCTATCAGATCTCGCAGTTCGATAAGCCCATCGCCGAGAACGGCTTCCTCATCGTCCCGGATGCCGCCGGCAACGACAAACGCATCGGCATCACGCGCCTGCACATGGAAGAGGACGCCGGCAAGAGCCTCCACGACGGCTTCCCCGACTCCGCCACCCGCACCTACATCGACCTCAACCGCTGCGGCACGCCGCTCGTCGAAATCGTCTCCGAGCCCGACCTCCGCTCCGCCGACGAGGTCTTCGAGTACCTCACCAAGCTCAAAGAAATCCTCCTCTACACCGGCGTCTCCGACTGCAACATGGAGGAAGGCTCGCTCCGCTGCGACGCCAACGTGAGCGTCATGCTCAAGGACGCGAAAGAGTACGGCACCAAGGCCGAAGTCAAAAACGTCAACTCCTTCCGCTACATCCGTTCCGCGGTCGAGTACGAAATCGAGCGCCAGATCAGCGTGATCGAAGAAGGCGGCCGCGTCACCCAGGAGTCGCGCCTCTGGAATAACGCCGAAGGCCGCACCTACTCCATGCGCTCCAAAGAGCAGGCCCACGACTACCGCTACTTCCCCGAGCCCGATCTCCCCGCCCTCGTCGTCGGCGCCGAATGGCAGAAGCAGATCCTTAGCGCCATGCCCGAGCTCCCCGAAGCCCGCCGCACCCGCCTCTCCGCCGACTTCGGACTCTCCGCACAGGACGCCGCAACACTCACCACCGACCGCGAACTCGGCGACTTCTTCGAGCAGGCCGCCAAAGCCGCCAAGTCCCCCAAGCGCGTCGCCAGCATTCTCCTCAGCGAGATCACCATGCGTCTCCGCGCCGCTGAGATCACACTCGACAACAGCCCCATCTCCCTCAACGGCCTGGTCCTGGCGGCCGACCTCACCGAAGGCGGAGCCATCAGCAGCAAGCAGCTCAAGCAGCTCCTCGACACCTGCTTCACCGAAGGCCGCGACTTCGCCTACATCTACGACCGCGACAAGCCCCAGCAGATCACCGACACTTCCGCGCTCGAAACCATGATCGACGAAGTCATCGTAGCCAACCCGAATCAAGTCGCCCAGTTCAAAGGCGGCAAGCGAACGGTCTCCGCCTTCTTCGTCGGCCAGGTCATGAAGCTCTCGAAGGGCCAGGCCAACCCCGCGCTCCTCAACGAGCTCGTGGTGAAGAAGCTCGACGAATAACTGCTGATTGGGCCCCGCTGACCGAAAGGGAAGGCTGCATGCGGAGAACGCGATCCGATCGAGCGATTGAAGTTGCGCTGCTCCTCACCTTGCCGATTCACGTAGCGGCTCTTCTCACCATGGCAGCCCTTCTGCTGCCCGGCATCCCCGGCTCCGGTCTGCCGTCTGCCGAACTCCGCCTCGCTTTCATCGCTGCGCATCCGCTTCGCTGGCATCTCGGCTGGTTTCCGTGGCACCTGTGCGCTCTTTCCGACCTCGCGATCTCCGCAGCTCTGCTCACCGCTCGCTGGATACCCAAACGCGCCTCGCTCACCACCTTCGCTCTGACCGTCGTGGCCTTCGGAATCGAGCAGTATTACGAAACCCTCTGGGACGTCTTCGCGCCGCAAATTTCCGCCGCCAACTACGCCGCTTTTGAGCACCATGTCTTCCTTCCGGTCTGCGCCGTAGCCGCGTCCATCTATGCACTCATGGCAATGGGCTGGAGCTGGTCGCTCTCTTTTCTTCCAGCCTGGAATCGCTGGCTCACGATCGTCTCCTGGATCGCTTGGCCCGTCCTTCTGCTTGCAGCCTCGGCCCCGCTTCTCCCGGAACACCTCCGCATGTCGCAGGCTTTCATCGACCTCGGCAACAAAATCGGCTTCGCTCTCATGACCCTGTGGTTCGTCCTCGCGCTCGAAGCCACGCTCCGCCGCACCCGCGTCACTGAAACCTACGGACGCATGTCCGCGTGGCGAGCTCCGCGACCCGGCATCGCCGGTTGGCTCTGCGAGCTCATCGCCAACAGCCGCTTCCTGCAATATGCCGCCGAGTTCGGTCCACGTTTCGCTATGGCCAGCGACATCCGCGACGTCGTCTACGTCAACTATCTCGTCGACGCCGCTGGTCTTCTTCCGCTTCTCCCCGAAGGCCTTGAGCTGCAGACGCTGGGCGATGATCGCTACGCGCTCCTCACCGTCCTCATCTACCAGCACGGCGCGTTCGGCATGGACTTCCTCGGCCCGCTCCGCCGCAAACTCATGCCATCCCCGCTGCAAAGCAACTGGCGCATCTATGTGCACGAGCCCCAGACCGGAACCGAAGGCGTCTTCTTCTTCTCCAACGCAATCTCCAGCACCCTCACCGCGCTCATCGCCCGCGTACTCTCTCGCGGAGTCGCCATGCACGTCCCCGCCGAGATGTCCCTCAGCGCCAGCCAGCTCGACAACATTCGCATCCGCGAAAACGTAGGCCGCAGCAACGCTCCCAGCCTCAACGCCGACCTCCACCTCGCCGCCCAGGCCGCGCCTTCCGGCTGGTCCACTGGCCCATGGTCGCAATGCTTCGCTACATATGACGGCTTCCTGGCCTACTGCATCCCGCAAAACAGCGCCCTCTCCATACAGTCCTGGGACCAGCGAACCACCTCCCAGAACTTCTGCCTCGAAGGCGCCGTCGCCGCAAGTCAGCCACTCGAAGGCGCTGTCGACTCGCCCACGCTGCAGGCACTCGGCTGCGAGGGCGACCCGATCTGCTTCCTCATCCCCCGCGTCGACTTCCTCCTCAACGGCGAAACCACACTGCTTCCCAGCCGCCTCACCTGACTACCCCCGCACCGCCGGCCGCACCTTCTCCCCAATCAACTCAATCGACCGCATCAGCTTCGCATGCGGCAGCGAGCCCACGTCCATCTGGAACGTCCACCGGCTCACCCCACCCAACTGCTCGCTGTGGCGCGCAATCTTCTCCGCCACCCTCTCCGCGCTCCCGACCAGAGCCGCTCCATCATCCGTCAGCAACTGGTCAAAGCTTCTCCGCGACACACCACCCCATCCCCGCTCTTTCCCCACCTGCCCAAACGTCTTCGCATACCCGGGAAAGTACTCATCCGCGGCCTGCTCATTTGTCTCCGCCACATACCCCAGCGCATGCACGCCGACTTTCAAATCTTCCGGCGCGAAGCCAGCCCTCTTCCCCGCCTCGCGATACAGATCCACCAGCAGCCGAAACCTATGCGTCTCTCCGCCAATGATCG
>JAZKBC010000117.1:36881-37146 GCA_040388825.1 Acidobacteriota bacterium | reverse complement strand
GGAGTAGGGAGTAGGGAGTAGGGAGTAGGGAGTAGGGATTAGGGATTAGGACGTGGAAGGTGGGGTGTGGGTGAGATTGAGTATCTGGCGGGGAGGGAGGAGCCAGCGGACGGCGACGAGAGCGATGAAGACCAGGGAGAGGCGGGGGGAGTAGCGGGCGACGATGGCGGCCGTGAGATAGAGGCTGAGGGAGAAGGCCTGGGAACGGAAGCTGCCGGCGGGTTCGGTGCCGCTGCGTTTGCAGATGAAGGAGGAGAGCACCATC
>JAZKBC010000117.1:35350-36871 GCA_040388825.1 Acidobacteriota bacterium | reverse complement strand
TCCAGGGGATTCCGGGGAGAGCGCAGGCGATGCTGTAGAGGCAGACGGAGAAGGAGGAGATGCCGCGCTCGCCAACCCATTGGGTGGCTGCGGGGATGAGCGAGAGCGCGAAGAGGAGAGCAAGGTTGGACCAGAGGATGCCGTGGGTGACCTGCTCGCAGCCGTCGAGGAGGTAGTGGTGGTTGACCCAGTAGATGCCGACGAGGACGAAGCTCATTAGGTAGACGATGAGGAGCGGGAGTTCCTGGCGGAGGGCGGCGGCGTTGGAGATGGAGTCGGGCGGGATTTTGAGCTCGAGCACCATGATGGTGATGATGACGGCCATGACGCCGTCGGAGAAGGCTTCGAGGCGGCCAGGAGAGAGGCGTGCGGGGTTGGATGCGTCGGCGGGCATGGCGAGGTCTCGGTGTTGGAGGCAAGGATATAACGACGCGGGGCTGCGTTGGTGCGGTAGTTGGTGCGGTATATGCTGAGAGGCAATTCACGAGCGGATAGAGGTTGGGGAGATGGGCGTGCGACTGGTTGCGGCGGTTGGGTTGGTGATGTTGTGTGGGGCAGTGGGGATGAGCGCGCAGGTGCGAGTGTGGGAAGGGAGTTTGAAGCTGGCGGCTTCGGATGAAGGGCCGGGGAATCCGACGCCGGCGTTCAGCGCTAGCCGGTTTGGGCCGGTGTATCCG
Organism: Acidobacteriota bacterium; assembly: GCA_040388825.1. GTDB lineage: Bacteria > Acidobacteriota > Terriglobia > Terriglobales > Acidobacteriaceae > Granulicella. The sequence goes on along the minus strand of JAZKBC010000117.1, from coordinate 36,194 downwards.
TATGCGATGCGCGACGATCTGCGCGGGACCGAGAGCGAGCATGCGTGGCGGGCGGTGTTCCTGGAGAACGAGTATCTGAAGTGCACGATCCTGCCGGACCTGGGTGGGCACATTTATACGTGCGTGGACAAGATCAATGGCGTGCCGATGTTTTATGCGAATCCGACGGTGAAGAAGGCGCTGATTTCGTATCGCGGGGCGTGGGCGGCTTTTGGGGATGAGTTTAATTTTCCGGTGTCGCATAACTGGGTGACGCTGTCGCCGGTGGACTTTGCGACTGGGACGGAGAGCGATGGGAGCGCGTGGGTGACGGTGGGCAACCGGGATCGCGTGGAGGGGATGCGGTGGACGGTGGAGATGGTACTGCGGCCGGGGAGCACGGTGCTGGAGGAACATGTGACGCTGTCTAACCCCGGCAATGTGCGGCAGAGGTACTACTGGTGGAACAACGGCGGGGTGGAGGTGTGGAACGATTCGCGGATCTGGTATCCGATGCCGTTCACGATTGAAGAAGGCAAGGTTGTAGCGTGGCCGGAGAGGTCGTGGAAAGGCGACATGAGCGTTGTCGGCAACCAGGTGAACGGGGCGTTCGCGCGGTTTGGGCACGGGACGCGGGAGTCGTACATGGGGGTTTATAACCTGCACACGGATGCGGGGATTGTGCACTATGCGGATCACAACGAAGTTCCGGGGATGAAGATCTGGACGTGGGGTGTGGATGCGGAAGGGCTGGGGTGGAGGAAGGCGCTTTCGGACGACAACAGCGCTTATGCCGAGGTGCAGGCGGGGTTGTTTCAGGACCAGGACACGTATCGGTTTCTCGATCCGCAGAAGACCGTGCGGT
>JAZKBC010000117.1:34001-35340 GCA_040388825.1 Acidobacteriota bacterium | reverse complement strand
TGGGGGCGATTACGCGGGCGAACCTGAATGGCGTGGTGGCGATGAGCCGGGAGGCGCAGGCGGATGGGAGCTCGGCGCTGAAGGTGGCGCTGAATGTGAATCGGGCGGTTGCGGGGGCGGTGGTGACGCTCTTCGCAGGAAAGGAGAGTGTGTTTGCGGAGACGGCGGCGCTGGAGCCGGCGAAGACGTGGACGCATTTGCTGGCGAAGAGCGAGGAGGGTAAGGAGTATCGGGTGGTGGTGAAGGATGCGCAGGGAGTGGCGCTGCTGGAGCATACGGAGGGGAAGTATGACTTCGTTGGGGCGGAGCCGAATGCAGAGGTGGTTCCGCTGACAGGAGCGGGGGCGGTGGTGGAGCGTGGGGTTGGGCTGGAGGAGCATGGGAAAGATGCTGAGGCCTGGCAGACGTTGGTAGATGGGGTGAAGAAGTTTCGCGGAAATGCTGGGCTGCTGTTGGCTGCGGGGCGGGTGGGTGTGCGGATGTTTCGGTATGCGGAGGCGGCGGAGTTTTTGGGTGAGGCGGTGAAGCTGAAGGGGGCGAGTGCGGCGGCGCAGTACTATCTGGGGCTGGCTTACGAGGGTTTGAGCCGCGAGGGCGATGCGAAGCGGGAGTTGGAGGCGGCTGAAGGGGATGCGGGGTTTCATGCTGCGGCTGGAGTGTTGTTGGCGGAGATGGCCGCACGGCATGGAGCTGCGGCGGATGGGGTGAAGCGGCTGGATGCGGTGTGCTCGGGTGTAGAGAGTGGAGAGCGGTGCGTGGAGGAACGCGTGGCGCTGCGGCGTGTGACGGGAGATGTGGAGGGAGCGAAGGCGCTGGATGCGGAGGGGTTGCGGGAGTATCCGACGAGTGCGTTTTTGCAGGGTGAGATGGTGAAGCTGGGGGCGGCTGATGGGGATGCCAAGGCTCGGCTGGAGGCGCATTTGGGGGCGGATTCGCAGAGGGTGCTGAACCTGGTGGTGGAGTATGACCGGCTGGGGCTTTGGAAGGATTCGGTGGAGCTGCTGACGCGGAGTTATCCGCGGGCGACGGCGGATGAGATGGATGCAGGAGCGCTGGCTCCGGGGGACGATGCACTGCTGGTTTACTATCGCGGGTTCTGCAGGGAGAAGCTGGGGCAGGCGGGGGCAGCGGACTATGCGGCGGCGGGGGTGATGCCGCTGAAGTATGTGTTTCCGAGTCGGGAGGACTCGATTGCGGTGCTGCAGGCGGCGCTGGCGAGCCGGCCGGGGGATGCGTCGGCGCATTATTTGCTGGGGCTGCTGTGGTACTCGCGGGCGATGGGTGAGGAGGCGATGGCGGAGTGGAAACGGGCCGAGGCGTTGAATGCGAATCTGCCGGG
>JAZKBC010000117.1:18148-33991 GCA_040388825.1 Acidobacteriota bacterium | reverse complement strand
TTATCTGGATCGCAAGGATGCGGTGGCAGCAGCGGGGGCGTTCGAGCAGGGGATGAAGGTGGAACCGGCTTCGGCGGCGCTGTACCTGGGGTTGAACGAGGCGATGCGGCTGAAGAAGGCATCGCCGGCGGCGCGGGTGAACATGCTGCAGCGGTATCCAACGCCGGATACGATGCCGGGGACGATGGTGGATGCGATGGTGGACGCGCTGCGTGAGGCGGGGCGTTCCGGCGACGCCGATGCGCTGCTGGCGCGGCGGTATGTGGCGGCGAGGGAAGGCAAGGCGCTGCCGGTTCGGTGAGGGCTAGAGGGCCTTGCGGAAGAAGAAGGCGGCCTGCGGGTTGTCGTTGAAGCGGGGGATTTCTTCGTAGCCGCGGCGGCGGTAGAAGGCGATGGCGGCGGCGAAGTCGTTGCCGGTGTCGAGGTAGAGGAAGGTGAGGTGGGCGGCGCGGGCCTGGGCTTCGGCGGCGTCCATGAGGCGGTTGGCGAGGCCCGCGCCACGATGGGTGGGGAGGACGTAGAGGCGCTTGCACTCGGTGGCTTGGGGGATGGAGGAGAGATCGCGGAGGAGGACGCAGGCGGCGAGGGCGTTGTCTTCTTCGGCTACGAGGAAGCCAAGCGTGGGGTGGTTGAGGTAGGTGAGGGTTTGGGCGGGGGTGTCGCGGACCTGGACTTGCCACTCGGTGTAGTAGCGGTCGAGGAGGGGGAGGAGGTTGGGGAGGTCGGCGGGGGTGGCTCGGCGGATCATTGCAGTCTCGGTTCAGTGGTGGAAAAGGGGCGAGCGGTGTGCGGGGACTAGCGGCGTGGCAGGTCCTTCGACTACGGCCCGCAAAAGCGCGGGCCTTCGCTCAGGATGACAGGTTTGTTGTGAGGCGAGAAAGGGAAACTCAGACCCATTCGCCGTTGCGCATGAGGGGTTCGGTGCGGCCGTCGGTGTGGAGGCCGTCGAGGTTCATGGTGGGGCCGCCAATCATCCAGTCGACGTGGATGAGGCTTTCGTTGGCGCCTAGTTTGGCCAGCTCTTCGTCGGTCATCTTTTCGCCGTTGATGAGGCAGGTGCTGTAGGCCTGGCCGAGGGCGATGTGGCTGGCGGCGTTCTCGTCGAAGAGGGTGTTCCAGAAGAGGATGCCGGACTGGGCGATGGGGGAGTTGTGGGGGACGAGGGCGACTTCGCCGAGGCGGGCGGCGCCTTCGTCGGTGGCAATGAGCTTGCGGAGAGCGTCCTGACCGGCGGTGGCGGTGGCTTCGGTGATGCGGCCGTCGACGAAGGTGCAGCGGATGTTTTCAATAAGCGTGCCGTTGTGCGAGAGGGGCTTGGAAGCCGAGACGACGCCGTTGACGCGGTTCTTGTGCGGGGTGGTGAAGCACTCTTCGGTGGGGATGTTGGGCTGGCAGTAGATGCCGTTGCCGGCGGTGGTGCCTCCGCCGGCCCAGAGGTGGTCGTCGGCGAGGCCGACGGTGAGGTCGGTGAGGCCGTCGGGGCGGTGGAAGTGGAGGGCGTGGAAGCGGCGGTTGTTGAGGAAGTCGACACGCTCTTTGAGGATGGCGCCGTGGGCGTTCCAGGCGGCGACGGGATCTTCGGAGGTGATGCGGGAGGCGGCGAAGATGGCGTCCCAGAGCTTGCCGATGGCGAGTTCGGGAGGATCGTTCGGGAAGACGAGGGCGGCCCACTCGGGGGTAGCGGAGGCGACGATGGTCCAGTTGATCTCGTGGCGGGTGATGAACTCGAGCGCGGGCTTGTAGGCGCGGGAGTTGGCCTTGCTGGCGCGGGAGACTTTGGAGGGGTCTTCGGCGGCGAGCAGCGCGGGATTGGTTCCGGTGATGGCGAGGCGCGCGGTGCCGGATTTGAAGGCGGAGGCGAGGCCGTCGAAGTACCAGGTGGGCGCGTAGTCGAAGCTGTTGTCGGGGGCGTACTGATAGCGGGCGAGGGTGATGGCGTCGTCGGTGAAGACCGGGGTGACGAGTTTGGCGCCGGCTTTGTAGGCCTGTTCGGTGATGCGGCGGACGAGCGGGAGAGCGTCTGTGGGCGCGGTGAGGAAGAGTTCCTGGCCTGCACGGAGGTTGAGGCCGATGCGGACGGCGACTTCGGCGAGGCGGTCGAGTTTCTGGTCGAAAGAAAGCGACGCGAAGGCGTCGGTGGAAAGGGTGGCCGTATGGCTCATGATTGTCTAAGGGTAGGAGGTGAAGCCCGTTCTCGCAAGCAAAACTCGCGGGGAAATTGAATGAGACGATGGAAGTGTACAGGTATTGGACAAAGGAGCTAGTTCGAAGGATGAGACGGGTGTTGGCGGGAATCGGGTTACTGGCGGCGGTGAGCGGGGCTTGGGGGCAGCAGGCGGGGAAAAAAGAAACGAAGAAAGTGGACGAGGTGAGGACCACGGTGGTGGTTGTGGGGACGCCGGATCGGCTGACGGCGGAGGAGTCGGCGCGGTCGACCGCGGAGCTTCCGTTGGGGCAGGTGGGGCCGTTGGAGTTTGGTGGAGTGACAGAGTTGCTGCGCGGGGATGCTTCGGTGGACCTGGAAGCGCGGGGCGGCGGGGGTGTGCAGACGGATGTGACGATTCGCGGAGGTAGCTTTGAGCAGACGCTGGTGCTGGTGAACGGGTTTCGCGTGAATGATGCGGAGACGTCGCATTTCAACCTGGATCTGCCGGTTGCGATGGACGCGCTGGCGAGCGTGAATGTGCTGCATGGAGCAGGGTCGACGCTGTATGGGTCGGATGCGGTGAGTGGGGTGGTGGACTTTTTGACGGCGACGCCGGGGGAAGGATGGGCGCTGAAGGCGCGGGCGGGGGCGGGGAGTTATGGGGAGAATGAGCAGGGGGCGGTGGCGTCGTGGGGTGGGGATAAAGCGAGCGAGGTGGTTGCGGGGGACGGGAGTTTTCGGATGGGTTTATCGCGGATCGGGATTACCGGTCGGAGGAGGCTAGCTCGGAGACGCGGCTTCGTTCGCAAATGGGGGGGACAGATGTTTTGCTGGCGGGGAGTGATCGGAGATTTGGGGCGGATCAGTTTTATGGGAACTACGATTCGTGGGAGAGGACGAAGGGGTGGTTTGCGGGGCTGACTCAGGATTTGGGAGAGAAGACGCAGGCGGCGGTGGCGTTTCGGCGGCATACGGATGACTTTGTTCTGCTGCGCGAGGCGCCGGCGGTTTATGAGAATCACCACGTCGATACAAGTTGGCAGGGGGTGGTGCGGCGGAGGGATGATCTGCCGTGGAAGCGGTCGGGGGTGTTTTATGGAGTGGAGGAGGATGCGGACCAGATCAACAGTACGAACCTGGGGAGGCATGGAAGGAATCGCGGGGCGGGGTATGTGGATGCGGAGCTCCGAGGGTGGTCGCGGGGAACGATTTCGGCTGGGTTGCGAGAGGAGATTTTTAGCGGCGGGGTAAGCGCGGCGGTGCCTTCGGCGGCGGGGAGCTTTTGGGTGGGGAAGAGCGTGAAGCTGCGCGGCGCTGCTGCCAGAGGGTTTCGGTTGCCGACGTACACCGATCTTTACTACAGCGATCCGACTACGGTGGGGAATCCGGGGCTGAAGGCGGAGAGTGCGTGGAGCTTTGAGGGTGGAGCGGACTGGTATGCGGGGGATAAATTGACCGCGACTTTAACCGTGTTTCATTCGACGCAGAAGGATGCGATTGATTATGTGCGGGCAAATGCTGCTAGCAAGTGGCAGGCGGAGAATTTGAGCGGGGTGCAGTTTACGGGAGTGGAGGCGGGACTGGACTGGCGGCCGCTGGCCGGGCAGACGGTGAGGCTGGGGTTGACGACGCTGAGTGGAGCGCAGAGTGCGCTGGGCGGGTACCAGTCGGAGTATGTGTTCAATTATCCGGTGGAAAATGCTACGGCGGAGTGGGTGGGGCGATGGAAGAATGGGCTGCTGCTGCGGCAGAGGCTACGGGTGGTGAATCGTGTGGATCGGGGAGTGAGCCCGGTTTGGGATGCGTCGGCGGTGTGGGGGAGCGGGCGGGTGCGGCCTTACTTGCAGGGGACGAATCTGAGCAATACGGGGTATGAGGAGGTTGTGGGGGTGAGGATGCAGGGGCGGGCGGTCGTTGGGGGTGTGGAGGTGGTGCTGGGGCGGAAGTGAGCTACGGATTCTGGCGTGCGGCGGCGATGTAGGCGGGGGTGTAGCCTTCCCACTCCCAGGGAGTGACGGTGTCGCCGAGGATGTGCTCGAGGAGGGCGCGGAAGGCGAGCTCGCCGTTGTCGCTGTTGGTGAGCAGGATCATGCAGGACTGCGAGCGCTGGAAGCAGATGACGTAGTCTTGCGCGCCGTCGCCGTGGCCTTCCTTGAAGAAGGCGGGGCCGAATTTGGTGTGCGTGAGAAGGCCCCAGCCTGTGCCGTAGGCGAGGCCGACTGCGTCCCCTTCTTTGCCGAGCGGGCCGTTTGGGATGTTGGGGAACTGGTGGAGGGTGTGGATGGGGAGCACCGGCTTGAGCATGGCAGCGCGGGTTTGCGGGGTGAGGATTTTGTCTGCGAAGAGCGCGGTGAGGAAGCGGGCTAGGTCTTCGGCGGAGGTGGACATGGAGCCGGCGCCGCGGGGATTGTCGCGGCGGGTTTGGGAGAGGAATTTTTCGTTGAGGTCGAAGCGGTCGGCGACGTCGGGTGAGAAGGCGGGGCGGAAGATGAGGCCGGTGCGGTCCATGTGCAGCGGGGCGAAGAGGGCTTGCTGCATGAGGACGTCGAGCGGCTGGTGCTGTTGCTGCTCGACGAGGAACTGGACGAGGTTAATGCCGTCGCCGGAGTACATGAACTGCGAGCCGGGAGGGAAGTGGAGATGGAGCTTGTTGTCGGGCTCCATGGAGGCGAAGTTGCGCAGGCCGGAGGAGTGGGAGAGCAGCATGCGCGGAGTGACTCGTTGCCAGAGGGGATCGTGGACTAGGTCGGAGGCGGAGGTGCGGTAGGGAGGGTAGGTGTCGAGGGGTTGGGGAAGCTGCTGGGCTACGGGTTTGTCGAGGTCGAACTGGTGGCGCTCGACGAGCTGCATGACGTAGGTGGCGAAGAGGCTCTTGGTGATTGAGGCGGCCCAGGTGGTGGTGGCGGCGTCGAAGGGGCGGTCGGGAGATTTGCCGGCGAGGCCGAAGGATGCGCTCCAGACGAGGTGGCCGTGGTTGAGCACGGCGAGCTGGGCTCCGGTGACGTGGTTGGCGGCGAGGGTTTTTGCGGCGAAGGATTGGGCGTCGGCGGCGGAGAGGTGGGAGCCGTCGAGGCGGGTGATGCTGGTTTGGGCGGAGGCGGTGAGGGTGGTGAGGAGGGTGAGGGTGAGGAGCCGCTTCATCCCGCTAGGTTATCGCGAGTGGGGTTAGAGCTTGTCGAAGACGTCGCGAATGTCGTAGATGCCGGGGTGGGCAACGAGCCATTCGGCGGCGCGGACGGCGCCTTCGGCGAAGGGGCGGCGGGAGGTTGACTCGTGGGTGAGGGAGAGATTGTCGCAGGGGCCGGTGGCGAGCAGCGTGTGGATGCCGGCGGCGTCGCCGGTGCGGTGGGCGGTGATGACGATTTCTTTTTCGGGGCCGATGACGGAGGCTACAGCGTCGCGAAGGGTGAGCGCGGTGCCGGAGGGGGCGTCGACTTTTGACTCGTGGTGGGTTTCGGAGATGGAGAAGGTGTAGCCGGAGTCCTTAAGCGCGGCGGCCATGGTTTTGCTGAGCGAGATCATGGTCTGGACGCCGATGGAGAAGTTGGTGCCGTAGAGGATGGAGGCGTTGCGGCGCTCGGCGAGGGAGCGCATGTCGGCGAGCTTGTCGTACCAGCCGGTGGTGCCGATGACCATCTTCGCGCCGTTGGCGAGGCAGGCGCGCATGTTGGAGACGACGGCGTCGGGGGTGGTGAAGTCGATGAGGACGTCGAAGCCGGTGACGAAGGGAGCGGTGAGGGCGGAGGCGTCCTTGTTCTCTTTGGCGTCGAGGACGCTGACGGAGTGGCCGCGCTGGGCGGCGACTTCTGCTACGAGTTTGCCGGTTTTGCCGGCGCCGAGGACGAGGATGCGCATGGGGTTAGTTTAGTTCAACGTCGTTGTGGGCGGCGTTGCGACGGTCGATGATGCGGAAGGCGATGTGGGACAAGGCCACCGATGCAATGACTATGGCTATAAGGAGTATCGGAGGGAAGTTGGCGATCACTCCGAGTCCGCGCCAATTCGTTTGCAGGATCGCGAAGAGAAAGATGGGGACCATGGAGGCCTCTGTCCATCGCGAACGCGGGAGGCTGAAGCAGAAGAAGAGGGCTGCGCCTGCCCCCATCTCCAGCAGACCGTGTAGCCACAGGGGAAGGACCAGGTACGCTGTGACGAAAAGGCCGATGGAGACGAGGCTTGAGATGGCCGAGGCCGCCTGGTGGAGGCTCGCTTGCGCCGGTGGAGGCTCTTTGCTAAGCGATGCCGTGGACACGAATTGCGAAAAATAGATCGCCACGCCGAGGAAGGCGCAAAGCACGGCCGCGGTCGGGCGAAGGGGAAAGAAGTCTTGGGCATACATCAGGCCGAGGCCCAAGACCACGGCAGCAAACTGGAGGGGGCGAGGTTCGATCTTGAGGGAGATTATGCGCAACTTCGGCCTCTGAGCGTACGAGTGGCCAATTGTAAGCCAGTTTTTCTACCGCGATGTTCTTGCGGCTTCGGGCAGAATACAGAGGTTCTTCGCTGCGCTCAGAATGAGGGTTTCCGAAAAGTTCACGCGGAGGATCAAATCGAGCTGGTGACGACCCGGGCTTCGACGTCGAAGATGTTGGGGTCGGGGTTGATGAAGAATTTTTTGTGGAGGGAGCGGATGGCTTCTTCGACGTCGCCTTCATCGATCATGAAGCTCATGTTGATTTCGCTGGCGCCCTGCGAGATCATGCGCAGGTTGACGTGGGAGATGGCGGTGAAGACTTGCGCCGCGATGCCGGAGTGGCCGCGGATGTCTTCGCCGACGCGGCAGATGAGCGCCTTGCCGCCTTCGTACTTGACGTCGGCGATTCTGCCGAGTTCTTCGCAGATGGCGGGGAGAGCTTCTTTGCTGTCGACGGTGACGGAGATGGAGACCTCCGAGGTGGAGACCATGTCGATGGCGCAGTGATGCTTGTCGAAGACGTCGAAGACCTGCTTGAGGAAGCCGTGGGCGAGGAGCATGCGGCTGGCGACGATGTCGATGATGGTGAGCTTCTTTTTGGCCGCGATGGACTTGAAGGGGCTGGTGCAGTGCGTGGGCACGGCGCTGATTTCGGTGCCGTCGTTGTCGGGGTTGCGGCTGTTGAGGACGCGGACCGGGATGTTCTTCTGCACGGCCGGAAGGATGGTTGCGGGGTGGAGGACTTTCGCGCCGAAGTAGGCGAGCTCGGCGGCTTCTTCGAAGCTGATGGTCTTTACGCGCAGAGCGTCGGGGCAGATGCGCGGATCGGTGGTCATGATGCCGTTGACGTCGGTCCAAATTTCGATGGCGCCGGCGTGGAGAGCGCCGCCGACGAGGGCTCCGGTGTAGTCCGAGCCGCCGCGGCCTAGTGTGGTGGTGATGCCGTTGTGCGAGCCGATGAAGCCGCCCATGATGGGGACTTTCTTCGCGTCGACGAGCGGGAAGACCTGCGCGGTGAGGGCAGATTCGATGGCGTCTTGCTGGGGGGTGGCTTTGCCGTAGTGGTCGTCGGTGAGGATGACCTGGCGGGCGTCGACGTGGGCGGAGTCCATGCCTTGTTCGGCGAAGGCGGCGGCAACCATGACGGAGGAGAGACGCTCGCCGAAGCTGACGACGTTGTCGGAGGTGCGGGGGGTGAGCTCCCCTACGGCGGAGATGCCGCGGAGGAGGTCGTCGAGCTGATCGAAGTCGTGGTGGATGTTGAGTTGAAGGGCGGTGAGGCGGTCGGCTGTCTCGGGTGAGAGGCCGGTGAGCTCGGCGGCGGTGTTGAGGTGGCGGGTGCGGAGAGCGTCGGAGAGGCGGAGGGCTTCTTCGCGGTCGTTGCGGCCGGCGGCTGCGGCGGCGGCGAGGAGCGAGTCGGTGACCTTCGACATGGCCGAGACTACGACGATGGGGCGGAGGCTCTTGCGCAGGCGGCCGGCGACGATGGAGCCCGTGCGGCGGATGGCTACGGCGTCTTCGACGCTGGTACCACCGAACTTCATGACGACTAGATCTGGGCGGGGCGTTGTGCTCATGCGGTCACCAGCGCTTCTTCTGAGGCGTTGACCGGGGGGAACTTGCGGAAGTCGAACTTGCCGAGGACGGCGAGGATTTCGGCGTTGAGGATGGCGGCTCCGGCGGCTCCGCGAATGGTGTTGTGGGAGAGCAGGGTGAACTTCCAGTCGAAGAGAGTGCAGGGGCGGAGACGGCCGACGGTGGTGCTCATGCCGTTGCCGGCCATGAGGTCGAGGCGGGGCTGGGGGCGGGTTTCGCCGTGCTGGTACTCGACGGGGAAGAGAGGGGCGGAGGGAAGGTGGAGGCCTTCGTGGCCCTTGCCGCTGAGGGGCTGGAAGTTCTGCCAGGCGGCGAGGATCTCCTCGTGCGTGGCGGGCCTGGAGAGCTTGACGCTGACGCACTCGGTGTGGCCTTCGAGGACGGGGACGCGGTTGCACATGGCGCTGACGGGAGCGGCGAGAGGCGTGATGCTGCTGCCGTTGAGCGTGCCGAGGAGCTTGCCGACTTCTTCCTGCAGCTTCTCTTCTTCGCTCTTGATGTAAGGGATGACGTTGCCGAGGATGTCGAGGGAAGGGACGCCGGGGTAGCCGGCGCCGGAGACAGCCTGCATGGTGGTGACGAAGAGTTTTTCGATGCCGAAGGCCTGTTGCAGAGCGCCGAGCGGAAGGATGAGGCCGATGGCGCAGCAGTTGGGGTTGGTGACGAGGAAGCCGCCGGATCGCTTGCGGGTGGGCTGGGACTCGATGAGGTCGAAGTGGTCGGCGTTGACTTCAGGCACGACCAGGGGTGTAAGCGGGTCCATGCGGAAGGCGGAGGAGTTGGAGATGACTGCGCAGCCGGCGGCGGCGAAGCGGGGCTCGAGCTCTTTCGCGATGGGGGAATCAACCGACGAAAAGATGATACGAGGGAGATCGGCGCCTGCGGCTTCGGGGGTGTTGGGCTGCAGCACCATGCTGGCGATGCGTTCGGGGAGTGGAGTGTCGAGACGCCACGAACAGGCTTCGGCGTAGGTTTTGCCGGAGTTGCGATCGCTGGCGGCGAGCCAGGTGATGTTGAACCAGGGGTGGTCCGCTAAGAGTTGGATGAATCGCTGTCCGACCGCACCGGTCGCGCCAAGAATGCCTACGTTACGCCGTTCCATGCGTACTAGGATATCAAGTTTGGCGGTGGGTCAGAGCGTAGAGCGTAGAGTGTAGAGCGTAAAAGGGCCGGCGCGGTGGATACCGGCCGGCCCTGAGCGCAGGTCTAGTCGACTTCGACGACGCGGCGACGGGAGACGACGCGGGAGCCTCCGCTGCCCCAGGCGACGACGAGAGCGATGGCGTGGATGAGAAACCAGAGGGTGATGCCCTGGTCGGAGTAGATCCAGAAGAGGATGAGGATGCGCGGAACGAGCAGCGCGACGATGACCGGGATGAGGCCTACCGGGTTCGGGATGTAGTTGGGCATGGTGTGCTGGAACCAGGCGACCGCGATGCAGACGCGGGGAAGGAAGAGCGAGAGCACAAGGAACCAGAGGGGAATGGCGTGCACGGGAAGGGTGAGCGAAAAGTTCATCGAGGGCGATCCGTTCTTGCCAGCACTGGTAGCAGCGGTGGTTCGCTGCGTGCAGGATGGCGGCATCCAAATGAGGAACAACAGACGAAGTGGCCGTGCGAACTCCGTGCGGCTGGCCTTCTGGTGTTTGTGATGTATGAATCGGGACCGGGGTCTACTGCAGGGGTGGAGTTATTTGTTCGCGAAGGTGAAGTTGGCCTGGATGTTGGATTTGGCAGGGACGGTGACCTGGATGTCCTGCTCGCCAAGCTTCTCGTGGACGGCGGCAACGGTGTAGGTGCCGGGGGGAAGATTGGGGAGGGTGAAGGTGCCGTCCGCGGAGGTGACGGCGAACCACGGATTGGGAGCGACGTTGATGAAGGCGCTCATCCAGGGGTGGTTGTTGCAGCGGACGGGGATCATGGCTGCGGGAGCGGTGAAGGTGTGGGTTTGAGCGGCGCCCATGGGCCCCTGGGAGATGTCGACGGCGGGATCAGAGCCGACGGTTGGGGTCATGTGGATGTTGTGCATGGTGGGGTCGGAGTTGTGGAACTCGACCGTGCCGCCCTGCTGCAGGGCTATGACGTGCGGAAGGTAGCGGCAGCCCTTTTGATCGAGGACGACGGGGGCCGTGGAGGCTGGAGCGGAGGAGGTGGGGGCACCGGACTTGATGTAGACGTAGACGTTGGCGAGATGGCCGTGGGCGACGAGGATCTGCTCGGTGAGGTTGGTTCCAGGGGCGAGGGCGCAGGCGGGGTCCATGGACATGTCGATGGGGATGCGCGCGGGGGCCGTGCCGGAGAAGCTGACGGTGCCGTGGAGGGTGGCGGCGGTGGCGGGGTCGACGGCTGGGGCGGCTGAGGTTGCGGCGGGATTGTCGATGTTGGCGGCGGTCTTGACGGCCTTGTCGGGCTTGCAGCCGGTGAGGAGAACCGCGATAGCGAGGAGGACGGCGGCTTGGGGGCGGTGGGTCATGGCTGCTCCGTTGGATGCGGTGGTGAGGGGACGAGTGGGCCCGGGAGATTGCTGGCTGCTTGTCAGCCTGAACATTGTGTGGGCCCACTCATCGCGCCAAAGTGCGGCGCGATGAATGGGACACCCAGAGTGTTCGACTGCTAGAGAGCGGCGATGATGGCCTGGGCGAAGGCGTGGGTGCCGGAGGTGCCGCCTACGTCGCGGGTGAGGTGCTTGCCTTCGGCGTAGACCTTTTCCAGAGCCGAGTGGATTTTCTTTGCGGTCTCGAACTCGTCGAGATGCTCGAGCATGAGGATGGCGGATTGCAGCAGGGCAGTGGGGTTGGCTTTGTCCTGGCCTGCGATGTCGGGGGCGGAGCCGTGCACGGCTTCGAAGATGGCGCACTCCTTGCCGAGGTTGGCTCCCGGGACGAGGCCGAGGCCGCCGACGAAGGCGGAGCAGAGGTCGGAGAGGATGTCGCCGTAGAGGTTGGTGGTGAGGATGATGTCGTACTGCCAGGGGTTGAGGACGAGCTGCATGCAGGTGTTGTCGACGATGTGCTCGATGTAGGTGATCTCGGGGAAGTCGGCGGCGACCTCTTTGCAGCACTTGAGGAAGAGGCCGTCGGAGAGCTTCATGATGTTGGCTTTGTGGATGGCGTGGATTTTCTCGCGGCCGTGCTTGCGGGCGTACTCGAAGGCGGCGAGCGCGATGCGCAGGGAGCCTTTGCGGGTGATGATCTTGAGCGACTGCGCGATGTCGGGGTTGATCATGACTTCGAGGCCGGCGTAGAGATCTTCAGTGTTCTCGCGAAAGATGACGAGGTCAATGTCGGGGTAGTTGGTCTTGAGGCCGGGGAGCGATTTGACGGGGCGGAAGTTGGCGTAGAGATCGAACTTCTTGCGCATGGCCACGTTGATGGAGGAGAAGCCGCTGCCGATGGGCGTGGCTGTGGGTCCTTTGAGGGCAACGCGATTTTGTTCGATCGAGTGGTAGAGGGCGGGCGGGATGAGCTCGCCGGTGCGGGTGAAGGCGTCGGCTCCGGCGTCGAAGCTGTGCCAGTCGAAGGCGCATCCGGTTTGCTGGCCGGCGGTTTCGAGGATGGCGATTGTGGCTGCTGTAACTTCAGGGCCGATGCCGTCGCCGGGGACGAGCGTGATTTTGTGCGTGCGTGTAGACAAAGCGATTTCGCTTTCTGGAGGAGCGGGTCCTCCGGTGGGTCGTTGAGGTGTGCCGTTGACGGCGGGGCCAGTCGCTGGGCGAGGCCGGTGGAGCGGACGTTAGTCCGTGTGGGAACAAAAGTCCTGCTTCGATTGTACGGTGTGTACGGTGCGGATAGCCGCTACGGCGTCGCTTCGGTGTGGGCGAGGACGATGGCGGAGTCGTGTGCAGCTTGCTCGTAGTAGTGGAGCATGCGCTGGTCTTCGGAGGCGGTGTAGGGAGCTAGGTTGTGGGCCCAGCGGTAGCCGATGGGCTGGTAGAGGAGCTCGACGGAGATGTGCAGAGAGCCGTTGGCGTTGGGTGTGGCGATGTTGTAGCGGACGGTGCTGCCGTGGTCGTTGAAGGCGGGGTCTTGGGCGGCGTTGCCGTGGACGCGGACTTCTTCGGTGGCGGTGGATTTGTCAAAGCCGGCGGGGAGGAGGCGGTTGTCCTTGAGGTAGGTGACGGCGTTGAGCAGGCCGGGGTGACTTTGCCGTGCTGGTCTCCGAGGATGGGTTCGTAGATTTCCACCTGGTCAGGATTCGTGATTTCGGTGAAGTGGGGCTCGTAGCGGAGGGGGTCGGTGTCGTTGGCGTTGCCGGTGATGGAGCCATCGGCGTTGAGGTGGCCGGACTCGAAGACGATGCGGTTGTTGGCGTCGCGCACGGTGACGTGGAGCCAGACGCGGCGCGAGGGGTAGGCGGTGGGGAGCTTGTGGCCGGTGAGGTTTTCGGCGTGGACGTCGAAGCGAATGCCGTTGGCCGTTGAGGCCGGGTGGAGGATTTCGACGCGAGCGGCCTGGGTTTCGAGAAACTTGCGGGTGCGGTCGACTTCGGCGCGAAGCTCGTCGGGCTGGGCTACGGTGGCGAGGTCGTCGCGGTGGTCCTGCAGCATGCCGGTGAGGACGAAGTTGCCGCCGACGAAGACGTGGCGATGCATGCCTTCGCGCAGCGGGCCGTAGAGGGCGGTCACCGGAGCGGCTTCTTTCACTTCGGGCATGTGGCATTGCTGGCAGGTCTGGTAGGCCGCGGTGTCTTTGGCGGAGTACTGGCTGTGTTGCCACTCCTGGAAGGGGCGTTGCTCGGGGAAGTGGGCGATGACGGTGCCGTCGGGGGCGAGGGCCTTGGTGGTGAGAGTGTGGCAGGTGCCGCAGAGGCTGGGGTCGCGGAGCTGGTCGCCTTGTTTGGGGAGGAAGCCGCCGGTGGAGGCTTCCATGATGGACTGGTGGCCGGTATCGACGACGAAGGGTCCGTACTCGGGGCGGGGCATGGTGCTGAGGAGCTTGGCGAACTTGAGGTTGCCGTTGAGGCTGTCGGGCGTGCCGAGGTTGTCGGGTTCAGCCTGGTGACAGACGGCGCAGGAGACGCCGTCGGCGGCAGCGCGGCTGCCTTTGGGTGGGGTCTGAAGGGGGAAGTGTTTGAAGACTTCGGTCTTGCGGCCGGCGTCGCGGTTGGTGAAGTGGAGGACGGGCATGTGGCAGGTGGAGCAGTCGTCTTCGATCTCGGCGGTGGCCTGGGGGTGGTCGATGGCTTCGCGGCGGATGCTGGCCTGCCAGTAGGGGTCGCGGGCGGAGTTGGCCATGGCGCTGGCCTGCCAGTCGATGCCGATGGAGACATCTTCGCCGGTCGAGGTTTTGAGGCCGTTATGGCAGGCGACGCAGCGGTCGGAGGTCTGGAACTCCTGCTTGATTTTTGCGTGGTAGGCGGGGAGCGGAATGGCGGACTGCGGGCGGGGATCGGGCGCGGTTTGCGGCAGAGCGGGATTGGCTTGTTTGTCCTGCGGGGGCGCCAGGGCGGCGAGGAGGAGAGGCGACAGCGCGAGGGCGAGCGTGGTGGTGAGGCGGGATTTCGTGGTCATCACCAGCCCTCCCAGAGTTTGCCGTCGGCCCAGTCCCAGAGGACGTAGAAGACGACCTGCGGTTTGCGGCCGGCGGTGTCGGTGAACGGAGCGCGGACGCCGATGTCGGCGCGGACGTGCTGGCGGGGGCTGAGGGTGACCTGCATCTGGGGGACGACGTCCCAGTCGGTGGCGGCGCCGGTGGTGAAGTCGCGGCTGGCGACGAACTCGACCATGGGGCTGTACTGGCGGCCGAGGCCTTTGTCGCGGGCGAAGGTCTGGCCGAGGGCGGTGCGGTAGAAGATGCTGCTGGGAGCGTCGGTGGTGTTGGTGGAGATGTCGCCGCCGAGCTGGAGCTGCAGCCAGGTGTTGGTGGGGAAGAGCTGATCGAAGGCGGCGAAGGGTTCGAACATGGTGGCGCCGCTGCCGAAGCCGCGTTTGCTGTCGCCGGTGGGGAGAAGGACGCCACCCTGCAGGCTGAGGATGGAGCCGGTGCGGAGGCTGGAGAAGATTTCGCGCTTGAAGCCGAGAGTGATGTCGCCGGTGCCCGCGGTCCACGCATGGTCCTGGTCGGCGTAGTTGATGGGGACGTCGACTTCGATCTGATTTTTGCCGGCGAAGGTCTGCTCGTGGATGACGTCGGTGGTCCAGGAGGGAGCGCCGGTGGCGTTGAAGGCGGTGGAGACGACGGCTTCGCTTTCGGGGAAGGCCTTCTCGGTAATGAGGGCGCGGGGGAGGTTGAGTTCGCCGCGGGGATAGTGGTGAGTGTTGTGGCAGAAGGTGCGGAGGTAAGCGACGACGTCGTTGATCTGCTTGTCGGTGAGCAGCTGGCCGAAGGCGGGCATGATCTGCGAGAAGCCGTTGAAGGGACCGCCGTGGACGATGGCGGCCTTGTAGGCGGAGTCGACTTCGGGGGTGGTCTGGTCGCAGGCGGAGAAATCGGGGAAGCTGTCGGGGCGGGTAAAGACGGTGAGCTTCTCGTCGGCGCCTTTGCCCTCGGGGCCGTGGCAGGCGATGCAACCGCCTTCGTAGACGACCTTGCCGGCAGCGGCATCGGCTGGTTGTTTGTAGTGGAGAGCCTGGGCGGTGGCCGGGTGAAGAGTAGGGCGGAGGATGAACGCGCAGAGGATCAGTGGAAGGAAGATAGCTGCGACGCGCGGCGCCCAGCGCGCGACTGCCGAGCGAGCTTGCGATGCGCGGAGAACTGCCAACAGAAATCCACCCCTTTCCTTCACTTCAGCGGCGAGCCGATTGCGTTTCTTTTTAGGATGCGGGACCCGGGCGCGAAAGTGCATGAAAAAGCGTGCGGGGTGGATGAAGTTTTCGTCACGCGCTGCGTAAGAGTGTTTTTCTATCGCGGAGTGGCGCGGCGGTGTTTGGGGTCGCGGCCGCTGAGCAGGCCTTCGAGTTCGAGCTTGAATTCGTTGACGTCTTTGAAGTCGCGGTAGACGCTGGCGAAGCGGATGTAGGCTACGGTGTCGATGTCTTTGAGGCGGTCCATGATGAGCTCGCCGACGGAAGCGGTGGAGCGCTCGCGTTCAGGGCTGTCAACGACGAAGGCTTCGACGGCGTCGACGATGTCCTGCATCTGGGTGACGGAGACCTTGCGCTTCTGACAGGAGTGCAGCAGGCCGGCGAGGACCTTCTGGCGGTCGAATTTCTCGCGGCGGCCGTCTTTCTTGACGACCATGTAGGGGATCTCGTCGAGCCGTTCATAGGTGGTGAAGCGGCGATTGCAGCGTTCGCATTCGCGGCGACGCCGGATGGAGTCGGCGTCCTTCGATTCACGGCTGTCGATGACCTTGTCCTGAGTAAAGGCGCAGTACGGACATTTCATTGCGACTCCGATTCTAACTGAGGGGAAATGATGCGTGGGCCGCAACAAACGGTGGGTGCTGGGCGTCTACACTGTGACAGCTTTCAAATTGGGCGAGGAGCGGGATGCTCATGAATGGATTTCGGCGAATGCGTGCGGCTGCGGCTGTGGTGCTGATGGTGGTGGGCGTGGCGGCTATGAAGGCGCAGCAGGAGCCGTATCCGGAAGGTGGAGACCCGTTTCCGCCTGCACCGGCAAGGGGTGGGCAGACGTCAACGATCCATGTGAAGGCGCAGCTGGTGGTGCTGGATATCGTGGTGACGGACAAGAAGGGCAACCTGGTGACGCGCGATCTGAAGCGCGGGGACTTTACCGTTTATGAGA
>JAZKBC010000117.1:0-18138 GCA_040388825.1 Acidobacteriota bacterium | reverse complement strand
CTCATCGGTTGCCGGGGGATGGAACGGCGGCGGTGGTGAACTCGGCCGCGGATTTGAAGAAGATTGGGACCGCGCCGGTGACCGTGATCGTGCTGGACGAGCTGAACACGGCGTTTTCGGACATGTCGTTCTCGCGGCAGATGCTGGTTAAGTATCTGCAGACACAACCGACGGTGCTGAAGGAGCCGACGGTGCTGATGATCGCGAAGAATACGACGTTCCAGCAGTTGCACGACTATACGCAGGATCGTGATGCGCTGATCGAGGTGGTGAAGAAGCACATGCCGGAGAATCCGTGGCGGCTGAACAACAGCGGCAAGGCCGGATCGGGTGCGGTGGAACGCATGGCGCAGGTGATGGCGGCGCTGGGGCAGATTGCGCAGGCTTCGCAGGGAACGCAGGGGCGAAAGAATTTGATCTGGGTGGGCAATGGGTTTCCGTCGGCGGACCTGACGGGGCTGCCGCAGAACCAGGCAGACACGATTGTGGCGGCGATGCGGAGAGTGACGGCGGAGCTGCTGGCGGCGCGCGTGACAATGTACACGATCAACCCGATTGCGACGTCGAGCGAGACGGTGGAGCTGGACGATCCTTCGGATCTGGCGACGTCGATGAACAGCGGCGGGGGCGATCCGTTTGGGAGCGGCCAGGTGTCGTTCGCGAAGCTGGCGCCTTCGACGGGAGGGATTGCGTTTACGGGGCGGAACGATTTGAACAACGTGATTGGCGAGGGGATTGCCAAGGGGCGGGAGTATTACACGATGTCATACTCGCCGACGGACAAGACGCAGGACACGGCGCATTTTCGGACGATCAAGATTGTGATGAAGGATAAGGATCTGCGGGCGACGTCGCGGGATGGGTATTTTCCGGAGACGGCGGCGACGCTGAATCCGACGCTGGACAAGGCGATGCCGGCCGACCAGATGAAAGCGAATCTAAAGCTTGATCTTTCGAATGCGCTGCTGACGACGATTTCTTACAACGGGCTGGCGGTGACGGCGGAGAGGAAGGGCGCGGCGTATGTGATCCACGTGGCCGAGGCAGGGATTGGATGGAGCGACGAGGGCGCGGACGGCGACGTGCACGAGGAGGCGACAGTCGCGGCGGGGTGGTACGACTCCCGCGACAAGCTGCTGGGACACGTGGCGCGGGAGTTGTTGGCGCAGCGCGGTGCGCCGAATGCGGGCGCGACGTTTGAGCTTCCGGTGGAGGTGCCGAAGGGCGCGGCGCGGCTACGGATTGTGGTCCGCGACGCGATCAATGGGCATATGGGGACGGTGGATGTGACGTTTTAGGGAGTAGGGAGTAGGGAGTAGGGAGTAGGGAGTAGGGAGTAGGGAGTAGGGATTAGGTGGATGGGGTGGTGGCGGCTTCCTTTAGGCTGACGCCTTGTATTTGGGCTGCTATCAAGCCGGCTGGGACGACGCTGAAGTTGGTGATGAACTGGAGTACAGTTCCGCAGGCAGTTGCGGCTTCGAGCGGCACGGAGAAGAAGCCGTGGAGCGCGGCGGCGAGCACCGCGATCTGCGTGAACCAGCCGAGGACGGGGAGCTGGACGAGCGAGCCTCCCATGCTGGTGGCGAGCAGCAGCATGGTGGCTGCGATGGAGAAGGTGGCGAGCTCCGGGGAGGCGATGAAGGCTCGCGCGGAAAAGAGATAGGTGGCCGCAATGCCAACCCAAATGACGAGCGAGCACGCGAGGGCGTAGAGGAGCTCGCGCAAAGTGGTGATGGCCTGGAGGCCGTGGCGGAAGTCGAGCAGGCGGGCGGCGACTGTTTCGCCGAAGCGCGGCGAGAGGGGATGCAGGAGTTTTGTGGCGAGGGAGGCGATGCGATCGCCGGTGATGCGCACGGAGACCGCAAATGCGGCTAGTCCGAGGGTGGCTGCAAGCGAGAGGATGCCGGCGCGGGCGAAGGCTTCGTGGTGGGGCATGGAAGCGGGAGCAAAGGCGAGGGTGATGGAGAAGAGGATGGCCGCGGCGGCGAGGTCGAAGGCGCGCTCGATGGAGTAGATGGCGAGCTGGGTGGCGACCGGTGTGGAGAGGCGGCGCGCGATGAGGTAGGGGCGGGAGAGATCGGCTACGCGGCCGATGAGGCCGACCATGGCGAAGCCGATGAACTGCGCTGGAAGGAGTTCGAGAGTGGTGGCGGGGCGGATGGGGTCGAGCAGGATGCGCCAGCGCAGAGCTCGGAAGATGTAGCCGCTATACAGGCTGGCGATGGCGGCGAGGACGAAGCCCAGTGAGACTGTGCGCAGTTGTTGGAGGACGGCGTGGAAGTCGAAGTGGATGCGGCTGCGGAAGATCCAGAGCAGAGCAGCGACGGCGAGGAGAACGACGGCGGGGAGGAAACGTCGCGAGGATGAGGTGGGTTGGCTGGCCGGCATGGTGGGGTCAGCGATGAGCGATGGTGGTGGTGCCGGTCCTGGTCGCGGCGAGGTGAGCGGTTTTTGCGGCGGCGGCTTTGCGGCGGTTGAACTCGTTGATGACGCGGGCGACGTAGGCGCGGGTTTCGCGGAAGGGAGGGATGCCGTGGTACTTGTCGACGGCGCCGGGGCCGGCGTTGTAGGCGGCGATGGCGAGGGCAAGGCCGCGCGGAGTGTCGTGGGGATCGTAGCGGTTGAGGAGCTCGTTGAGGTAGACGGTTCCGGCGGCGATGTTCTGCTCGGGGCGGAAGGCGTCTGTTACGCCGATCTGGTGGGCGGTGGCAGGCATGAGCTGCATGAGGCCCTGGGCCCCGGCTCGCGAGACTGCCCTGGGGTGGAAGTTGCTTTCGGCGTGGACGATGGAGGCGAGGAGATCGACGTCGATGTTGATGGCGTTGCCGACGCTGGAGAGCAGCGACTGGATGTTGGTGGTGGGGGGCTGGGCTGCGGGAGGCTGAGGCGTGGGAGGCGCGGGGGGATCGGGGAGGAGTTCGACGGACTTGATGTTGTCGGCGGGGAAGTCCTGGTAGTTGTTGGCCGCGCCGAAGTAGAGGCGGATGCGGTCGCCGACCTGCTCGTGGTGGGAGCAGTCGTAGGAGAAGCCGTTGCGGAGAGTGATGTGCTCGAGCGCGTGCGCGGAGCTCGCGGCGAGAGTGGCGCAGAGAGCCGCGGAGAGCAGGCGGAGACGGCTTGAAAGGAGGAACGGCACTGGGTATGAGACTACCATTGGGGGCGGTTCGGTAGCTGTCGAGTGGTTAGTGGCTAGTGGTTAGGGTGCTCGTGAGGGCGGACTCTATGGCGTGGGCTACGCCGTCTTCGTCGTTGGTGGGAGCGATGGTCCAGCCGCGGGAGTGGGCGAGGGATTTGAGCTCGGCGGGGGCGTTGGACATAAGGACGGAGTGGGCGGCCAGTTCGAGCATGGGGAGGTCGTTCCAGTTGTCGCCGATGGCCATGAGGTCGGCGGTAGTGAGGCCGCGAAGCGCCAGGAGGTGGTTGAGCCCGGAGGCTTTGGAGATGCCCGCGGGGAGGATGTCGACGATGGAGAGATCGCGCTCGGGGTAAGCGGTGCGGTGCAGGGTGACCTCGGTTTGCGGGGTGGTGGGCGAGCCGACGGCGGAGACGCGCGGGTCTTCGAGGAGACGTGCTTCGGCCTGGGCCATGCGATCGATGGTGCCGCAGATCATCATCTGGATGGGGGGAGGGCCACCGAGCGCGTCTTCGATGTTGTCGACGTGTTCGAGGTAGCGCTCGTTGGCGTCCATCCAGCGGTTGATGGAGCCGTGGAGCAAGTTGGAGCGCTCGCAGATGAGGGCGCCGCGGCCGTCTTCGCCGGTGGCGTCGACGTTGTCGAAGGTGAGCACGAGGGTGGATCGGAACTCGCCGGCATTGGCGCAGAGCCAGCGTGCGGTCGAGAGAGGCATGTGGCCGCGGTGGAGGAGCTCGTGCGCGAAGGTGCGGATGACGGTTCCGTTGGAGGTGACGAGCGCGTTGGCGGGGGAGAGTGGCTGGTCACGCAGGACGTGCATGGCGTAGCAGTGGCGACGGCCGGTGGCGATGACGGGCTCTACGCCGGCGTCTTCGGCGAGACGGAGCGCGGCGAGATTGCGGGGGGAGACCTGGGCGCGGGAGTTGAGGAGGGTGCCATCCATGTCGATGGCGATGACGCGGGGAAACGACATGCTTCTAGGGTAGACGATGCGGTTGCGGCCAAGGTGGAGGAGGAACCAGGCCGACTCAATCGATCAACTGGGTCGATCCAACCACAAATTCTGAAAGGCCTTCGGTCGAATCAATATGGTCGGGACGGTCGATGCTGATTCGGACGAGCTCGTTGGCATCGGAGCCTCGCCATCTCTCCAAGATTTCGCATCGTGCCGACCCCGGCACAGGGTAGGCACTTGAGGCGTCAAGGAATTCAGAAGTGAAAAGATAAATCTTGTCGATCAGCGAATGCTGCTTGCCATTCGCATCGACGAACTCGGCCCTCACCACGCCGGGTTGGCAGTCGTCGACAAATTCGACGATTTCAACGGAGAGTTGTGGATACTGCTTCGAAAGGTGGCTCATTCGATGCAGACAGTGTAGAAGAGCGGGTCGGAAAGAGCCACTAGGACGTTCGGCGCCGGGCCACGGCGTCCTGTTCGACGTCGTCGCGCAAGCGTTGCCACTCAGTAGGTGTCATTTCTAGCGGCTCGCCGCTCTCGACCGCCTCCAGAAGCAAGGCTTCAAGTTCCTCGCTCGACGAAAGGTCGAACTGCTCCATGGGATTTCGATGCTTCGACATGGCCTCACTCCGGTGATGATTGTAGCGCGATGAAAACCGCGTTTCAGTGGAATGGTTCGCGATAGCATGAAGGACGTATGCCAGCGATTGCTTATCTCGAGTGCAGTTTGTGCGGTCACCAGGTTTCGGCGGAGACGCCGCAGACGCTTTGCCCGGTGGATGCGGGTGTGTTGTATGTGCGGTACGACATGGAGGCGCTGAAGAAGACGGCACGGCGCGAACATGCAGCGGAGCGGGCGGCGACTTCGGCGGCGAGTCTGGGGATGTGGCGGTATGCGGATGTGCTGCCCGATGTGCAGCCGGTGACGCTGGGTGAGGGCTGGACTCCGATGTTGAAGAGCCGGAGGTATGAAGGGCTGTTCGTGAAGGAGGAGGGGGCGAATCCTACGGGGACGTTCAAGGCTCGGGGGCTGGGGATGGCGGTGTCCATGGCGAAGCACTATGGGCTGCGGCATCTGGCGGTGCCTTCAGCAGGAAATGCGGCGGGAGCGCTGGCGGCTTATGCGGCGGCGGCGCAGATTGCGGCGCATATCTTTATGCCGATGGATGTGCCGCTGGCGAACTATCTCGAAGGCGTGGCCTATGGCGCGGATGTGACGATGGTGGATGGGCTGATCTCGGATTGCGCGCGAATGGTGGGGGAGCGGATCAAGGCGCAGCGCGAGAGCAGCGTGGCTGCGGAGGATGTGTGGTTCGATATCTCGACGCTTAAGGAGCCGTTTCGCGTTGAGGGCAAGAAGACCATGGGGTATGAGCTGGTGGAGCAGCTGGGGTGGACGTATCCGGATGCGGTGTTTTATCCAACCGGAGGCGGCGTGGGGCTGATTGGGATGTGGAAGGCGTTTGAAGAGATGGAGGCGCTGGGGTGGGTGAGCGGAAAGAGGCCGAGGATGTATGCGCTGCAGGCGAGCGGATGTGCTCCGGTGGCGCGGGCGTTCGATGCGGGCAAGGAAGTGAGCGAGTTCTTTAACGGAGCCGATACGTTTGCGGCGGGGTTGCGGGTGCCGAAGCCTTATGGGGATCGCATCATCCTGGAGATTGTGCGGGAGTCGGGGGGGAGTGTTGTGGCGAGTGACGATGCGGCGATTCTGGCGTCGATTTTGGATTGGGCGAAGCAGGAAGGGATTCTGCTGTCGCCTGAAGGCGCGGCGGCTACGGCGGCTTATGACACGCTGCGGGCGAGTGGAGAGATTCGCGAGGGTGAGCGGGTGGTGCTGTTCAATACCGGTGCGGGGTTGAAGTATGTGGACATGATTGCGGAGGCGATGCGGCTGCGGAGGCCGGGGTCGTTGCCGACGTCGCTGCCGGTGGGTGGGATTATTACGCCGGTGTAGGTGGTGTTGGATGGAAAAGCGAACGGCCCTCTTTCGAGGGCCGTTCGTTGTTGGTGCGGGTGGATTACTTGGTGCAGGGCTTGTTGGCGTCGGCCTTGAAGCCTGCTGACTTGGCGGCTGCTTCGGTCATGTACGATCCGGCTTTGGTCTTGCCGTAGTAGCGGTCGCCGGGGCAGTGGTAGACCTTGGTGGCGGTGTTGACCCAGACCATGCCAGGACCGCCGCCGGGAGCAGCGTTGGCGGGCGCGGTGTACTTGGCAGCAGGCGCGGTCTTGGCGGCGGCGGCGGGGGCCGGTGCTGGAGCCGGAGCAGCTGCGGGAGCGGGCTTGGGTGCAGCGACCGGAGCGGGCTTGGCGGCTGCTGTTGCGGCGCCCCACCAGGTCTTGACACCTTTGTGTCCGCTGCAGGCGCCGGACTTGGTCGCGCCGGTCCAGTAGGAACCGTCCTTGCACTGACCGGTTGAGCCGGCAGGTGCGCCCGCGGGAGCCTGAGCGCGAGCGGTGTTGTTGAGGCAGAAGGCGAGCGCCAGAAGCGGCAGGAAGTGGATGAGTTTCTTCATGAAGTGTTCTTCTCCGAACTAGATGAAATGCAGGGAAATGCAGGGCCGGTTCACGCGGGGAATAGTATCAGCCGGAGAAGACAGACGGAGAAAAATTCTGTTCGGAATCTCTAGGCGGGAATTGTCGGGCTGGGATGTTTGTGGGTGGAGAGCGTGATGGCGGCGGCGAGGATGAGTGCACCGCCGATGTAGGCGAGCGGGCCGAGGTGCTCGCTGAGGATAGCGACGCCGAGGATGGAGCCGATGAGCGGCTCCATGTTGAGAAAGATGCCGGCCTGCGAGGCGGGGACCTGCGTCATGCCCCAGTTCCAGAGCAGCGTACTGGCGGCGGTGCATAGCAGGCCGCTGGCGGCGAGCGCGAGCCAGGCCTTGAGCGAGATGCCATGCACCGGCGGCAGGCCCCAGGTGAGGGGCACCCAGATGGCGAGCATCGCCATGCCGCAGACGAGACCGTAGGCGGTGACGACGATGGCGCTGTGGCGGCGCATAAGGCTCTGGTTGAGCAGCACCCAGAAGAGAGCGATCGCGAGTGAGATGACGACGAGGAGGTCGCCGCGGAGAGTGGGGCCGCCGGCGGTGTGATGGTGCGTGCCTCCGAGAGCGATGAGCGCGGCGCCACAGGTGCTGGCGACGAGGGTGCACCAGCCGAGGACGGAGAGTCGTTCATGCGCGAAGAACGTGGCGCCGGCGGCGAGGATTACGGGCATGGTGCCGACCATGAGCGAGGCGTGCGAGACGGTGGTGAGCGAAAGGCCGCGGAACTGGATGAGGAACTGCAAAGGGATTCCGAGGAAGGACGCGAAGAGCAGCGTGCGCCACTCGGAGGCGTTGAGGCCGGGGCGATGCGTGACGATGAGCGGAAGGAGACCGAGCGTGGCGAAGACGAAGCGATAGAAGACCATCGAGCCGACGTTCATCTCGGCGAGGGCGATCTTGCCGAAGAAGAATCCGCAGCCCCAGAACGAGCCGGCGAGGGCGCAGGAAGCGAAGCCGAGGGCTCGATTGGGGTTGTGACGCATCCCGTTAAGGATCGCATGGGTGCGGCGAGGCTTCGGTTGAAAACGATGCGAAGTGTGACGAGCCCCAGCTAGGTGGTGGCGACACGGTGCAGCGAACGTGGGGCGTCGTGCGCGGCGGCGGCTTTGGCGGCATCCTTGATGACTTGCTCGAGGGTGGCGAGGTATTCGAGGTAGCGCTGGCGACCGGCGGAAGTGATTCGGCAGACGGTGAGCGGGCGGTTCTTGTCGTGCTTCTTGATGATCTCGACGATGCCTTCTTTTTCGAGCGGCTGAAGGTGGCGGCTGAGGTTGCCGTCAGTGAGCGCGCAGAGCTGCTTGAGTTCGGTGAAGGTGAGGCCCTTGGGGTTGGCGACGAGCGAGGTGAGGACGCCGAGGCGGGCGCGCTCGTGGATGAGACGGTCGAGGCCTTCGTAGGCGTACTGGCCTTCGGTGGCGGGGGTGGCTTGTTCGGCGGCTTTGGTGGTGGGCTTAGGCTTCATCGGCGGACTCGCGGGCGTTGAGGTAGAGGATGGCGGCGACGAGGAGCTGGCCGATGGCGTAGGGGATGGCCATAATCCACGGGCCGAGTGCGCGGGTGTCGCCGAGACCTATGGCGGTGAGGCCGGTGACGAGGTACCAGAGGCCGGCGGCGGCGATGGGGCGGGGGAGGAATCGGCAGGAAGCGAAGATGCCGAGCGAGAAGATGATCTGCCACAGGCCGGGGAGCATCCATGCGGACGCCGGCGCGGCTTTGACGATGACGACGGTGAGCACAGCGCCGGCGAAGGCCGCGGGGAGGAACTGCTCGACGGCCTGGCGAAGCATTTCGTTGGCGAGGTGAGTATGGATGCGGTGGGCGCGGCGGACCATTTCGACGGCCATGAGCGTCGCGGAGAGGATGGCGGTGGCGAGCCAGAGGAAGAGATAGGTGCGGAGGTGGTGAACGGGATCGGGGACGATTCGGGGTTGCAGCAACGCGGCGGCGATAGCGAGCGCGGCGGTGGAGGCGAGCGCGGCGGGGCCGTAGCCGCGGAACTCGGCGGCGGCAGCCATCTGGCGGCGGATGCTGGTGATGTCGGAGAGGGCTCGGTTGAGGTCGTTCATGGTGGCTTCGCTTTGTCTTGCAAAGTTTAGCACGGGATTGAGTCGAGTCGAGATTCACGCTTCGCTGCGGCGTTTGCGGAAGGCTGCCACCTTGTTCCTGTTGCCACAGGAAGCCATGCTGCACCAGCGGCGGCGGTGGGAGCGTGTGCGGTCGTAAAACCAGAGCACGCAGTCAGCGCTCTCGCAGCGGCGAATGAGCTCAAAGTCACCATTGGCCAGCAGATCGGCGGCAGCTTCTGCGAGCGGCGCCAAGGCTTGCTGCGGTGTGCGGTGTTCCCAGGTTCGCTGCACGGTGACCGAGCCTTTTCCATTCGGAGAAAGAACGAGATGGCTGCTGGCCTCGGCGAGAAACGTGTTGAGCGGGGCGAGGTCAAGCGGTTTGCCGGCTTTGCGGCGTTCAACGAGACGGCGAAGATCTTCGCGCAGGTTTCTGGCCGCCGCGAGGAGCCCAGAGCTGCGGAACGAAGTGGGCCAGCCAAAACGCGCGAGCGTGGCGCGGACATCGGCATCCGTCTGCAGGAGGTCCTGTAGTTTTCCTTCGATCATCGGTGTGGAGTTGAGAAACATGAGCACCGGATGCTCGTCGAGCAAGATGGACGAGCCTGGGGTTTGATCGGGTTTCTGAGTCGGGGGCATTTTTTGTTTGCATCCTTATGTAACCAGTGTATATCCTACTCACAGGTTACAAGAGTCTGGCGCGCCAGAACTGAAGCCTCAAGGAGCCGATCATGACCCGCAGAAACTTCCTGACGCAAAGTACCACCGCTGTGGCCGCAACCGCTCTTCCCGCCGCGGCGGCCACGCCGGAAATCGGTCGAGCGGCGGTACCGGTCACGCATGTCCGTCGCGTCCAAGCGGATGGGGTGAATGTGTTTTATCGCGAAGCCGGCCCAGCGAATGCACCGGTGATCCTGTTGCTGCATGGTTTTCCCACGAGCTCATTTCAGTATCGCGACCTGATTCCGAGGCTGGCGGACAAGTATCGCGTGATCGCGCCGGATCTGCCGGGTTTTGGTTTTACCGAAGTGCCGGCGGAGCGTGGGTACAAGTACACGTTCGACAATCTCGCCAAGACGGTGGAGGCGTTCACCGAAGCGTTGCACTTGAGGCATTACGCTCTGTACGTGTTCGACTATGGCGCGCCGACCGGTTTCCGGTTGGCGATGGCACATCCAGAGCGGGTGACGGCGATCGTTTCGCAAAACGGCAATGCGTATGAGCAGGGTCTGGGCGATGCCTGGGCGCCGATCCAGCGGTACTGGCGTGAGCCGACTGCGGAGCATCGCGAGGTGGTGCACAAGGCACTGGACCCGGCTGGGATTCGCGATCAATACACGTACGGCGTGCCGAACCCGGAACGCATCGCGCCGGAAGGCTACACGCTGGATGCAGCGATGATTGCTCGACCCGGGAACATGGACATCCAGCTCGATCTGTTCCTGGATTACGCCAACAATGTGAAGCTGTATCCGAAGTTTCAGGAGTACTTCCGCACGTCGAAGCCGCCGCTGCTGGCGATCTGGGGAAGGTTCGATCCGTTCTTCATTCCGGCGGGCGCGGAGGGTTTCAAGCGCGACAACCCGAACGCCAGGGTGCAATTCCTGGATACCGGCCACTTTGCGCTGGAGACGAATGTGCAGGATGTGGCTACGGCGATGCGAGAGTTCCTGGCTAGTTACAAAATCTGAACCTGCCGCTAAGACGGCAGACAAACAGGAGTCGAGCGATGCTGATCTATCGAGTCAATGAGCCGGGCGGCGACTTCGTCGCGATGGACGTACCCGATCCGGTGGCGAAGGCGGGAGAGGTACTGGTTCGTATTCGGGCGAGTGGCGTCAATCCGCTGGATACGAAGATACGAGCGGCGCAGGCAGCCCATGCCAAACATCCGCTGCCCGCAGTGCTGGGACTGGACATGGCCGGTGTCGTCGAGGCGGTCGGCGACGGAGTGTCCGGATTCAAGCAAGGCGATGAGGTCTTCGGCATGACTGGCGGTGTGGGCGGGTTGCAGGGTTCGCTGGCCGAGCTGGTTGCAGCCGACGCGCGGCTGCTGGCGCACAAGCCGGCGAGTTTGTCGATGCGAGAGGCCGCGGCACTGCCACTGAGCACCATCACCGCCTGGGAAGGTCTGGTTGATCGTGCTCGGGTTCACGCAGGGCAGACGGTATTGATCCATGCTGGCGCCGGCGGAGTGGGGCACATTGCGGTGCAGATCGCCTGCGCGTTTGGAGCGCGGGTATTTGCGACCGTCTCCGCGGACAAGGCCGGGATTGCGACGAGCTTTGGAGCAACGGCGATCGACTATAAAGCGCTCTCGGTGGAGGAGTATGTGGACCGCTATACTGGCGGGCTCGGCTTTGATGTGGTTTATGACACCGTTGGCGGAAAGACGTTGGACGATTCGTTGGCGTCCGTCCGGCGCTACACGGGTCATGCATTGAGCTGCCTTGGCTGGGGATCGCATTCGCTGGCTCCGCTGTCGTTCCGCGGAGCAACGTATTCCGGAGTGTTTACGCTGCTGCCGTTGCTCACCGGGGAAGGACGGACGCATCACGGAGAGATTCTGGCGGCCGCCGCGAGGCTCGCGGACGAGGGCAAACTCAAGCCACTGCTCGCGAGTGAGCGGTTCGATGCTGCGACGATCGGCGAAGCGCATGCGCAGGTGACGGCGGGTTCGGTAGGGAAGGTTGTTGTGGAGTTCTAAACGCGGCCGAATCTAGGTGAGATAGACAAGCCCAGACGCTAGACCAATGTTCCGGTTTTGCGTCTGGGCTTTGGTACGTGCAAGCGTAGTGGTGAGTTGAGGCTTACCAGACCCGGCAGTTCTTCGCGGGCGCCATCGGCGAACCGGCTTTGCAGCCGAAGGCCGGGGCGAAGTTGGGCTGGTTGACGATGGCTCCGTTGGCGCGGAAGTGGTCGGGGGAGTGGGGATCGGTGAGGACCTGCTCGCGGATGGAGTCGGGGCGGGAGTTCTCGCACCAGTTCTGCGCGTAGGCGATGTAGAAGCGCTGCGGGCCGGTGAAGCCGTCGATCTTCTTGTTGATGTCGATGCCCTGGGCCTTGGCGCGGGCGAGATACGCCATGTAGGCGAGCACCAGGCCTCCGTTGTCGGCGGTGTTTTCGCCGAGCGTGAGCTGGCCGTTCACCTTTACGTTGGCCGCGGGATTCTTCTCGTCCTCGACGGCGACGAAGCTGCCGTACTCGTTCACCAGGCAGCCGGTCTTGGTCTTGAAGTTGGCCTTGTCCGCGGCGGTCCACCAGTCGCTGAGGTTGCCGGTGGCGTCGAACTGCGCGCCCTGGTCATCGAAGCCGTGGGTGAGCTCGTGGCCGATGACGGCGCCGATGTGGCCGTAGTTCACGGCGACGTCCGCGTGGGGATCGTAGAAGGCCGGCTGCAGGATGCCAGCGGGGAAGTTGATGTTGTTCATGCTGGGGTCGTAGTAGGCGTTGATGGTGGGCGGTGACATGCTCCACTCCTGCTTGTCGACGGGCTTGCCGATTTTGTTGAGCTGGCGATCGTTCTCAAAGGCGGTGGCGTGCTCGGCGTTGGCCAGCGGATCGGTGGCGGAGACGGTGAGGGTGGTGTAGTCGCGCCAGTGCTCGGGGTAGCCGATCTTGTCGGCGATGGCGTGCAGCTTCTCTTTGGCGCGCGTGCGGGTAGCAGGGCTCATCCAGTCGAGCGTGTCGAGGTCGCGATCCATGGCGGACTCGATGTCGTGGACCATCTCGAGGGTCTTGGCCTTGGAGCCGGCGTCGAAGTACTGCTGCACGTAGACCTGGCCGAGAGCTTCGCCGAGCGCGCCGTCGACGGCGGAGGAGCAGCGCTTCCAGCGGGGACGCTGTTCGGGCTGGCCGGAGAGCTCGGTGCCGTAGAACTTGAAGTTTTCCTTGTCGATGTTGGAAGGCAGAACGTGCGCGAAGCTGGTGAGCAGATGGAAACGCATGTAGGCCTTGAGGGTCTGCATGTCGGTCGACCGCGCCGCGGTGACCATTGCCGGGAAGAAAGCGGGGTTGGCGTTGACGAGGTTGTCGATGGCCGGGGAGTGGATGGCCTCGAGGTACGGCTTCATGTTGAGGGGCGCAACACTGGCCTCAAACGCAGCGAGCGTCTGCGGATGATAGATGGCCATCGGATCGCGGCGTTCGGTGTTGGTCATCGAAGCTTCCGCTAGCTTGGTCTCGAAGGCGAGGATGTCCTTGGCGTCGGTTGCGGCCTGGTCTGCGCCCTCGCCGGCAAAGGTCAGCATCTGTGTGATGAAGGCGACGTATTTCTCGCGGAGTTGGTTGTCCTTGTCGCCGGTACGCGTGTAATAGTCGCGCTCGGGCAGGCCGAGACCACCCTGGTCGATGAAGGCGACCTGCTTGGTGGAATCCTTGAAGTCCTGGGCTTCGCCGAAGCTGAAGAAGACGCCGACGCCGATGCGCTGCAGCTTGCCGACGAGCGAGGGCATGTTAAGGCGGGAAGCGTGGTCGATCTCGTCGAGCAGAGGCTGGTTGGAAGCGAGGCCCTTTTGGTCGATGGCCGCGGTGTTCATGCAGGCGGCGTAGTAATCGCCGATCTTCTGCTCGTTGGCAGACTTCTGCGCGGCGTGGTCGGTGTACTTGTTGAGGATGCCGTTGAGCTGCTCGGTGCTGACGTTGTAGAGGACGTAGAACTGGTCGACGCCGGCCTGGTCGGCGGGGATGGGATGAAGGGCGGCGAAGTTGCCGCAGGCGTACTTGTAGAAGTCGGTGCAGGGGTCGGCCTTGGTGTCGATGGCCTTGAGGTCGAAGGCGGCTCCCGGAACATAGTGGGACTGCGGTGCGACGGCGGTTTTGGCTGCCTGCTGGGCGGAAGCTGCGAAGGCGGTGACGAGGCAGAGGGTCGCGAGCAGACAGAGTGTGTACGGGCGAAGGTGCGTGCGGCGTGCGAAGTGCATTGGCAAAAGCTCCTTGAGCGGATGACGTGGGGTAAGGCTCAGGGTGCGAGCGTGGCCGGAAGTGGGCACGGTCTGCAACGCTGGCTCGAAAAGCCCCGTCTGTGCAAGAGTACATGTACGCGGGGACGAGGATGAGGGTTCCACCTCCAGGAAAGCAGACGGCTCGCGGACGGCTGGGAGGCCGGCTGCAACGCCGGGTTGCGATTTGGGCGCTGGCGGTGACGTTTGCCGTACAGGCCGGGGCAGCGGACAGGCAGCCGCAGCCGTGGGTGCGGCTGAAGCTGGATGCGCTGGGGTTTCCCGGGATGTCGGGTTCACTGCTGGGCGCGGGGGCGTCCCTGCTGACGGTGCACATCCTGGACGACAGCCACCTGCTGGTGACGTTTGGGACTCGCGGGCTGGTGCCGCGGATTGTGGGCGATCCTCCTACCGACGACGACCGGATGGTGGCGGCGGAGATTGTGGAGCTGCCAGGCGGCAAGATCGCGGCGAAGACAGAGTGGCATATGCACGACCACGGTCGCTACTTATGGGGCCTGGGAGGTGGACGCTTCCTGGTGCGGATGGGCGATGAATTGTCGACGATACAGCCGATGGCGAACCTGGCGGCTGGAAAGGCGTTTCAGCGGGTTGCGTTTCCTCGAAGGGGATTTCGCCCGGGGATGATTGTGGTGTCGCCGGACAAGAACGTGCTGACGATGGAGACGGCGGTGAAGCTGGGCAAGGACGCTCCGCAGTGGGGCGACGTGCCACAGAACAATCGGTCGGCTGCGACGCTGGTGGAGTTTTATCGCGTGAAGGGCGCGAGCGCGGATGGGGGCGGCGTGAACTTTGAGGCAGCGGGAAAGCTGCTGGCTCCACAAGCCGTTGCGCTGTCCGTGAGCGCCGACGGAACGCTGTGGGCCGTGCAGAAGGCACACAACGGATGGGCGATTAGTTTCGACGGGTTCGACGGGAAGTCCATTCCGGCAGGTGAGTTGGGGAGCACGTGCGATCCGCAGTTGCAGATGGTGGGCCGCAGCCATTTTCTGGCAGCGACCTGCATGGGCGGCAGCGATGTGAACAAGATTGCAGCCTACGGCCTGGATGGGCACGAAGCCTGGGAAGAGCCGATGGCCGGGCTGGATACAGTTGTGTATGCGATGGCTCCTGGCGCGGGGCGATTTGCGCTGCTGCGGACGATCGAGGCAGTCTCAGCGGCGGGCGATCCGGCGACAGGTGGATCGGTGGAGCGGCAGGAGCTGCGGGTCTATGAGACGGAGAGCGGCGACATGCTGCTGAAGACAGTGGCTGCGCCGTCGTTCAAGACCGCGGAGAACTTCGACCTGGCCGAAGATGGAAGCGTGGCGGCGGTGATTCGCGATGGGCAGATTGTCGTGTACAGGCTGGATGCTCCAGACAAGCACGATGTGGCGGACATGAAGCGGGCGGAGAAGTACGCCGTGCCGGAGGCTGCGACGGGTCCGCTGAAGTTTCCGCGGTTGATGCAGGCGTTGGATGCGAAGGTAGCGCCTGCTGCTGCTCCTGCGGTGAGCGGTGGAGCGAGTGGAGCTGCGCCTACCGTGGCTCTTACTCCGGTGGCGCCTGCTGCGAAGGCTCCGGGTGTGGAGAAGGGGACGACGACGGGCGACGAACTGACGCCGGTTCGGCGGGTGGTGCCGACGCTGATGAAACCCGGTGAGAAGCCGGAGATCGGCAAGGCGAATCCGCAGCCGCCGCCGGGGTCGAACGACGATGCTCCGGCTCCGGATGGACCGCAGAAGTAGCGAGTTCGGGGCAAGCGAAAAGGCCAGCCGAAGCTGGCCTTTCGCGGTGGTACAGGGAAAACTTAGGCAGCCTTGGTGACGAGGGCCTTGACGCGAGCGTTGAGGCGGCTCTTGTAGCGGCTGGCGGTGTTCTTGTGCAGAACGCCCTTCTGCACGCTCTTGTCGAGCAACGAGACGGTGGCGCGGTACTGGTCGGCTGCGGCCTTCTTGTCGCCGCCTGCGATGGCCTCGCGCATGGCGCGCAGGGTTCCGCGGAGCTTGGACTTGTTGGCGCGGTTGATGGCCGTGCGAGTGATGGTTTGACGGGCGCGCTTCAGGGATGAGACATGATTTGCCATGGTGCGAGACTCTTTTCTTTTTTGCCTGGGATTTGTCGCAGGAAAAATGGGATGCTCGAAGAAGCTGTTGCCAGAGGCAGTGCAGCCGCTCTTCTGCAGTCTCGATTTTATGGGTTTTGAGGGTTTGGGTCAACGCTGAGCCGCAATTTTGGCGGGAATTGAGGGCTCAGCGGCAGTTGAGATAGGGGCACGTTGGCCCGCCGCAGGCCAGGTACCAGATGGCGACGAAGAGGAGGGCCATCGCTGTGGTTCCCCAGAAGAACAGTCGTAATGGCAACGTCGAGAGGAGCGGCTGGTGCGCGTCGGGGTTGGAGCGTGTGGGCCAGGTGAAGAGCAGGGCGCTGGCGAGGCTGGTGCAGGCAGCGATGACCAGGCGCGGGAGCGCGAGGAGCAGACGGTCATCCCAGCGTGTGGCGGGCTGGAAGAAGGCGACGATGCCGACCGCGCAGAGAGCGAGGATGGTGGCGAAGAAGCTGACGGCCTGGCCGAGTTCGAGGAGCATGGCGGGCTCCGGCGGTCGCTGCTGCGATCCGACGAGGTGATTTTAGTCCAGGTGCGGCGCCGATGGCTTTGTTGATGGGTGTTGCAGGATCGGACAGCACTGAACGGTAGATTGCAGCTAATGTCTAAAGCATGGAAGAGGAGCTGCAAAGGCAGTTGGATCGTCTGGCGCGGGCGCTGACGGAGTTTGAGAAGACTTCGAAGAAGGCGCTGGGGTTTGTCGGCACGATCGAGCATAGCGGGATCAGCTTTGATGTGAGCAAGCGGTTTGTTATTGCGGACATGTCGCCGATCGCGTTTTTTCACCTCGTGGAACACATCGAAGAGGATGGCGCGGCTGCGGCCGTTCTTCGGTTGTATGAGCGGATGGGGCCGCTGCTGGAGTGCCGGCATAAGTGGACTCCGCTGAAGCGGGAGGACGACTGGCAGGTGCTGCAGATCAGCTACCAGGGCCGGGAGGGGAACTCGCCGCATATCTGCAAGAGCTGCACGGCGTATGCGCTGAATGGGGCGCTGCCAGAGGTTGGGCGGGGGCGTTGAGTTGCCCGCCGCGGTGGGAAGCGACGAACCCTTGCTGATGCATGATTTACACAACGGCGGTTGACGCGCGGCGGGAGACAGGGGTAGGCTGACCGCATTCGATCCCCTTTGGCAACTCAAGCCAATCCGATGGACGTCACGGTCAGCCTGCAGGGTTCGCAGGAGCGTGAAGGACAGTGCGGCAGTCGCGGGTGCATCGAGTCAACCACAACTGAATCCAATCCTAAGCAAGCCTCTGACGGAGGTCAGGTCCCTCTTTGGTAAAAAAATCGTTCCCCCTCACGCCCGGAATCGAGCCGCTGTATGGCACACGCGACGAGAACCTTCGTCTGATGGAAGATGGCCTGGATGTCCAGATCGACCTTCGATCGGAAAGCATCCAGGTAATGGGCGAGGCCACAGCCGTCGCTCGCGTGGAGGGAATCTTCGCAGACTTTGAGTTCCTGCGACGACTGGGCGTGCATCCGCACAACGGCGAGCTGAATGCGCTGCTGAAGATGGTGGTCTCCGATCCGACGGTGTCGCTACGTGGGCTGGTGGAGAGCGGAAAGCAGCGCTCAGCCGGCGTAAAGCGGATGGTGCAGCCGCGGTCGCCGAACCAGCGGAAGTATGTTGAAGCCATCGAGCAGAACGATATGGTGTTCGGCCTGGGGCCGGCGGGTACGGGAAAGACGTACCTTGCGGTTGCTATGGCCGTGAGTGCACTGCTGGCGAAGAAGGTGTCGCGGATCATCCTGGTGCGGCCGGCGGTTGAGGCTGGTGAG
This sequence comes from Acidobacteriota bacterium, assembly GCA_040388825.1. Lineage (GTDB taxonomy): Bacteria > Acidobacteriota > Terriglobia > Terriglobales > Acidobacteriaceae > Granulicella. Next base: position 604 of record JAZKBC010000117.1, on the reverse strand, counting down.
CGGCTTGGGTTCCTTCCCGGCAGCCTGCAGGAGAAGGTCGATCCTTATATGCGACCGCTGTATGACGCGCTGTATGACCTGCTTGATCCAGCGAAGGTGGACAAGATGCTGGAGACCAACGTGATCGAGATCGCGCCGCTGGCGTTCATGCGCGGGCGGACGCTGAACGAGGCGTTCATCATCATGGACGAAGCGCAGAACACGACCAACGAGCAGATGAAGATGTTCCTGACTCGTCTGGGCAATGCGTCGAAGGCCGTGATTACCGGCGATCTTTCGCAGATCGATCTGCCGAATCCGAAGAAGAGCGGTTTGCTCGAAGCACTCAGCGTGCTGAATGGCGTTGAGGGCATCGGGTTCTGCCACTTCGAGGATGTCGACGTCGTGCGGCATCACCTGGTGCAGCGGATCGTGCGGGCTTATGACTCGCATGGGCGAGCGGAGCAGTTGCCGCTGGCGATCGAGGGTAATCCGATGGCGCTGCCCGTGGAGGAAGAGCCGCGGAAGCGGGTGGCCAAGCCGCAGTAGATTTTCTAGCTGAAGGCCGTCGTCCAGTTCGGGCGGCGGCCTTGGCATCCAACAGCCCGGGTCAATGACATGTGGG
>JAZKBC010000116.1:0-2247 GCA_040388825.1 Acidobacteriota bacterium | reverse complement strand
ATCGCCCGCAGTTCTACTTCCGGACCACGGACGTTACTGGATCGGCGAAGCTGCCTGAGGGTACCGAGATGGTGATGCCGGGCGACAATGTGCAGCTCGAAGTGACGCTGCATACGCCGGTCGCCATGGAGAAGGGTCTGCGGTTCGCCATCCGTGAGGGTGGACGTACTGTAGGCGCGGGTACGATCTCCGAGATCATCAAGTAGCCACTGCGTGGCGGCGGGAGACGCGCTTTGCGCGTAACTGCCAAGACGTAGCAACAATGTAGAGCGGCGGCCTTCGGGTCGCCGCTTTTGTTTGTGGTTACTCGGCGGCGCGTCGCTTTGTGAGGATTCGCTGAAGAAGGCAGAGAGCGAGGAAAACTCCGATGAGGGTAAAAAACCCGGCTGCGATGCCTTCTGCATATGCACTCAGGCCGTCGAGTCCGTCGTGCGGGTACTCGCGGACGTTCCGCGTCATGGCAGCGTTACTGGCGGGACCGATTGTGAAGTAGCCAGCGATGGCGGCGAGTGGCAGAGCGAGGATGGCTTGAATCCAGGCGGATTTTGGCCACCATTTTGGCATGAGGGCCATGATTGCAGGACGCAGGCGGCATTGCAAGGATCGCAGGTTGTGGGCTTCCGATTGCATCAGGCGTTCGTATGCGTTTGGATGTAGGCGCAGAGGAGCGTGATTAGTTCGGTGCGGAGGGCTTCGTGGTCCTGGGTGGGGACTTTGGCTTCGAGGAGGCGGCGGCTGACGCCGGTCATGGCGGCCTGCAGCATGAACGCGGCGAGGTCGAGCGGGATGTTGAGCTTTTCCGGGGAGCTGGCGAGGGCTTCGCTGAGGGCTTGCGTGTTGCGGATGCGGAGATCTTCGACGATGCGGAGGCCGTCGACGTCGGAGGAGACGGAGTAGAGGGCGAGGCTGATGGCGGGGTGGGTCATCTTGGCGCGGAAGAAGGCGTCGGCGATGGCCGCGATCATGTCGCAGAGAGGCTGGCCGCGATGGGCGGCGCAGGTGGCTTCCACGGCGTCGCTGACGGCGGTGAGGTGGCGGCGGAGTGTGGCCTGGAGCAGCGAGGGCTTGTTGGGGAAGTACTGGTAGAGGGTGCCGACGGAGACTCCGGCACGGTGGGCGACGCGGGTGGTGGTGAGGCGCTCCTTGCCGATGGCGACGAGAACCTGAAGCGTGGCTTCGAGGATGGCTTCGACAGTGGCCGTGGAGCGGGCCTGGACCGGCTGTTTGCGCGGCTTTTCGATGGGAGCTTTGAGGGCAGGCAAATGCGAACTCCGAAACTGAAGCTTCCTTCATCTAAACATACGTATGCCGAGGAGAGATGCGATGAGTGAAGTGAAGAAGCTGGGCGGGACGTATGCGTTTGCTGGAACGGGATTGACGGTGAACAGGATGGGCTATGGGGCGATGCAGCTTTCGGGGCCGGGGATTTTTGGGCCGCCGAAGGATCGCGCGGAGGCGGTGCGGGTGCTGAGGACAGCGGTGGAGGCTGGGGTGAACCACATCGACACCAGCGATTTTTATGGGCCGCATGTGACCAACCAGATCCTTCGCGAGGCGGTGGCGCCGTACGGCGACGGGCTGGTGATTGTGACGAAGCTGGGTGGACGGAGAGATGAGAAGGGTGGATGGCTTTCGGCGCATGCGCGGCAGGAGTTGATCGATGCGGCGCACGACAACCTGCGGAACCTGGGGCTGGAGGCGCTGGATGTGGCGAATCTGCGGGCGTGGGGGATGCATGGGCCGGAGCCGGAGTTCGATGTGCGGCCGTCGATGGAGGTGCTGGCGGAGTTGCAGCAGAAGGGAGTGATTCGGCATATCGGCGTCAGCAATGTGACGGAGGAGCAACTAGCGGAGGCACGGAAGATTGCTCCGGTGGTCTGTGTACAGAACTTTTATAACGTGGCGAATCGGGGGGATGACGGGATGATCGATGCGCTGGCGGCGGAGGGGGTTCCGTATGTGCCGTTCTTTCCGCTGGGTGGGTTTACGCCGCTGCAGTCGGGGGATCTGGATGATGTAGCGAAGGAGCTGGGAGCGACTCCGATGCAGGTGGCGCTGGCGTGGTTGCTGCGGAGGTCGCCGAATGTTCTGCTGATACCGGGGACTTCGTCGGTGGCGCATTTGCGGGAGAATCTGGCGGCGGCTGAGTTGGTGCTGCCGGAAACGGCGGTCGCGAAGCTGAATGCGATAGGCGGTGAGGCGCGGGAGTAATGAGTGTAGCGGCGTCAGCTTCGCCTCGCCCTGCGG
>JAZKBC010000115.1:8286-8810 GCA_040388825.1 Acidobacteriota bacterium | reverse complement strand
CCCCCTCCGCCCCGGCCTCTTCGTCGACGTCCCCTACACCTTCAACGACCCCACCCAATCCCCCGCCGCGCCCTTCATCAACCTCGCAAAACCCCGCGTAGCCATCCTCCGCGAGCAAGGCGTCAACGGCCAGGTCGAAATGGCCGCCGCCTTCGACCGCTCCCACTTCGAAGCCGTCGACGTCCACATGTCCGACCTCCTCTCCAACCGCGTCTCCCTGAAAGACTTCCACGGCCTCGCCGCCTGCGGTGGCTTCTCCTACGGCGACGTTCTCGGCGCCGGCTCTGGTTGGGCCCGCACCATCCTCTTCAATCAGCAGCTCAAAGACGCCTTCACGGAGTTCTTCGCCCGCCCCAACACCTTCACCCTCGGCGTCTGCAACGGCTGCCAGATGGCCGCCCAGCTCCGCGACATCATCCCCGGCGCTGAATCTTGGCCCCTCTTCACCCGCAACCTCAGCGCCCGTTTCGAAGCCCGCCTCTGCATGGTCGACATCCCCGCAACCCCCTCCATCTTCCTCACCG
>JAZKBC010000115.1:0-8276 GCA_040388825.1 Acidobacteriota bacterium | reverse complement strand
ATGGCGTACTGGATCGCGGCCTCGATATCCGGCAGACGCGCGATCGACGAGGAACGGTCGTAATCCAGCCTCAGCACTCCAGATCGCCTGGAGATCGCTGTGATCTTCAGTGGCGAGGTGCCGACCGCCGTCGCGATCCGGGCGATGATCGAGACCGGCGAAGGCCGCACCAACATCACCGCCGACCCCACCACCGTAGCCCTCCGCTACATCGACACCTACGGCCACCCCACCGAGCACTACCCCCTCAACCCCAACGGCAGCGCCAACGGAACCGCCGGCCTCACCTCCACCGACGGCCGCGCCCTCATCCTCATGCCCCACCCCGAACGCATCTCCCTCGGCCCCAACCACACCTGGACCCGCACCCTTACCCACAGCCCCTGGCAACGCCTGTTCGATAATGCAAGGAAGTGGCTGAACTAAAACCAGCCGTCAGTTGCCAGCCATCGCCAACCTCGAACCACCGCAACTCGAACCATCGCACAACTCGAACCACCGCCAACCTCGAACCACGGCACAAACCGAACCATTGCAGAACTCGCACCACCGCACAACTCGAACCACGGCGAAACTCGAACCACGGCAATACCGCAAACCCGGCCACCGCACCCAGGGCCAACGGCCCGGCCCTATACCAGCCTGGGGCAACGCCCCAGGAAAACGCCGCACAAACCACCAAGGGCTGAAAGCCCGGCCCTATCTTCGCTAACGGTCGCAAAAACACCATGCCCGACACCCCCAAGCTCGACTACAAATCCGCAGGCGTCGACATCGAAGCCGGCAACGAAGCCGTCCGCCGCATGCGCGCCCACGTCCAGCGCACCCACAACAAAGCCGTCCTCACCGGCCTCGGCTCCTTCGGCTCCCTCTTCTCCCTCCGCGACGCCATCAAAGACCTCGCCGACCCCGTCATGGTCCAATCCACCGACGGCGTCGGCACCAAAACCAAGGTCACCGTCGCCGCCGCCGAAGCCGACATCGCCCTCGGCAACTCGCCTCTCCCGCGCTACGAACTCCTCGGCCGCGACCTCGTCGCCGCCGTCGCCGGAGACATCGCCGTCATGGGCGCCACGCCCCTCACCTTCCTCGACTATCTCGGCGTCCACCACGTCGACCCCACCCTCATCGAAGCCCTCGTCAAAGGCATGTCCGCCGCCTGCGAAGAAGCCAACATCGCTCTCGTCGGTGGAGAAACCGCCGAGATGCCCGCCGTCTACGCTCCCGGAGAGCTCGACGTCGTCGGCTTCATCACCGGCGTCGTCGATCGCGAATCCCTCCTCACCGGCGCCTCCATCGCCGCCGGAGACTCCCTCTACGCCGTCTCCTCCTCCGGCCTCCACACCAACGGCTGGTCCCTCGCCCGCAAGCTCCTCTTCGAAATCGCGAACCTCGACATCCTCGCTCCCCAACCCGAGCTCAACGGCGAAAACCTCGCCGACGTCCTCCTCGCACCCCACGCCAACTACGTCATGCCCATCCGCTCCATCCTCAACGCGCAAATCCCGGTCAAAGGCATGGCCCACATCACCGGCGGCGGCCTCGTAGAAAACGTCCCCCGCATCCTCCCTGAAAACCTCATCGCCGTCATCGACCGCTCAACCTGGCAAGCTCCGCGAATCTTCAAACTCCTCCAGCAACTCGGCAACATCGAAGACCACGAGATGCACCGCACCTTCAACATGGGCGTAGGCCTCGTCCTTGTCGCTCCTGCCGGCTTCCACTCCGCCCTCTCCGCCGCCCTAAAAAACTTTCCCCACCTCCGCATCTGGGAGCTGGGCGTCATCGAATCCTCCCCCAACCCCGAACCCAGCGTCCTACTAACAACTAAGAACTAACAACTAAGAACGCCCATGGACCGCCAACAACTCCTCGCCGCCCTCCCCCACACTCTCACCGAGACCAACCTCCCCTTGCCCGCCAAGTACCCCGGCAAGGTCCGCGACACCTACGACCTCTCTCCCCAGGATCCGGAAGGCCACCTGCTCCTCATCACCACCGACCGCCAGTCCGGCTTCGACCGTAATCTCGGCAGCGTTCCCTTCAAAGGCCAGGTCCTCAACCGCGCCTCGCTCTACTGGTTCAACCAGACCGCGCACATCGCCGCCAACCACGTCGTCTCCAGCCCGCACGCCAACGCTCTCATCGCGCGCAAGTGCCGCGTCCTCCCCATCGAGTTCGTCGTCCGCGGCTACCTCACCGGCTCCACCGACACCTCCATCTACACCCAATACACCGCCGGCCAGCGCGACTTCGGCGGCCTCACGCTTCCCGAAGCCATGCGCAAGAACGACCCCCTCCCCCGCAACCTCATCACCCCCACCACCAAAGAAGCCACCCACGACCGCCCCATCACTCCCGAGGAAATCCTCAGTGAAAAATGGCTCACTCCCGAAGAATGGGCCTACACCTCGCAGAAGGCCCTCGAGCTCTTCGCCTTCGGCCAGAAGCTCGCCAAAGAACGCGGCCTCATCCTCGTCGACACCAAGTACGAGTTCGGCGTCACCCCGACCGGCGAGATCCTCCTCATCGACGAGATCCACACCCCCGACTCCTCCCGCTACTGGATCGCCGACTCGTATGTTGCCCGAGTGACCGCAGGTCACGAACCGGAGATGATCGACAAAGAGTTCCTCCGCCTCTGGTTCCGCCAGCACTGCGACCCCTACAAAGACGCCGTCCTCCCCACTCCCCCCAACGATCTCATCGCCGAACTCTCCTCCCGCTACATCCAGCTCTTCGAAAAAATCACCGCCACCCAATTCACTCCCGACCTCCGTCCCCTCGAACCAACGATCATGGAGGCAGTCTCTTAAAACTCGCAACTCTAAACTCTGAACTCTAAACTGGATTCGCGCGCCTTTCGCCAGCTTCACCACAGCTTCCCACGGCCTGCAAAAGGCTGCGTCAGGCAATGGCATCGGTACCCAAACAGCAAGGCTTCGCATCTCGAACTTAGAGCGTAAAACTTACAACTCTATGACCATCCTCATCATCGGCTCCGGAGCCCGCGAGCACGCCATCGCCGCCGCCCTCGCCCGCTCCCCGCAACACCCCACGCTCCTCGCCTTCGGCTCTGCCGTCAACCCCGGCATCAAGGCCCTCTGCTCCGCCTACACCACCGGCTCGCTCACGCAACCCGCGCCCATCGTGGCCTTCGCCCGCGAACACAACGCGACCCTCGCCATCATCGGCCCTGAAGCCCCCCTGGCCGCCGGTGTAGCCGACGCCTTGTGGGCCGCCAACATCCCCACCGTCGGCCCCACCCAATCGCTCGCCCGCATCGAAAGCTCCAAAACCTTCACCCGCGACCTCCTCGCCAAACACGATATCCCCGGCAACCCCTACTACCACCGCTTCGAATCCCTCTCCACCCAGGCCGACCTCGAAGCTCTCGAGCTCATCATCCGCGCCTACCCCCACCGCCACGTCATCAAGGACGACGGCCTCGCCGGCGGCAAAGGCGTCAAAGTCTGCGGCGACCACCTCCACACCCACGCCGACTCGCTCGCCTTCTGCCGCCAGCTCTCCGCGCTCGGCCATCCCTTCGTCATCGAAGAAAAGCTCGAAGGCGAAGAGTTCTCCCTCCTCAGCTTCTGCGACGGCCACACCCTCGCCCACATGCCCGCCGTCCAGGACCACAAGCGCGCCTTCAACGACGACCGCGGCCCCAACACCGGCGGCATGGGCAGCTACACCGCCGCCGACCACGCTCTCCCCTTCCTCACCCGCGACCACATCGCCCAGGCCCGCCGCATCAACGAGCAGGTCGCCCACGCCCTCGCCATCGAATGCGGCGCGCCCTACCAGGGCATCCTCTACGGTGGCTTCATGGCCACCGCCGACGGCGTCCGCCTCATCGAGTACAACGCCCGCTTCGGAGACCCCGAAGCCCTCAACCTTCTCACCCTCCTCGAAACCGACTTCGCCGCCATCTGCCAGGCCATCACCACTCAAACGCTCTCCGAGGTCTCCGCAACCTTCGCCGATCAATCCAGCGTCTGCAAATACCTCGTCCCCAACGGCTACCCCGACTCCCCCCGCATCGGCGACGCAGTCCACCTCCCCGCATCACTCCCCGCCAACGTCACTCTCTATCTCTCCGCCGTCGACGTAAAACAGGATCAGCTCATCGCCACCGGCTCCCGCACCGTCGCCATCGTCGCCACCGCCACCACCCTCTCCGACGCCGAAGTCCTCTGCGAGCAAATCATCGAGCAGATCCCCGGCCCCTTCTTCCACCGCACCGACATCGGCACCTCCACCCTCATCCAGCGCCGCATCGACCACATGCAAACCCTCCGCCCGTAATCCATCCTTCCCGCATCCGGCTCACGAAAACGGCCAACCCGCCGATAGGGGAAGGTAGGCGCATCAGTCAGGGCCCGATAAAACTCAACCCACTGCACGAAAGGCAGCAGGCCATGGCCGTTGTCATGAGCGGAGGCCCCGCCCCCGCATCGAGAATCCTCATCCCGCGCGCCGCCAGGATCCCTCTGACCATCCCCGTCGTCTTTGCCTGCGCTGAAGGCAGAGTCAAAGGACGATCCATCGACATCAGCGAATCCGGAATCCTCGCCACCTTCGAGCGCCCGCTCGATATCTGGATCACCGGCCACCTTTCCATCCTCGTCCCCGAGCACCCCATCTTCCTCGACGCCCGCATCGCCCGCGTCGAATCCCACACCGCCGCCATGAGCTTCCGCACCATGACCGCAAGAGACAGCTTCATCATCCACAGCCTGATCAACAAGGCCGCAAGACAGTCCTCCTGATTCCCCTCCATCCGCTGGCCGCCCCACATCTCGCGTTCTCTCTGATAGGGTCGTTGCTTTCAGGGCTGGAGGCCCCTATCTATCGCGCAACTGCACCTGCAGGAGTACAGCTCTAGCCGCGCGCCTCACCCTACCGCCCATACGTCACCCACACCGGCGAGCTCCACGCCATCTCCCCATCCTTCTGCATCACCCGCACATAAAACCAGTGCTCCTTCCCCGCGTCCATCGCACTGCTGTCGGTAAATGTCAGCTCGGCACTCGCCGTCCCCGGCTTCCAGGTCTTCACCACGGCGCTATCCTTCACCACATCCACCTGCAGCAGCTCTCCGGTCCCCAGCACCTTCGCGTCGATCCGCAACGGCTTCCCGCTCGCAAAGATCGCCCCCATCAAGTGCTCTCCATCCGACCCCGCGAACCGCACATCCAGCACAATATTGTCCGTCGCCGCGTATGTCCGCCTCTCCTTGATCGCCTCCGCCAGATCCTCGCGCGTCAGCTTCTCCGCCAGCAAACACGCATAGCTCACATGCGTCGAAATATGATCCGACGACGCGATAAACCCCAGGTGATATCCCTTCTCCAGCGCATTCCACGCAAACCCCAGCTTCTTGAACGACGGGCTATCCGGCGACGACGACGCCCGCGGCACCCTCCCCTTCGCATCCGGCAGCCCATACAGCGCAAACGGCCTCGGACTCGCCGGATACTCATACGAGTCCCGCATCCCCTGGTACACCTCCATCACGCTCTCCACCGCCGGATCGTTATCGCGCCAATCCGTTCCACTCGTCCTCCCCGTCGTATGCGGAATGCTGAACCCTCCATACCGATGCAGATACCCATACAGCGTCCCACTCCCCGCATACCCCGCCCGCGCCTCAAACGCTCCAATCGGCAGGATCGGCGCTCCCCGCTGCGTAAAGAAAATGTTGCGATGCCCATTCGGCCACTCCACCGACCGCTCATACGCATAAAAGTCCACGAACGCCCCATCCACGTTGAACAAATCCGCAACCTTCTGCGTCCGCCACCAGTTGTACTTATCCCAAATGTCATCCGTGTGATTCGTCACCGCCACAAAGTCCAGCGCCGCCGCATCCTTCGCATACCTGTACGCATCCAGCAGCGACCCATCATTGTTCCCATCCACTGAAATATCCGTATGCCGATGCATATCTCCGCGATAAATCGAGTACGTCTTCCCACCCACCGCAATCCTGTAAGCCCGCACCCTCGCAACTTCCTCCGCCTCCTTCGAATGCAACGCCGCAATGTTCTCCCCCGGCGCATCGCTGGACTCCACCAGCGACATCTCCTTCCCTTCACCCCCAACCAACTCCCCCACCCGCACCTGTTGCTGCTGCGGTTGATAATCCTTCGTGTCGCGTCCATCCGTAGCCCAAACCGCCCAAACATTCCCCACTGCATCCGCCGCACTCGCCGGCATCATGTCATTCCGCCCCGCGCTGTGCGGAACATACACCGCCCGCCCCCACTGCTCGCCGTCATACCTTGTCGCCCACTCCTCCCACAGCGCCAAATTGTTCGAGTCCTCCAGCGGCGTATCCGGCTCCCGCATCACCATCCGCCGCACCAGCAGCCACGGCTTCCCATCCGCCCCCATCTGCAGATGCGGGAGCTCCCAAAACCCCTCCGCCCCCAGCACCGACGCCACATCCTCCCGCGTCGTCAGCCGCTTCTCCCCCTCCACACACACCATCCCAATCCCCCGCGACGCATGCAGCGGCGTCCCCACCTTCCCCCGCAAAAACCCCACCTCCGTCCCCCAGTTCGCCCCTGACCGATCCCACGCCACCCACACCCGGCTCCGCGCATCGACAGCCACGGTAGGATGCGCCTCAAACCCCGCCCCCCGCGTCACCGCCTCCTCCGCACCCCACTTCCCGCCCACCCGACGCCGCAGATAAACGTCATAACTTCCCGCCGCATATCCATCCCACGCCACGGCCACCATCCCCTTCGGCCCCGCCGCCACCACCGGCCACCAGTTGTCCCCACCCGCCGAAGCCCCTGAACTAATCCGCTCCTCCGCGCTCCACTTCCCCGCAAAGAACGACTTCGCCACAATCTGACTCGCGCCTTCCCCCATCCTCTGCCACACCAGCCACACTCGCCCATCGCTGTCCGAAGTCATCGCGTGATAAACATTCTTCACCGCGCCGTCACTCGTAAGCCGCTGCCTTTCTCCCCACCGACCCGCCGCAAACACCCGCGCATACAAATCCCACCGCCCCTTCACCTGCATCGACCACACCACCCACACCCGATGCCCCGCATCCTCCGCCAGCACCGGACGAAACACATCGCCTCCGCTCTCCACCTCGGCCACCGCTCCCCACTTGCCTCCACTCCGGCTCCGCACCACCACCCGGTCGCCCTCGCCGTCATACTCCTGCCACGCCACCCACATCGTGCCGTTGCCGGCCTCCAGCACCACCGGAAAATCCTGCTGCCCCAACCTCTCCGCGGCCACCGCTGCCTGCACCGGCGCCACCGTTACCTTTACCCCGCCGTCCAGAAACTCCCCCACCCCACTCCGCAGAATCTCCCGCGGCACAAACCGGAACGTCCCCTTCACCGTCACCACGGTCACCGCCTCGTCCAGGCTCCCCGACCGCACATGCACCAACACGCTCGGTTGCAGCAGCACCGGCTTCAGCACGGCCTTCACTCCCGCTGCATTGATCTGCCCAAAGTCATGCCACTCCGTAGTCGGCCCATGCAGCGGAGACCACCGCGTGCTCGCCACCCATCCCAGGCTTCCCCGCAGCCCATCATTCGGCAACACCGGATCCGGCAGCGGAACGCTCACAATCCCTTTCGCCCAGCTCTTCTCCTCATACTGATGATCCCGAAAACGGTCGGCCTCCAGCTCCACCCTCTGCCCCGCCCCCGCCTCCACATGCCCATCCCAAGCCGCCGGCTGCGTATCCCGCACTCCCAGCACCATCCGGAACGAAGCCTCCGGCAGCTCACCCACCTGAGTCTGCCCCCACGCCACCACCCCACTTCCAACCAGAACCAATCCAGCCCAGAATGTCTTCATCGCGGGATTATAGGTTCCCACCCCCTCCCCTCAACCCATCCCCCACCAACCCCATCCAACACGCTGGATTTCGCCGTCGTTGCTGTTGCCGTTGCTGTTGCTGTTGCTGTTGCCCTTCTATTTGTCATCCCGCTAGGGATCTTGAGTTTGTTTTTGCACTTGTACTTGCTTTTGCCTTTCTGGTTGTCATCCTCGGAGAGGACCTGCTTCTCGTCGACACCCGATTGGCTTTTGCACTTGCCCATGCCCATGCCGGGTGGCCCATTCATGACGGCATCATCGTCATGAGTGGGAACCTCCGCCTTCCAAACCACCTCGTCCCGTCTCAACCACCGTCAAGCTCGCCAAAATCGATCGCCGCCCAGCACACCCCAAGCGCCAAAGACGCGGCCCTATACCAGCCTGGGCCGAAGGCCCAGGTAAACGCCGCG
>JAZKBC010000114.1:784-6427 GCA_040388825.1 Acidobacteriota bacterium | reverse complement strand
TGGCTCCTGAGGTAGGACTCGAACCTACAACCCTTCGGTTAACAGCCGAATGCTCTGCCATTGAGCTACTCAGGATCGCGTGAAGAACGCTGCAGCCGGGCGGCTGCTCCTCTGTTGTTATAACAAACTTCGCCGCGCTCGGTCAAAGCTCTTCATCGGCCGTACCCACACCGATCTTTAGCCGAATCCAACTTGCCAACGACAATTGGACCATGCGTACCATCAACCCGAAGGGAGACGCCATGCCCCGCTTCAGCCGCCCTGTCCCGCTCTCAAGTCGCTACTAGCTCCGCGACGTCTGTGACAAGTCCTCCGCGACCATGGAGCCCACCCAGCCTGCTACCCTGAAGAGCTCGCCCAAGCCGGCTTAGAGCCCGTTACCGCTTGCCCCTCACGGATACAGCATCACCACAATGCTGAACGCGCTGAAGCTCTCCGTGCCACGCGCCGGGCACGCGGCCACCATCGCGTCGTGGAACCGCCCACTCGCCAGCTTTCCCTTCAGCACTTCCGGCAGCCGGCTTAAGTCGCTGGCCGTATACCGCATCACAAAATACGGCTGCCTCGACCCCGCGTAGCCCGTTTCCATTGCACAGGTCCGTTTCGCGTCCTCGTCCGCAGGCAGCACATTCACCGGCCCGGCTTCTTCCACCAGCGCAGCCACGATCCCCTCCTGCTGCACAATCGAAAGCGGCGCCACCGACCGGTCAAAGTCCTCCACCGCGTACAACTGCCCATCGCGTTCCAGCACGCTGATCCCCACCGAGTTCGCACGTCCATCCAGCAGATTCGCCCGATGCCCCGGCGACTGCATCCACGCATCGTGGATTCGCACCGCACTCGGAGCCTCCGCCACATTCTCAGCAACCATGCTGAATCGCGCTCCAGCAACCCGGGCACGATCCCCCAACCCCGCTTCACCCTCATACTGATGCGAAATCGATCGCCGGGCCGCCATCTCGTGGGCGTGCCGCTCCGCCGCGTGATACAGAGCGTCGTCCCACCGCAGCATCGGAAGCCCCCGCTGTTCCCGTTCCGCATTCGCTGCCTGAAATAAATACTGTTCCGCCACGCCCGCCGGCGCTGCTCTCTGCGCCCACACACCTGTCCCCACGCCCGCCAGTACCAACCACGCAGCCCCGAACCGCAGCCTTCTCATATATATTTCAACCCGGATCGCCGCACAACGACGCGGCTCAACCGCATCTGTTCTCAGTCAGCCGCCACCGGCAACCGATGCCGATACCGCCGTATCAGGTCGAACAGCTTGCGCGCATCCCAATACCGCGGCACATACAGGTGCGGATTCGAAAGCGACCGGATTAGCCACCCCAGGTACAGCTTGTCCGCCCAGTTCGGGATGTAGACCTGGTCCCCGCTCAAAAACGCTATCGCCGCACCAATGCAATGAATCGCAGGCAGATAACTCAACTGCTGCTTCAGGTAAAGCCCCAGCCGCTCCTGCGTTCCCCCGCCCACCGTAATCACTACGTTATCGGGCCGTAGTCGCTCCAGCATCTCCAGCAGCTGGTCATCCGCCATCACGTCACCGTACCGCGGAGCCATGTACACACACTCCTGCGGAACGTGAATCCCTTCGCTCTCCAGCCACTCCAGGTTGCGCTTCGCGCTTGCGGGGCTCGCCATCACCCAAACGCAGTTCCCCGGCCGCCGCAGGTCTTCCTGGTGCAGCAGATGGCGCAGATACTTCAATCCGGAAAGCCGCGGAATCGAGTCCCGCTGCAGAAGATTCCAGCTCAGCACCATGAACGCCGAGTCGGCGATCGCCAGATCAGCTCCAAGCAATGCCTCGCGATACCGTGCATCCTTCTCGAGATTCTTCAGCGCCGGTGCCGCTGGAACCACCAGCAGACCACCCTGGCGCATTCTCTCTACCGCCTCCTCCGCGCTGCCGCAGAAGAACCGTATGCCGAGAATCGTCGCCTGATCAGGACTCCTGTGCGCTGCCACGGCTACTTCCCTTTCGCTCCGCTGGCAATCTCGTTCTCAATCCAACGGTAGGTTTTCTCCAGCCCATCGCGCAGCCGGATCGAAGGCTCCCAACCCAGCCGTTCCTCAATCATCGTGTTGTCGCTGTTGCGTCCATTCACGCCCTTGGGAGCATTCAGATCGTAGGTCCGCTTCAACTTTACGCCTGCAATCTCCTCCGCAAGATCGACCAGTTGGTTAATCGTCACCAACTCGCTCGATCCAAGGTTGATCGGCTCGTCGATGTCGCTCTCCATGATCATCTGCGTTCCCTTCACGCAGTCGTCGATGTACATAAAGCTCCGCGTCTGCTTGCCATCGCCCCAGATATTGATCTCCAGGTTTCCCGAGTTCTTCGCCTCGATCACCTTCCTGCAAATCGCCGCCGGAGCCTTCTCTCGTCCGCCCGTCCAGGTCCCATGCGGTCCATACACATTGTGATATCGCGCCACGCGGCAAATCAGATGAAAATCCTCTTCGAAGTGACGGCACATCCGTTCGCTGAAAAGCTTCTCCCACCCATAGCCGTCCTCAGGCAACGCCGGATACGCATCGCTCTCCTTCAGCGGAATCACGTCAGCGCTGGTCTGCTTCTCGCCGTTATACACGCAGGCCGACGACGCATAAAAGAACCGCTTCGCTCCCTTTGCCTGCGCCGCCATCAACATGTGCGTATTGGTCAGCACGCTCAACATGCATAACGCCTTGTTGTTCTCGATAAAGCCCATGCCGCCCATATCCGCGGCCAGTTGATACACCAGATCGATGCCATTGGCCGCGACCATGCAATTTTCTCTGTCCTTCAAATCCAATGACAGATTCTCCACACCCTCCGTCACCTGGTACCACTCCGAAACCGGCTTCACGTCCACCGCCCGAACCACGCGAACACCCTGGGCCAGCAATCCTTTCACCAGATGTCCACCGATAAAACCACCGGCACCGCAAACGATCGCCGTGTCGCCCTTCAAAGTCATTCAAACTCCATTCGCTGTGGCCTTGGGATTCCGGCCAGTTGCGTCCATTTTCAGCCGGAGGGCTGCTTCCTCTTGTCTGACGGTCTTACATTTGAGTGTAACGGCGGTCGATTCGGAACTTCAACCAAATCATCCACATGTCGCATCGTTCTATGATGAAACGACAGTCATGTTACAAGCCTTACCTATGATGACCGAGATGCGTTCTACCCGGCATAAGGTTGTGCGTGCGCTGCTCGATCATCGTTTGGCAACCGCCGGCGCCATCGTGCTTCTGCTCTTTCTCCTTTGCGCTCTAGGCGCTCCGCTCATCTCGCCCCACGACCCGGCACAACTCGATCTCTCCGCCCGCCTGCTCCCCCCATCATCCGCACACTGGTTCGGAACCGATGAACTCGGTCGCGATGTGCTCTCGCGCACCATCTACGGATCCCGAGTCTCCCTGACCGTAGCGGTCGCCGTCGTCAGCCTCTCGCTCGCGGTCGGTCTCATCTTGGGAATGATCGCTGGTTTCTACGGTGGTCTCGCCGACACCGTCATCAACATCTACCTCACCAACGCCTTCCTTGCCCTCCCTGGCATCCTCCTCGCCGTCGCCTTCGTCGCCTTCCTCGGCCCCAGCCTGGTCAACCTCATCCTCGCGCTGGCTCTCGCCGGCTGGGTCAATTACGCTCGCCTGGTCCGCGCCCAGGTCATGGCCATGAAGGAGAGGGAGTTCGTCCAGGCCGCCCGCTCGCTCGGAGCCAACGACGCCCGCCTCCTCTTCCGCCACATCCTACCCAACATCGTCCAGCCGCTGCTCGTGCAGGCCGCAGTCGGCATGGCCGGAGCCGTCCTCGCCGAAGCCACCCTCAGCTTCCTCGGCCTCGGAGTCCAGCCTCCTACCGCCACCTGGGGCGCCATGCTCAACGACGCCCGTTCTCACCTCTTCGAGTCGCCCTACCTCGTCTTCTTCCCAGCCATGGCCGTAGCCCTTTGCGTTCTCTGCTTCAACCTCGTCGGCGACGGCCTCCGCGACTACCTCGACCCCCATGCAGAAGCTAGTGGTAAGTGACGCGTGAAACGTGACACCTCAAACCCACAAAGATCCGCTAACCACAAAACCCACTCCTCACTTGACACTTGTCACCTCTCCCTCCGCCTCCAGTCGCTAGACTGGAAGCATGCTCCTCGCGGTTCTCTCTGACACCCACGGCCTGCTCCGCCCCGAAGTTATCCCCGCCATCGCCTCCGCCGACCACATCCTCCACGCCGGCGACGTTGGCAACGCCGACATTCTTGACACCCTTCGCACCCTCGCTCCCGTCACCGCCATCCGCGGCAACGTCGACACCCACGGCCCCTGCGCTCTTCTTCCCCCCATCGAAGCCATCGAGCTCAACGGCAAGCTGATCTATATGCTCCACTCCATCGACGACCTCGACCTCACCCCCGAAGCCGCTGGAATCTCCGCGGTCATCTACGGCCACTCCCACAAGCCATCGATCGAGCACCGCAACGGCGTCCTCTACCTCAACCCCGGCAGCTGCGGCCCCCGCCGCTTCGATCTTCCCATCACCCTGGCTCTGCTCGAACTCTCCGCCACCGAGCTCTCCCCAAAGCTAGTCCACCTCATCGACTAAGTCTTCGCCTCAGCGCGAAGCCGAAACCCTCGGTACCGGAACCTCCCGCGCTCCGCTCTTCTCCCACGTAAACACGACGGTCGAAAGCATCGCAGTCATCCGCTCCAGGACGCCCTGCAACTGCCTCTTGCTCAACTCCTGCGCTCCACTCGACTCCGCACAGAACGTATTCACCACCAGGTCGAACCTGTAGCAGCTGTGCTTGCGATAGGCCGTATAAATCTCATCGCGAGCCTCCACGCAGATCCCGCCGTGTTCATCGTGTCCATGCGTAAAGTCCATGCCGCCGATGTCCACCACATCCGGCCTTCCCTTCTTCGTCGAAGCCTGCGCCGCGCACTCCACCTCCGTCGTCTTCGGCTCCACGCTGTAGTACATCGTCGCTCCCGCCAGTGTCGACTGCGGCAGCGGATTGAACTCCATGCTCGCCACTCCACGCATCCGCGTCTTCACGCCCACCGACCGAGCATCCAATCGAAACGTACTCACCACGCCATCTTTCTTCGCATAGCTCCACCCTGTTGGAACGGTGAACCTCACCCCATAGCGCCAGTCATGCACCTTCTGCGCCTTCGCTCCAGCCGCAGGAGCCGTCGGCACAGACACCTGCGCCCACCCACTCCCTGCAACCATCGCCGCGCACAACGCAACCAAGGCCCGCTTCATCCCTCTACCTCAACGTCTCATCCTCGGATCAGCCAGCGCATACAACGAGTCCGTCACCAGGTTCACCGCCACGTACGTCAACCCAATCGCCAGAATGCACCCTTGTACCAACGCATAATCCCGATTCGAAATCGCCGACAGCGTCAGCCTCCCAATACCCGGCCAACTGAAGATCGTCTCCGTCACAATCGCTCCCGCCAGCAGCGACCCAAATTGCAGTCCCATCACCGTCAGCACCGGATTCAGCGCATTCCTCAGCGCATGCCGATACACCACCGCACTCTCGCTCAACCCCTTCGCCCGCGCCGTCCGTATGTAATCCTGCCCCAGCTCCTCGAGCATCGACGTCCGCACCATCCGCGTCAAAATCGCCGCCATCCCCAACCCCA
>JAZKBC010000114.1:0-774 GCA_040388825.1 Acidobacteriota bacterium | reverse complement strand
AGCGTCACCGCCGGCAGCACCAGGTGCAGCAGAAAGCTCTCCGCCCCATCGCCCGCGCCCGAAACCGGCAACCACCCCAGCGCAATCGAAAACACCACAATAAAAATCGGCCCCAACGCAAAGTTCGGAAACGACAATCCCACCAGGCTCACCACCCCCAGCGTCCGATCCTGCCACTTATCCCTTCGTCGAGCCGAAGCCACCCCCGCCGGAATCGCCAGCAACGCTCCCAGAATCATCGCCGCCACCGTCAACGCCAGCGTGTACGGATACCGCTGCAGCACCAGATGCGTCACCGAGTCATGCATCCGCAGCGACTGTCCCAGATCCCCCCGCACCACTCCATGCCAGTAAGCCACATACTGCTCCTGCAGCGGCCGGTCCAACCCATACGCATGCCGCAGAGCCGTAACGTCCCCCGCACTCGCTCCATCTCCCAGCATCTGCACAATAGGATCACCCGGCACCAGGTGGATCAGCAGGAACACCACCGTCACCACCACCCACAGCACCGGCAGCGTCGTCGCCACCCTCTTCAAAATCTCTCGCACCGTCTTCCCTGCGCTCTGCCCTTCGCTCACGCCCTCACCCCCGTCACCTTCTTCGCCCGCTTCGTCTCCACATGCGGCTCCACCTTCACCCGCGCGATCCGCTTGCCATCCATCTCCACCACTTCAAACCGCCGATCCCCGAAGTCCACCTTCTCGCCGACCCGCGGGATATGCCCCAGCTTGTTCAGCAGAAACCCCGCCAGCGTCTCCACTCCAGCCTCAC
>JAZKBC010000113.1:0-9891 GCA_040388825.1 Acidobacteriota bacterium | reverse complement strand
ACCTGGTCGATGGAGCGTGCGCCGATGAGGACTGAATCGACCTGCGAGTTAGCGAGTGCCCAGCTCATGGACAGGCGGGACATGGACGAACCGGTCGCTTCGGACTTCGTGCGCAGTTTTTCGAGGAGCTCGAAGTTTTCTGGTTTGAAGTAGATGTTGATGTGGCCGGGGATGATGTCAAAACGTGAGCCTTTGGGGATGTTTTCGCGGCTGGCGGAGTATTTTCCGGTGAGGAAGCCGGCTCCCAGCGGGGAGAAGACGACGATCGAAAGGCCTCGGCGCTTCGCGGCCGCGAGCATGCCGTCTTCGATCTCGCGGGCGGCGAGGTTGTAGAGGGGGCTGATCATCTTGAACTGGATGAGGTTTTTCTGCTCGCTTAGATCGAGTGCCTGGTTGAGCTGCTCCGTGGTGTAGTTGCTGCAGCCGGCGATGCCGATTCTTCCGTTTTGGGCTTCGAGGGTGAGGGCTTCGAGGGTTTCTTCGAGGGGGGTTGCCTGATCGAAGTAGTGGAGGAGATAGGCGTCGATTTTGTCGAGGCCGAGGCGCTCAAGGCTATCGTTGAGAGCGGCGTGGATGTTCTCTTTGGTGAGCTTGCGGTTGACCTTGGAGATGACGGCGATCTTGCCGGCCATGCCGCGGGAGCGGAGCCAGCGGCCGACTATTTTCTCCGACGCGCCGCCGCCGTAGGCTTCCGCAGTGTCGAACAAGGTGATTCCGTGTTCGACGGCGTAGTCCATGATGGCGAAGGATTGGTCTTCATCAATCTCGCGTCCGAAGGTGACGCAGCCCAAACCGATTTTGCTGGGATGAATATTCATCGTGCGATGCGGTCTCCGAATACAACGAGGCTATCTGAAGCTGCAGCGTCGCCGGCGTGGGAGCGCGTGCGAAAACCATCGCCGTCCATTGGATCGGACGGCGGAGGGTGGAAGTGGTGATGTGGCTACTTGCCGTTGAGGCCGACGGAGGTTTTGAGGCGGGGGAACCAGGTGAACTGGGCGGCGATGACGGAGTCGCTCTGGTTGCCGGTTTTGAAGATGGGGGCGACCCAGCGTTCGTACTGGAACCAGGCGTCCATTTCGAGTTCGGGGCGGAGGTGCTTGATGACCTCAACCTTGAACTGGTTCTGGGTGGTGCCGCCGGGGATGAAGTCCTTGGGGGTCTTCTTGTTCAGGTACTCGATCTGGATGGAGTCGTCGGCAGAGAGATGGTAGGTGAGCCAGGCCTGGCCACCCTTGGCTTCGCGGCCGATCCAGTCGCCCATGATGAAGCCCTTGTTGGTATATGCCTGGCGCTGGATGGTTTCGAAGTAGTTGAAGGTTCCGCCGAGGCTGCGGAGGGTGGAGGTATCGGTGCTGACGGCCTCGACGCGGAAGTCCAACTTCGGCAGGCCGGGCAGCTGGGAGATGTAGACGCCGGGACGATACGCGGCGCGGCGGGGGGCGCTGGGCGGAGTGACGTCGTCGTGGGCTTCAGAGTCGGTGTAGAGGGTGACTCGGTGGCTCATGAAGGGAAGGCGCCAGGAGAAGTTGAAGGCGGTGAAGCGAGCACCGGGATCGTCGCGGGAGTACTTCTCGGCGCCGGTGGTGTCGTTGATGTCGAAGAAGCTCTTGAGGAACGTGTGTAGATTGATGGGCTCGTTGCAGTCGTAATAAGTGGTGGTTCCGGGAACAACGCAGCCGTGGCCGTGGCCTCCCCAGATGACGGTGCGCTGGAAGCCGAACTCGACGTTGGAGGTGGGGCGGAAGGCGAACATCTCGCTGTGAGTCCAGGGAGCGTTGGGATAGGTGTGGCCCTGGAGGGAACCGACGAAGAAGTCGTAGCGCATGGGGCCGATGATGTGCCAGAGGAGGGGGATCTTGAGCGGCTCGACACGGTTGATGCGGAAGGCGTAGATGTCTTCCGCGTTGTTAGTCCAGGCGAGAGAACCGCCGAGGCCGGGGCCCATCCAGGAGTCGGACTTGCCGAAGGAGATTTCGTGGTTGAGGAGATGGACGGAGAGCGTAGCTTCCTGGATGCGGAAGGGATTGCGGGCACCTGTGTTGCCGTAGGGGATGGTGTCCTGGGGATCGTGCGGAGGAGCGAACGGGCAGATGCCGTCGACGCCGCAGGAGAGGGTGTTGGCGAGGTTGAAGCTGTAGCCGACATACGAGGGAGCGTGCTGGTACTCGCCGCGGACGTAGAGGGAGAAGCGGCCGTGCTCGTTGACGGAGGTGAAGCCGATGAGCGAGTTGAAGCCGTTGGAGTAGGGGCGGCCGTAGTCGTTGGCGATGGTCTGGCCGAGGTGCCAGCTGTCGCGGAGTGGGGTTCCGGCGATGCCCATGAGGCGGGTGTAGGCGGACTCCAGACCGTAGACGGTGCCGCGCACGGCGTTGGGATTGAGCTCCTCGGCGGAGAGGTCGTCCTGCAGTTTGGCGAGGATGGCGATGGCTTCGTCGTTGCCCTCAGCCATGATCTGGTCGGAGGAGTCATCGAGCATGTGCATGAGACTGCGGCGGGTCCAGGGGCGCATGCTGATGAAGGCGGTGTCGAGATAGCCCAGGGAGTAGAGGCGGAGAGCCATGGGGTAGATGGGGCTGTCGACGGGGATGTAGGTGGAGCTGAGGTGGTCGAAGCTGAAGTCGCCGGGATCGTAGGGTGGAAGCGAGGGGAGCTTGGTTGTGGCCTGGACCTGAGGTGTCTGGACGGCGGCGGGCCGGGGGGCGGGCTGGACAGTAATGGGCTGCGTGAGCGGATCGGAGGCGGGTTGCTGGGCGGTCGGCGCGGGGGTTGTGGCGGGTGCGGAGGTGGCAGCGGGGATGGAGGGGAAGCTGCTGGCCGGGACGGGAGTGGGAATGGGCGCGGAGGGGACGGAGGTGTCCTGTGCCGCCATAGTGACGGTGAACGTGGGCAGCGCGAGGGTTGCCGCGAGAAGCAGGGCAGAATTCCAACGGTGGAAGCGCGGCTGGCTATGGGGGCGCAGCGAGAGATGAGGGCGCAGCGATGGCATGGTTTGAGTGTACCGGGAAGGCATGCTCAAAAGGATGGGAATGGGTGAGAGAAAGATGCTTGCGTGGTTGCAGATGCGGTTCGGGAAGATGACTGGGGATTCATCGAGGGTTTGGCCGAGAGCGGTCGCGCGTCTTAACGCGCGATACCCACCCTGCCGCGAGCTGAGTGCGTCGACGGTGCGATGCTGTTGCGGCGCGGATAGGGCACCCCGTTGGAGCTAGTTCTTGAAGGGGATGCTGCGGGTTTTGAGGTAGCTTTCGAGGCGGGACTGGGGGAGCTGGCTGCGGGTGAGTGACGCGGCTTTCGAGCCGGGAGTGAGGACGGCCCAGATGAGGGCGGAGCCTGCTCCCATGCGGGCGCGGAGGGTGCACTCCTGCATGCAGCGGTAGACGGCTACGGCGTCTTCGCCATCGACCGTGAGGACGGGGAGCTGGAGTTTCGCGGTGAGTTTAGCGACGTTGGGCCAGGAGAGGGATTTGGGGTTGGCGGAGGTGTTGCTGCCGGTAGCGTCGGCGATGACGGCGACGAAGGGGAGCTCGCCCTGGGAGATGTAGGTGAGGGATTCGGCCCAGCTGGGCTCGGTGCGCGTGGTGGGGGCGCCGGCGTCGATGTAGACGACCGACATGCGGTCGGACTTGGCGAGCTTGAGACCGCGTGCGGCACCGGCGGCAGCGGCGAGTCGCTGGGTCGCGGGGAGGGCGGGCTCAAGTTGAGGCACGGTGGATTTCTTGCGGCGAGCAGGGGCGGTGCGCTCGGCAATGAGCTGTGCGGCGTGCGCGGCGCCGGGAGGTGGGCTGACGAAGTCGCCGGGCTCGAGGTGCATGAGCGTGGCGGCGAGGAGGGCCTCGAAGCGAGGAGAGGTGGAAGGGGCTTTGCTCATGGAGCGTGCGCGCACAATCAGCGTGTGCAGCTCCTGGAGCTTGCGATGGGGGAGGAGTGGATTTTCAGCCAAGGTGGTAAGGACCTCTAACGCGCAGGGGTAGGTTCAAGCATACTGCGTTGGATGCGGAAGGAACAGAGCGAAGCAGCGAAGGTCAGGCCTTCGCTGCACCGTCGCCTTCGGTATCGAGGCCCATTTCGGTCAGAGCTTTCTGAGCGACCTCGGGTTTGACGACGCCTTCGCGAGAAAGCTTGGAGAGCGTGGCGGCGACGATGGACTCGGCGTCGACCTCGAAGTGACGACGCAGGTGCTCGCGGTTGTCGGAGCGGCCGAAGCCGTCGGTACCGAGCGAGACGAGGCGCGCGCCGAGCCAGGGCGACAGTGAATCCGGCATGGACTTCATGTAGTCGCTGGCAGCAATGATGGGGCCGGAGGCCTTGGCGAGGGCTTCCACGACGTAGGGCGTGCGCTCGGGCTCGGCGGGATGGAGGCGGTTCCAGCGTTCGGTGCTAAGGCAGTCGTGGCGGAGCTCGTTATAGCTGGTCACGCTCCATACATCGGCGGAGATTTTGTACTTATCAGCCAAAATCTGCTGGGCTTCGAGGACTTCGTTCAAGATTGTGCCAGAGCCGAAGAGCTGGACTTGCGGCTTGCCGTTCTCGGCTGCTTTGAATTTGTAGATGCCGCGGAGGATGCCTTCGCGGATGCCGTCGCCTTCGGGAAGGGCAGGCTGGACGTAGTCTTCGTTGTACATGGTGATGTAGTAGAAGACGTCTTCACCGACTTCATACATGCGGCGCATGCCGTCCTGGACGATGACGGCTAGTTCGTAAACCCAGGCTGGATCGTAGGTGACGCAGGTGGGGATGGTTCCGGCGAGGACGTGGGAGTGGCCGTCCTGGTGCTGGAGGCCTTCACCGAGCATGGTGGTGCGGCCGGCGGTGCCTCCCATGAGGAAGCCCTTGCCCTGCGAATCGGCAAAGGCCCAGGCCATATCTCCGATGCGCTGGAAGCCGAACATGGAGTAGTACATGTAGAACGGCACCATGGGGATTTTGTAGTTGGTGTAGGCGGTGCCGGCGGCGGTGAAGCTGGCCATCGAACCGGCTTCGGTGATGCCTTCTTCGAGGATCTGGCCGTCTTTTTTCTCGGAGTAGCTGAGGAAGATGTCGGAGTCGTGGGGGATGTACTTCTGCCCCTCGGGAGCGTAGATGCCGACGCTCTTCATGACCGATTCGAAGCCGAAGGTGCGGCCTTCGTCGGGGATGATGGGCACGACGAGCTTGCCGATCGCCTTGTTCTTGAGCAGGCCGTTGAGGAGGTTGACGAAGCCCATGGTTGTGGAGATGGGGCGGCCCTTGGAGCCGGCGAGCCAGTCCTTAAAGAAGTCCAGTGGCGGCGTTTTGAACGTGGGTGCGGGGACTTCGCGCGTGGGCAGATAGCCACCGAGCTCTTTGCGGCGAGACTGCATGTACTCGATGGCGGGATCGGTGGGGCCGGGATGGTAGAAGTCTGCGTCCTTGGCGGCCTTTACAGGGATGGGAATTTCGAAGCGCTTGACGAAGGCGGCGAGGCCTTCGTCGGTGAGCTTCTTTTCGGAGTGGGTGGCGTTGCGTGCCTGGGCTGAGCCGAGACCGTAGCCTTTGACGGTGTGAGCGAGGATAACGGTGGGACCGCCCTTGTGCTCGATGGCGCGCTTGTAGGCGTTGTAGATTTTGGCGGGATCATGGCCGCCGCGATGAAGCTGGGCGAGCTGCTCGTCGGTCTTGTCTTCGACGAGCTTGAGGAGTTCGGGATATTTGCCGAAGAAGTGCTCGCGGAGATAAGTGCCGCCCTTGGCCTTGTAGGCCTGGTAGTCGCCGTCGACGCACTCTTCCATGCGCTTGAGCAGGAGGCCCTGATGGTCGCGGGCGAAGAGTTCGTCCCAGTCGGCACCCCAGATGACCTTGATGACGTTCCAGTTGGCGCCGCGGAAGGCGGACTCGAGCTCGTCGATGATGCGGGCGTTGCCGCGGACCGGGCCGTCGAGACGTTGCAGGTTGCAGTTGACAACGAAGATGAGGTTGTCGAGCTTCTCGCGGCTGCCGAGGTTGATGGCGCCGAGGGTGTCGACTTCGTCCGTTTCGCCGTCGCCGAGGAAGCCCCAGACCTTGCGGTCGGTTTTTTCGATGAGGCCTCGATTCTCGAGGTACTTCATAAAGCGGGCCTGGTAGATGGCGTTGAGGGGGCCGATGCCCATGGAGACGGTGGGGAACTGCCAGAAGTCCTTCATGAGCCAGGGGTGCGGATAGCTGGAGAGGCCGGGGGTGTCGCGGAGTTCGTGACGGAAGTTCTTGAGGTGTTGCTCGGTGAGTCGGCCTTCGAGGAAGGCGCGGGAGTAGACGCCAGGAGAGGCGTGGCCCTGGAAGTAGATGAAGTCGCCGGGCTGGTCGCCGTATGAACCACGGAAGAAGTGGTTGAAGCCGACTTCGAGTAGCGTGGCCTGGGAAGAGTAGGTGGAGATGTGGCCGCCGATGCCGGCGTCGTACTTGTTCTGCTTGTGCACCATCGCCATGGCGTTCCAGCGGAGCAGAGCTTCGACGCGGCGCTCGATGGAGCGGTCGCCGGGGTAGGGCACTTCGTCGTGTTTGGGGATGGTGTTGACGTAGGGTGTGGTGGTGTCTCCGGTGGTGGCGAGGCCGGCCTCGCGAGCACGGGCACGGAGAGCGGAAAGAACCTGCGCGCCCTGGTCGAGATCGGTCGCGACGACCTGATCGAATGCCTCAATCCACTCCGTGACCTCTGCGGTCATGTCCTTTTTGACTACGTCTTCCACCTGAGTTGCCATCTGTTCGTTGTCCCTCAATATGCAAAGAATCCACTACTACGATAAATGGCGCTTATGGGGAAAGGCTAGTCGTCACATTTTTGGGGGGAGGAAATGGGGTATAGGATCAGGCGTTTGGCGGGGTTTCGCGGAGGTGGGCGAGGACGCGGGCGACGCTGGCGATGACCTGATCGACGTCTTCGTCCGAGGTGCGCCAGCTGGAGACACTGATGCGCATGGCGCGCTGGTTGCGCCAGGTGGTGTTGGAGAAGAGGGCGTGGCCGTCGGTGAGGATGGCGGCGGTGACGCGGTCGGTGAAGGCGTCGTGGTCGGCGGCGGGTGAGGGATCGAGGAAGCGGACGAGGCCTTGATTGAGCGTCGGTTCGCTGACGAGTTGCGCGCCGGGGAGAGCGGCGATGCGGGCGGCGATGGAGTGGGCGTGGCGGCAGCAGCGGTCGATGAGCGAGGCGACGCCCGTGCGGCCTAGCTCGCGGAGGGCGGCGTAGGTGGAGAAGCCGCGGGCGCGGCGGGAGTACTCGGGGGTCCAGTCCATGCTGTTGCGGGCGGTGGCGTCGTGGTGGACGTAGGAGGCGTGCTGCGCGAAGGCGGCCTGGTGGGCGTCGGGGTTGCGGATGAAGGCGTAGCCGCAGTCGTAAGGGACGTTGAGCCACTTGTGGCCGTCGGTGGCCCAGGAGTCGGCCTGCTCGACGCCGCGGGTGTGGTGCGCGAGGCGCGGGCAGGCGGAGGCCCAGAGGCCGAAGGCGCCGTCGATGTGGACCCAGGCGTTGTGCTTTTTGGCGATGGGAATGAGGGTGGCGAAGTCGTCGAAGGTGCCGGTGTTGACGTCGCCGGCTTGCAGCAGAACGATGGTGGGCGCGGAGGGGTGGGTGGCGAGGGCGGCTTCGAGGACGAGTGCGGGGAGGCGGCCGGCGTTGTCGACGGGGAGAGGGACGATGCTCGATTCGCCGAGGCCGAGGAGGCGGGCGGCGCGGTTGACGGTAGCGTGGAGCTCGGTGCTGGTGAGGATGCGGATGGGTGGGGCGTTGAAGAGGCCATCGCGTTCGACGTCGTGGCCGTGGTCGCGGAGGATTTGATGGCGCGCGGCAGCGAGGCAGGTAACGTGCGCGAGCTGGCAGCCGGTGACGAGAGCGAAGCTGGCTTCGGAGGGGAGATGCAGGAGGTCTTTGAGCCACGCGCCGGCGATTTCTTCAGCGACCTGCGCGGCGGGGGCAACGGCGAAGGCGCCGGAGTTCTGGTCCCAGGTGGAGGTGAGCCAGTCGGCGGCGAGGGCGGAAGGGAGAGTGCCGCCGATGACCCAGCCGAAGAAGCGTCCGCCGGTGGTGCGGTGGAGGCCGCCGTCGGTGGCGCGGACTAGGTCGTCGATGACAGTCGATGGGGCGATTGGTTCGTCAGCCAGGGGAATGCCGAGGCGGGCGTGGAGGTCGGCGTAGGTGGCAGGAGCGGCGACGGGGGAGGTGGGCTCGGATTCGCGGTAGGCGAGGGCGTGGGCGAGCGTGGTAGTGAGGAGATCGCGGAGCGGCGGGGTCGGAGTGCTCATGGTCGTAGCCATTTTAGGCGTTGGCGCGGACGAGGGCACTCCGGGGGTTGCGTTGGATGTGGCGTGGTCTAGGTGGAGTAGTCGGCGTTGATGGAGACGTACTCATGGGTGAGATCGCAGGTGAGGAAGCGAGTGGAGCCGGTGCCCTGGCCGAGATGGATGGCGATGGTGTACTCGCGGGCGCTCATGGCGGCGTGGGTGGCGGATTCGTCGTAGGCGGCGTCGCGGATGCCGTGGGCGAAGACGGGGAGGCCGGCGATGGTGATGGTGACGTCGGCGGGCGAGAAGGGGATGCCAGCGCGACCGGCGGCGGCGAGGAGGCGGCCCCAGTTGGGGTCGGCGGAGGACCAGGCGGTTTTGCAGAGGGGAGAGGTGGCGATGGTCTTCGCGATCTGGTGGGCGGCCTCGTCGGTGGGGGCGCCGGTGATGTCGAGGGTGACGACGTGGGTGACGCCTTCGCCGTCATCGACGATGGCGTGGGCGAGAGAGCTGCAGATGTGCTGGAGGGCGGACTCGAAGGCGGGGACGGCGGGGCCTTCGGCGGCGACGCCGGATTTGCCGCTGGCGAGGAGGAGGACGGTGTCGTTGGTGCTCATGTCGCCGTCGATGGAGATGGAGTTGAAGCTGCGGTTGACGGCGGTGGTGAGCATGGCGGAGAGATGCTCGGCGCAGGCGGCGATGTCAGTGAAGAGGTACACGAGCATGGTCGCGTGAGGAACGACCTGCGGGCCAATCATGCCAGCGCCCTTGGCGCAGCCGAAGAGGCTGACACGCTTGCCGTCGATTTCGAAGGAGGCCTGCGCGATTTTGAGTTTGGTGTCGGTGGTGAGGATGGCGGTGGCGAAGGCTTCGGCGTGTTGTTGGGAGGAGCCGAGCGCGGCGACGGCCGGGGCGGCGGCGGCGATGAGCTTTTCGACGGGGAGCGGGACGCCGATGATGCCGGTGGAGGAAGGGAAGACTTCGTCAAAGACGCAGCCGAGCTGGTCGCCGAGGGCGGCGCAGGACTGGCGGCAGTGCTCGATGCCGGGGTCTCCGGTGGCGCAGTTGGCGTTGCCAGCGTTGATGAGGGCGGCGCGAATCTTGTTCTGCGTGGCGGCGAGGTGATTGCGGTCGACGATGATGGGCGCGGCGACGAACTGGTTCGACGTGAACATTGCCGCGGCGATGGCGGGTTCGTCGGCTACGGCGAGAGCGACGTCGGGCTTGCCGGAGGCCTTGATGCCCGCGGTGACGGAGGACCAGCGGAAGCCGAGAGGGAGGGGAACGAGGGAGGGGTTGCTGCTCACCGATTCAATGTATCAAGCGGAAGCCCCTGCACAAAGCGGGCGACGACGTCGGCGGATTCGCGGGGACAGCGTTGCAGGAGAAGATGCGGTCCCGGCAAATCTGCTGCGATCGTTCGCGGCAGGGCACGGATGGCCTGGGCGCACGTCTGGTTGACGAGACGATCGTTCGTGGCACGGAGATCCAGGATCGGTAACGACAGGCGAGAGAGCGCCTGCATAGCGTCACAGTTGAGAACCTGACGCAGACGTTGGATCAGAATTTCATCGGGCACTGCAGCGATGGCACGCCGCACCGAACGGAGCAATTCGGCATTCGCAGATGGGCCGACGAGCAGAAATCGGAGGCCAGCACTGGGGATGCGAGACCTGA
>JAZKBC010000112.1:3165-4040 GCA_040388825.1 Acidobacteriota bacterium | reverse complement strand
TGTTCCAGCTCCGTTCCATAAAACGCGCCCCACTGCCGCTTCGTGATCACTACATCGCTCGGCTGCACATGCAGATCCGCCACCAGCTCCGATGCTTCCGGCGGAATATTCGCCGGCCGTGGGTGCGGTGCATCCACCGGAAGACTCAGCGTCTCCGTCACCATCACCCGCACAAAAATCACCAGCCCGCCCTTCGCGCGCAGCGCATCCGCCAGCCTCACCCCGTTGCGCACCACATCCGCCGCCGCATGCGGCGCCAGTTGCCGTCCCACTACGCCGTTCTGCAGATCGATCAGCACCAGCGCCGTCACCTTCGGGTCCAAAACCAAATCCATCCCATCTCCTTTGCCAACCTCGCAGACTACACCTGCTGCCTGCCTCAGTTGTCTCTCTCCGTCTGCCTGAATGGCAAATCCCTGCTAGTCTTCAGGCCATGGTGATTCGACTCTCCCTCGCCGCTGCCCTGCTGCTTCCCGTCGCCGTCGCTGCGCAAACCCAGCCTGCCACCCCCGACATCACCGCCGGCGAGGCCATTGCGCGCATCCAGGCCGCCATCCCGCTAAAGCCCCCAGCCGATACCGTGGACACCATCAAGGCCGGTGACCCCGCCACAATCGTCACCGGCATCGTGACATGCTTCACCGACAGCATGGACGTGCTCCGCCAGGCCGTCGCACTGCACGCCAACCTCATCGTCACCCACGAGCCCACCTTCTACAACCATCGCGATCAGGCGACGATCTTCACCAACGATCCTGTCTACAAGGAAAAGCTCGCCTACATGCGCGACCATCACCTCGTCATCTGGCGCTTCCATGACCAGTGGCATGTCTGTCATCACTAAAAATCTAGAAGCTGGAAGTAGCGGAGAGACT
>JAZKBC010000112.1:0-3155 GCA_040388825.1 Acidobacteriota bacterium | reverse complement strand
CCATGACCGAGGCCTTCACCGCCGTCGTCGGATGGGAGAAATATGAGCATCCGAACGACCCGCTCTTCTTCACTCTGCCGCCCACCACCGTTGACGCGCTCGCGCAGGACCTCCAGCAGAAACTCCACGCACGCATCGTCCGCGTCGTCGGCGACCCCAGCCTCCGCGTCACCGGCGTCGCCTATCGCCCCGGAGCCTCCGGCGAAGCCGCGCAGATCACAGCGCTCGAGCGCGACGACGTCCAGGTCCTCGTCGCGGGCGAATCCTCCGAGTGGGAAGCCGTCATGTACGCACAGGACGCAATGCAGCAGCACCGTCCCAAAGCCCTCATCCTCATCGGCCACAGCACCTCGGAAACCGACGGCATGCAGACCGCCGCCACCTGGCTCCGCACCGTCTTCCCCGGCGTGCCCGTCCACTACATCAACTCCGCCGAACCCTACTGGCTCCCGAGCCACCCACCGCAATAGAAATCCGCAATGGCAATCATGGCGTCATCCTTAGCGAAGAGACGTGCACCTGCGTCCTCAGCGTTACACTGTTTCCGCTCAACGGAGCGCCCACGCAATGCGTATTCGGCCCCTGTCCGTCCTTCTCGCGATCCCGCTCGCGGCCTCCGCGCAGCAGGCCTCCAAAAAACAAGCCACCACCACTGTCACAGGCCACGTCTATTGCGCCGATACCAACGCGCCCGCCCGCCTCGCCTCCGTCATGCTGGAGCCGGTGCGCGCGGTGGATGCCATCGGAGCAGCGCACGAGCATGGCAGTTCCGAACAGATCACGATGACCTCCGTCCAGACCACCTTGGACGGCAGCTTTACCATCCCCAATGTCTCTACAGGCACGTACTACGTTGTGGCCTACATGCCCGGCTACCTCTCGCCCCTCGCGACATTTCCAGCCGACGTCCTCTCCCATCCTTCCGCGGAAGACAAAGATCGGATTGCTCGCGTCGTACCGAAGATTGCCGTCGATACTGCTCAGCCTGCATCCATCGACATCCGGCTCGAACGCGGCGGAGCTATCTCCGGCACTGTTCTTTTTGACGACGGCAGTCCCGCACCCGGACTCAAAGTTCACGCACTCGTCCGCCACAAGGAAGGCCAGAAAGCGACTTGGTCCGCGCTTCGCCCAACGCCGTTTCTCATGACAACGGAAGTACACACAGATGATCTCGGGCGCTATCGCCTCGAAGGTCTTCCACCGCGGGAATACGAAGTTCAGGCAGATCTCGAGTTGCAAAGAATCACAATCGGAATGACCCTCGACAACAGCGGAGCCTCCATGTCCTCCGATTCGCAGGCGCGGCTCTTGTTTTGCTCCGGCAACACTGCGCGCAAACGGGATGCCGCATCTTTCAAGCTCACCGAGGGTGAGGAGCGCACAGGCGAAGACATCACCATCCCGCTCTCCAAACTACATACCATCAGCGGCGAGATCATCGCCGCGCACGACGGGCACCTCCTGAACATGGGCACCGTCCAGCTTCTCGACGCGGAAGACAAAAGCGAATTGGAGACAGCCAGTCTCGAACGTGCGGATGGCAAATTCCATCTTCTCTTTGTGCCCGAAGGCAATTACATCCTCCGCGTCAGCCGTGCCGCCGATGCTGCCTACGAGGATGTGCCCTACCCACCTGGCACCATGCCGCGAACACATGAAGAAGCGCGCGTCGCCCGTTGGTACGGCACCGCCGATCAGCCCATCAACATTCACGACGACGCCCCCACCGTCGTCATCTCTGTACCGGAAAAAGGCGCCACAGCCACCCCGAAACAAGCCGCCGCCTCGCAGTAGATCAGACGTACACTTGTCTACGCGATTTGCAATGGACACCATACGCCGCTGGCCCACACTGCTGCTTCCCTTCGTCGCCCTCGCCGCCACGGCGCAGAACTCTGCCAAACCGGGAACCGACACCGTCACCGGCCACATCTACTGCGCCGACACCAACGCCCCCGCCCGCACGGCTCAGGTTCAGTTGGAATCGGTCAAGGATGCAGAACAACGATCCAAGGCCTACTCGCACTCCAGTGGCGATTCGCCCACCGGAGGCATCGTGCAGACTGCCCTCGACGGCAGCTTCGTGATTCCCAAGGTGCCGCCCGGCTCCTATTACGTCGTCGCCACCGCCGCCGGATATCTCTCGCCGCGGGCCGACGCGAAAGACATCGATAATGCGGAGCCTCCCCCGCCTGCCGGGCAGCCGCCCCTCGTCTTACCCAGGGTCGATGTCCAGGCAGACCAGGCCGTGGCCATCGACATTCGCCTCGAACGCGGCGCAGCGGTCAGCGGTGTTATCCGCTTCGACGATGGCAGCCCGGCCTCCGGCATGCACGTCGGGATTGTGCGCCGAAGCAAAGACAAGAAAAGTGGGACCAACTCGGCGGACATCGGCATACAGGGCAACGAGATCACGGATGACCTTGGCCGCTACCGCATCGGCGGCCTGCGCGACGGCGAGTATATCGTTGACACCGCCCTCGTTCACTTGGACTTGGTTCCCGGTGCGGCTCGCGGCGATGGACTGTCAAGCCTGATGCGTTCTTCTCTGATGATCTATTCCGGCGACGCCACCCGCAAAAGCGACGCCGTTCCCTTCAAGTTAGGCGTCGGCGAGGAGCGAACTGGGGAAGACATCACCATTCCGCTCAGCAAGCTGCACTCCATCGGCGGCGTCGTTACCGCAGCACGCGACGGCCACGCCATCAACGGCGGCAATCTCAACCTGACAACCTCCGATGGCAACGAGACCATTGGGATCGCGGAGATCGCCAACGATGGCAGCTTCCACCTCGAATCTGTTCCTGAGGGGACCTACACATTGCGCATCCACAATGCGCGCGACACGCGAGCCCAGATTCTCACACTACCCGGCAATGCCTACTCCAGCGAGAAGACCGTGCACCAGTACGGCGACCTCGAACAATCCCTCAAAGTCGAGGGCGACATCCCCAACCTCGTCCTCGCCGTTCCGGAGCAGACAAAGCAGCACGCATCGCAGTAAAGCAAAACGGGACAAGCCAATCGGCCTGCCCCGTCACACTGCAACGCGCCCAGCGCGTCTCTTAGCCCTTGTTATAGAAGAACCGCTCGTGCGCGATCTTCCCATTCTTCGTGGCGCCTCCGACTGATGTCACAGCGGGACGGTCGCT